>JBBQHE010000368.1:0-1582 GCA_038323655.1 Acetobacterales bacterium | reverse complement strand
CTCAGCGCGTTCACCGGCGGGTGATCGATGGTGATCAGCGCGACCTTATCTTCAATCGTTAGCTTGATATACTGGCGGTCGGCCATTTCCTCTCTCCTTATTGTGATTGTGCCTGCAACGCCTTCCCACTCATGTCGTAGGCGTGCCACTTCGTATAGCCCAGCTTACCGTAAAAATCAACCAGCACAAGCCAGCCGATATGACAGTTTCCGACCCCGCGCTCCTTCAATATCTCCGATCCGCGGGCGACGAGCGCGAGACCAATGCCGCGCTGGCGCGCCGTTTGGGCGACGCCGACCGCCCCCAGGCTCCCGACATTCTCGCCCAGCAGCCCTTTCCAGACAACATCCATGCGCTGCGGGTGGGACTGCGGGCCGTACATCATCAGCGCGCCGATGATCGGGCCGTCGGCGTCACGGGCGATCAGGCAGTCGGCGTAATCACCGAGGTCGGCGGCGGCATGGTATTCGTTGGCCCAGCCGGAGAACTCGCGGTCTTCGAAGGCGAGCAATTCCGGCATATCGGCGGCTCCGGCGGCTTCCAGACGCACCCCCTGCGCGGCCATCCGTTCCAGCACACCCGGCGGGGTCACGTAATGGTCCAGGTGCTGCACCAGATCATAGCTGATCCCCTGGAACTCCCAGCCGCACGCCTGGAAGAAGGCTTTGGCGGCGGGGAGGTTGTCCGGCACGCTCGGCCAGAGCCGGGGCATCCGCCCCCCGATTCCCGCCCACAGCATCCCGGCGTCGCGCAAATGGGCCGCCGCATGGTCCAGCAACGCCCGGCCTATGCCGTGTCCCTGCGCTTCCGGGGCCACCAACAGGACGACGATATTGCCGCCCGGCTGCTGGACATAGGCCCCGCGTTGTGCCTGGGTGGCGACAAACCCGACCACTCGCCCATTCTCTTCGGCGACGAAATCATCGCCGGGCCGGTACAGTGGCGGGGTGGTGACCACCTGCCGGAACTGGGCGGCGGTCAAGGGCCACTCGCGGTTCAGCGTGTCCCGCCACAGCGCAAACGCTGCCTCGGCATCCTGCTCAGGATTATAGAGTCGGATGTGAGCCATGCGCGTACCCCATCATGTGTATTCGAAAAAGCCAGCGCCCGTCTTGCGTCCCAGATCGCCCGCCGCGACCTTCTCACGCAGGAGGGGTGCTGGCTCAAAGCGTTCGCCCAGTGTGTTTTGCAGGGCTTCCAATCCGGCCAGCACGTCGTCCAGGCCGCGCTCGTCGGCCATCTCCAGCGGCCCCTGCGGGAAGCCTGCCCCGGCCTGCATGGCGATGCCGATATCGCTCAGCCCGGCGATATCCTCTTCGAGGGCGCGGATCGCTTCGTTAATCAGCGGCAGGATCAGCCGGTCGGTAGTGAACAGGGTGTCGCGCACGCCCGTCTCTTGCTGGACCGCGCTGATCAGGTCAGCCGTCGTCGCGCCGCTTTCGTCGCTGTAGGTGTAGAAGCCCTTGCCCGCCTTTTGCCCCAGGCGACCGGCCAGGACCATCTGGTGGAGCAGGGCCGGGGGGTGCATCCGTTCGCCGTAGGCTTGGTAGATGGTTTCGGCCACGTCGTCGCAGATGTCACT
>JBBQHE010000367.1:0-1587 GCA_038323655.1 Acetobacterales bacterium | reverse complement strand
GATCCTCGGCGGGAAGGCCTCGCCGCGCCACTTCGGCGCTGGCCCGCAGCAGGGTCAGCGGGGTCCGTAACTCGTGGCTGGCGTTGGCGACGAACGCTTGCTGGCGGACCCAGGCGGCCTGCGCGGGTCGTAGTGCCCGCCCGGCCAGCCACCAGCTTCCCCCACCCAGCACCACCGCGCTCCCGGCTCCCAGACCCAGCAGTGCCAGCAAGAGTTGTTGCAACACCCGGTCCTGGTCGCCCAGCGTGCGGCCCAGTTGGAGGATGGCGGGGCTACTGCCGGGCGGGAGGCGGTAGGTGAGCAGCCGCACCCGCGCGCCCTCTCCCAGATTCACCGTGCGCCAGTCGCTACCCCCGGTCAGAGCTGCCGTCGCTGCCTGGCCGTCGGGGGCCAGCGGCAGGCTGGCGGGCGGCGCGGCGGTGAGCTGGCCGCTGGTATCCAGCGGCAGGACAAAGATCGCCGCCAGATCGCCGTCGTATAAATCCTCGGCGCTTCCCTCGTTGGCGCTATCCAGCGGCGGTTGGCCTGCTGCGCCGCCCCCGCCCGGTCCCTCTCCCTCCGCTTCCTCCTCGTGCGATCCTCCTTGCGGCGTGGGCCGGGCCGGGGCGGCGCGGGCGGGGGTTGGGGGGATCAGAGCGGCGCGGGTGGCGTACCAGTTGCGGTCCGCTGCCTCCAATTCGGGGCTGACCGGGGCACCGAGCCGCAGGAATTCATGGGCCATGCGGTGCTGCAAGGCCAGGTCGGTCGTGGACTGGAAGTAGGCATCGATCAGCCGGTAGGTGCCCGCGCCTACCAGGGCGATGAGCGCCAGGGCGGCCCCCAGGTAGAGCAGCGACAGGCCCAGGCGCAGCCGGTTAAACATGCGCGGTCTCCAGCCGGTAGCCCACACCGCGCACGGTCTGGATCGGATCGAGCCGCCCCGGTACGTT
Organism: Acetobacterales bacterium; assembly: GCA_038323655.1. Taxonomy (GTDB): domain Bacteria; phylum Pseudomonadota; class Alphaproteobacteria; order Acetobacterales; family Acetobacteraceae; genus Humitalea. The sequence continues at coordinate 658 of JBBQHE010000367.1, read as the reverse complement.
CAGCTTGCGCCGCAAATAGGAGATATAGACATCGACCAGGCTAAGTTGCACGTCGCTGTCGTAGGCCCAGACGTAGTCCAAAATCTGCTGCCGGGTGAGGGTCTGGCCGGGATGGCGCAGCAGGCATTCGAGCAGGTTCCACTCGGTGGCCGTCAGATCGAGGGTCTGGTCGCCGCGCCGGGCGCTATGGGCGCGCAGGTCGAGCACCAGTTCGCCGGTGCGGATCTCGCCTGGGTCGCTGCCGCTCGCCAGGGTAAACCGGCGGTTGAGCGCGCGCACCCGCGCCAGGAGTTCCTCGAAGGCGAAGGGTTTGGTCAGGTAATCATCGGCCCCGCTGTCCAGGCCCGACACCCGGTCTTCCACCTGGCCGCGCGCCGTGAGCAGCAGCAGCGCGACCGGCAGGTGGGCCGCCCGCACGGCGCGGCAGATGGCCGGGCCGTCGCGCCCCGGCAACATCCAGTCCACGATTGCCACCGTAGGGACGCCGCTCAGGGCCAACTCCAACCCCATATCCCCATCATGGGCCACATCCACCGTGTAGTGCTCTTCGGTCAGGACCCGCGCGATCAGCCGCGCCAGCCGCTGATCGTCTTCGATGACTAAAACCCGCATCGCCTCCGCCTCTCTGTTTTGTGCCCGGCTCCCGCCGCCTCGCCGC
>JBBQHE010000366.1:0-1661 GCA_038323655.1 Acetobacterales bacterium | reverse complement strand
CCATGGCGCGATCCCCGCGACGCTCGGTTACCGCGGCTACACCAAGTCCTGCTGCACCAGCATCAACCATGTGGTGTGCCACGGCATCCCCGGCGATCGCGTTTTGCTCGATGGCGACATCATCAACATCGACGTGACCGTCATCCTGGACGGCTGGCACGGCGATACGTCGCGGATGTACGCCGCGGGCCAGCCCACCACCAAGGCCCGGCTGCTGATGGATGTCACCTATGACGCCATGATGAAGGGCATCGCCGCCATCCGCCCCGGCGCGACCCTGGGCGATGTGGGTGCCGCAATCCAGACCCATGTGGAGCGCAATCGATTTGCCGTTGTCCGCGACTTTTGCGGCCATGGCATCGGCCGGTCATTCCACGCGCCGCCGAACGTGCTGCATTTCGGCAAAAAGGGTGATGGACCTACGCTGAAGCCGGGCATGTTCTTCACGGTCGAGCCAATGGTGAACGCCGGCCGGCCGGAAGTGAAGATCCTGGACGACGGATGGACCGCGGTGACGCGGGACCGCAGCCTCTCGGCGCAGTACGAACACATGGTGGGTGTGACCGAGACGGGGGTGGAGATCTTCACACTCTCGCCCAGCGGGATGCACCGCTACCCTTACTCGGCCCCCTGAGACCCAAGAAACAAAGCCCGGCGGCCGATCGCCAAGGCCGGGTCGTCGGTCGCGAAGGCGTCAAGACCCAAGGCCAGTGCGCGGTCTATGGTGCCGCCATGGTTGGCACCCCACACCCCGCAGCCTAGCCCCGCCCGCCGCATGGCCCCGACATAGGCGGCATCGGCCGAGTCGATCCGCGTTTCGGCGGAAGGCAACCCATATCCCAGCGTCACTGCGGCAGCACCGACCGGCCCCAGGTCGCGCAGCGTTGCAGGCTCCAGCAGCCAGGCAGCGCCCGCCAGCCCCCCGGCCGCCCAGGCCGCCGCCACGGTCGGTGCGTGAAAAGCGATAAGAATGGTGTTTTTTCGCGCCGGCCCCAGGGCTGCCAGAACGCGCTCGACCACGTTCGGATAGGGGCTGTCAGACGGATCAGGTTTGATTTCCACCCGAAGAAGCATCGGCCCGCCCGCAAACAAAGCCGCAACCTCCGCCAAGGTAGGCACGCCGCAGTCGCCCGCGCCGCGGATGCGCAAGGCCGCAACCTCGGCCGCTGTCATCGCACCGACCGGGCCGCGGCCATCGGTGGTGCGCTCCGCTGTCGCGTCGTGAATGACCACCGGCACGCCGTCCCGCGTGAGGTGGATGTCGCATTCGGCTTGCTCCACGGCCAGGGCAAGCGTGTTGCGGAAGGCCGTCAGCGTGTTTTCGGGCCAGAGGAAGGCGCCGCCCCTGTGGCTTATGATCTGGCTGGCTGATGGCTGGGCGTTCATTCGGCCTGTTTCCTGTGCACCAAGCGGCAGTCTGGCGTGCTCATCGGTTCGCGAGAAGCATCACGCGCCCTGCCCGCAGAGGTTGCAGACCGACGCGCAAAAGTTGTTTACTGCGAGCAGTGTATGATCGCACGCGGTCGGTGGCCCGGGGCTGGGCAGGCAGATCGACCTTGGCACAGGGGTTGGCATGAAGCGACTGATTCGGCTTGATTTGCTGTCCTGCGTGCTGTTGCTCTTGTTGGCCTGCGTCGGCCTTCTGACCCAGCCTTCGCGTG
>JBBQHE010000365.1:0-1687 GCA_038323655.1 Acetobacterales bacterium | reverse complement strand
GGGATGTGCTCGACCCGCAGGCCTTCACGTGCCTTCAGATCCTCCATGATCAGATGGGTGTTGGTGCCGGTGCCGGTCGAGGCATAGGGCAGCGGCGGGTCGGCGGCACGGGCCCGGGCCAGCAGCCCGGGCAGCGAATCCACGCCAAGCTGGCTCGCTGCCAGCAGCGCCACCGGGCTGTCGGTCAGGTGGGCCACCGGGGTGAAATCGGCGATCGGGTCGTAGGGCAGGCGGCGGCCGATCGCCTTGGCGATGGTCAGTTGCCCCGCGGTGGCGAGCAGCAGGGTATGGCCGTCGGGTGCTGCGCGGGCCACCACCTCGGCGCCCAGGATGCCGCCGGCCCCGGCGCGGTTCTCCGTCACCACCTGCTGGCCGATCAGGGGGCCGAGCGCCTGGGCGAACAGCCGCCCCAGCACATCCTGGCTGCCGCCCGGGGCGAAGGGCACGATCAGCCGCACCGCCCGGTCGGGCGACCAGCCCTGCGCCCGGGCCGCCCGCGGTAGCAGCAGGGGGGCGGCCAGGGCCGCGCGTCGGGTCAGCAGGGTCATGGCGGGTCTCCGGCCGTTCATCGGCCGCATCCTATCCCCCCGCTTCCTCGTCGCAACACGCGACGCGTCACGGTCTTGCCATGCGACCTTCATTGCCGCGACGCGGGGGGCGGATTAACCCATGTTTATGGACACAGCCGCGGCGCCTGCCATCGAAGCCCTCCGCCCGCGCCGCAAGCGCAAGGGCCCCTTGCGTTTCAAGCCCTACCTGCCGGGATCGCTGTTCCGCGACGTGATGGAACCCCGCCCGCTCGGCGGGCGGATTCGCGCCGTGCGGCGCATCGCCTGCGTACTGATCTGGACGCTGATCGCCCTGCCGATCCAGGCGCTGCTGGTCGTGCTGCCGGGCCACGCCAATCATGCCTTTGCCCGAACCTACAACCGCGTGTTGTGCAAGCTGATGGGGCTGCAAATCCGCGTGGTGGGGGAGGCGCCGACCTCGGGCGCCATGCTCTATGCCGCCAACCATACCTCCTGGCTGGATATACTGGTGTTGGGGGCGGTGCTGGATGCGCGCTTCGTCTCCAAGGGCGATGTCGCCACCTGGCCATTGATCGGCTGGGTCGCGCGACTGGGCGGCAGCGTCTTCGTCAGCCGCAGCCGCGGCCGCACGGGGGATGAGGCGCGCGCCATGCGCGAACGCCTGGCGGGAGGAGAAAGCCTCGTGCTGTTCCCCGAAGGCACCAGCAGCGACGGGGCGCGGGTGCTGCCTTTCCGCTCCTCCTTCCTGTCGGTCGCCGATGCGGCCAGCGGCGTGCAGCCGGTCTCGCTGGTGTATGACCGGCTGGGCGGGCTGCCGGCCTGCCGGCGCGACCGGCCATTGTTCGCCTGGTATGGTGACATGGATATCGCGAGCCATTTCTGGCGCCTGGCGCGCCGGCCGGGCGCGCGGGCGACCATCCTGCTGCATGCGCCGATCGCACCCGGCACCTACCCCGACCGAAAGGCGCTGACCGCGGCGGTGGGGATGGTGGTGGCCGAGGGGGCGTCCTCGCTGCGGCAGAACCGCGCGCCCACGCCGCTGACCATAGGCCCCGGCGGGGTTGTGATGCCAGTGCCCGGCGAGGTCGTGTGCCCGGCAAGGTCGTGATGCCGGTGGCCGGCGGCATCGTCACGCCGGTCCACGCGTGATCCGGCCC
>JBBQHE010000364.1:0-1750 GCA_038323655.1 Acetobacterales bacterium | reverse complement strand
GACATGGTGCGTGAACTGCTGGGCGCGACCAAGGCCGAGATGGGCCGGATGGACGAGGTCCTGGGCCGGCTGCGCAAGCAGGCGACCGCCTTCGGCAACACCATCGACGCCGCCCAGGTGCGGACCCGACAGGTGGCGCGCAAGCTGAAGTCGGTCGATGCCGTGGCGTCCGAACGCGTGGAACTGCTGCTCGACCTGTCCGCCGAGGCAGCCGATCCTGACGAGACAGAGGCTGACTGACCGGATGGCGTTGCAGCTGCAATCCCTGGCCGGGCTTTTCGCACTTGCCGCCCTGTGTTGGCTGATCGGCGGCGCCCGGCGCATCCCCTGGCGCATCGTCGCGGCCGGCATCGGCGGGCAGTTGTTGCTGGGCGCCGCCCTGCTGCACCTGCCGCCCGTGCGCGCCGCGTTCACCGCCGTGGGGCGCGCTGTCGATGGGCTGGCCGTCGCGACCCAGGCGGGCACGGCGCTCGTCTTCGGCTACCTCGGCGGCGCGCCGCCGCCCTTTGCCGTGGTGCGGCCGGGGGCCGATTTCATCCTGTTCTTCCAGGCGCTGCCGCTGATTCTGGTGGTCGGCGCGCTGTCGGCGGTGCTGTACCACTGGCGCGTGCTGCCGCTGCTGGTCGGCGCCATTTCCCGCGCCGTGCGCTGGGCTTTTGGCCTGTCAGGCGCCGCTGGGCTTTCGGTAGCGGCCAATGTCTTTGTCGGCATGGTCGAAGCGCCGCTGCTGATCCGCCCCTGGCTCGCGGGCCTCACGCGGTCCGAATTGTTCGTGGTCATGGTTGCGGGGCTGGCCACGATCAGCGGCAATACGCTGGTGGTCTATGCCACCATCATCGGCCAGGTGGTGCCGGATGCGGCGGGGCAGTTGCTGGCGGCCAGCCTGGTCGCGACGCCCGCGGCGGTGCTGGCCGCCCTGCTGATGTTGCCGGGCACGGTGGCGGAAGACAGGGCCGATCCGGTGCCGCCGCGGCTGTATGACAGCACGCTGGATGCGCTGCTGAAGGGCATCGCCGATGGGCTGACCCTCATGCTCGGCATCATGGCGGCGCTGGTCGTCTTCGTGGCCTTGGTGGCGCTGGCCAACCTGATTCTGGAACCGCTGACCGGGCTGACCCTGCAGGCCATCGCCGCCTGGGTGTTCCGCCCGGCGGCCCTGGCCATGGGCGTGCCCTGGGCCGAAAGCGGCATCGTCGCCGCCAGCCTCGGCACAAAAATCGTGGTCAGTGAGTTCGTCGCCTATCTGGAGATGGCGACGAGCGGCGGGCTCGGCCTTTCGGCGCGGTCGCGGCTGATTCTGACCTATGCGCTCTGCGGCTTCACGAATTTCGCCAGCCTGGGGATCATGCTGGCCGGCATGGGGGCGATGTGTCCCGAACGGCGGGCGGATATCCTGGCGCTCGGACCGCGGTCGCTGCTGGCCGCGGCCATCGCCTGCTGCATGGCGGGCGCGACGGTGGGCGTACTGACGGCGCCCTGACCCTAAGGTGCAACACCTTCGGGGTTTTCGCTGCCGCGGCGCCATTTATGCGTGCTGGCGCCGAAGGCGATGACCTTGCCCGCCGCGTCCAGCACCTCGGTCCGCACGAAGAACAGGCTGCGGCCCTGGGTAACGATCCGGCCCTCGGCGATGATGCGCCCGGCCGTGACCTGGCCCGTAAATCGGCAGTCCAGATCGACCGTCACCGCGCGGCGCACATTGCCCGGCACGGTACAGTAGAGCCCCGCAAAGGCTGCGGCCTGGTCGATC
>JBBQHE010000363.1:0-1851 GCA_038323655.1 Acetobacterales bacterium | reverse complement strand
ACCGCCCTTCCCGCTGGCCCGCCTGCGCGCCAACGGCGATCTCCACGAACTGGGCGTGCCCGATCTGCAATTTTCGCTGGCCGACACACAGACCTTCCTTAATGAAGTGATGGCGTTGGATTTGGCCCCGGCAGACGTGGCTCTGCTGGCCGCGCACACTGCGGGCTGGGTCGCCGGGCTGCAACTGGCCGCGCTGGCCCTGCACGGGCAGTCCGACCGCGCCGCCTTCCTGGCAACGTTCACCGGCATCCAGCCGCATATCCGCGACTACCTGGCCGAAGAAATCTTCCTTCAGCAATCGGCGGCGATCCAGCAGTTCTTGCTCGATACCGCCGTGTTGCGGCAATTAGACGGCCCGCTCTGCACCGCCCTGACCGGCCAGCCGGAGAGTCCGGCCCTGTTAGAGCAGGTTGCTAAGGCCCAGCTCTTCCTCGCTCCCGGCGATTCGACCGCCACCTGGTATCGCTATCACCCACTGTTCGCGGAATTTCTCCAGGATCGGCTGGCGCGGGCGCAGCCTGAGCAGGCGGCCATCTTACACCGGCGGGCGAGTGCCTGGTATGCACAGGAGGAACGATGGGCGGACGCGATTCACCACGCGCTCGCTGCCCGCGACTTTGACCAGGCCGCCGACTGGATCAACCGCGTGGCCGCTTTTGTCATCCAGCGCGGCGAAGTCGTCACTCTCCTTGGCTGGCTTCAGGCGCTACCCGCCGCTCTGGTGCGGGCGCGGCCCGGCCTCAGTTCGTGGACCGCGTGGGTGCTGCTGCTGGTCGGGCAACTCGACGCGGTGGAATCCCACCTCCAGGCGGCGGAGCAGGGGTTCGGGCGGTGGATCGTGGTCCCCCATGAGGCCCCGGCAGCCCTGCCCCTGCCCGTCTTGCTCCAACACGGCCTGGGCCAGGTCGCGGTGATCCGCGCAGTGGCCGCCCGGAGCCGGGGTGATGTGCCCGGCATCCGGGCAGCAGTGGCTCAGGCGGCCTCGTACTTTCAGCCAGGGGAGCAAGTGGCCCCCCGCCTGCATAGTCATCTGCTGATGAACGACGGCTATGCCCACCTCATGGAGGGGGCCTTTGCCGAGGCGGTGCAGGTCTTGACTGCCGCGCGCGCCGTCTGCCGGATCGGGGACCAGATCTATACCGAGATCGCGGTGGTCCACGCCCTGGCCCTGGTGGACCGGGTACAAGGGCGGCTCCACCAGGCCGACCGGCTCTATCAACAAGCCGTCCAGCTTGCCGCAGGCGGGGACCAGCAGGCGCTGCCCGCCGCCGGGATCGCCTATGTCGGACTGGGCGAATTGCATTATGAATGGGATGATCTCGCCGCCGCCGACACGTATTTGTGCCAGGGCATCGACCTGGGAATGCTCACCGGGAGCTGGGACATGGTGGTTTGGGCGTATCTGGTCCTGGCCCGGCTGCGCCAGGCACAGGGCCAGGACGCGGCGGCCTGGGCAGTGCTCGATCAGGCCGCCGCCCTCGCGCAAGCGGGGCACACCCCGCAGGGGGCAGCGATGGTCGCCGCCGGGCAGGCACAGCGGGCACTGGCGCGGGGCGACGCGGCGCAGGGGGCGCGCTGGCTGTATACTTACGCTCCGCACGGGGCGGCGGGCGACCTAACGGCGATCCTGCCGCGCCCGCATCGGGAGCCGGTGGAGTACCTGACCCTGGTGCGGATCCTGCTGGCGCAGGACCAGCCGACGGAGGCGCTGGCGTTGCTGGCACGTCTCCATCCAGAGGCGGCCCCGGCAGGGCATATGGCGAATCGGGTCGAACTCCTGCTGCTACAGACGCAGGCGTGGGCGGCTTTGGGCGACCTGCCTGCGGCCCGGCGTGCCCTGGCCCGTGCCCT
>JBBQHE010000362.1:0-1873 GCA_038323655.1 Acetobacterales bacterium | reverse complement strand
CGTGCTGATGAACAACGGGGTGATGTGGTTCGACCCGACGCCTGGCAGCGCCAATCACTTTGCCGGCGGCGCCCGGCCGTTGTGCAACATGTGCCCGGCCATCTACGCCGACGCGGGCGGCGGCACGGTGATCGCCGCAGGGGCGTCGGGCGGGCGCAGAATCCTTGCCAGCGTTTACCAGATGCTCGCCTTCCTGATCGACTTCGGCATGTCGCCCGATGTCGCCGGTGCCTATCCGCGGATCGATGTCTCGGGCCCCGATGGCGTGACCGCGGACCGGCGCCTGGGGGCCGATATCCTGGGCGCGCTGGCCCTGGCCGGGCCCTGCGAGCCGGTGGAGCACGGCGTGCTGCCGGTGAACTTCGCCTGCCCGAATGCAATCCTGTCCTCGGGCGGGCTGCGCCGCGGCATCAGCGACACGATGAGCCCCTGGAGTGCCGCGATCGGGCAGTAGATTGCTGCTGACGCCAGCATTGCGGTGGGCCTAGGCTGCGGCGCAGAAGGAGGCCCGCGATGCTTCGGTTCCTGGCGTTCATCCTGGCCATCGGCGCCGCACCGGCGCTGGCGCAGCCCGACCCGGCGCTGCTGGCGCGGGGGCGGTACCTCGGCGAGGTCGTGGCCGCCTGCGGCGCCTGCCATCACAGCTTCGGCCCCGGCATGCAGCCCATCGCCGGGCGGGCGCTGGCCGGGGGGCGCGTCTTTGACGAACGCGGCCTGCGCGCCGTCGCCTCCAACATCACCCAGGACCGCGAGACGGGCATCGGCGCCTGGACCGATGCGCAGATCGCCGCCGCCATCCGCGACGGGCATCGCCCGGATGGGTCGCTGATCGGCCCGCCCATGCCGGTCGAGTCTTATCGCGGCGTCTCCGACCGGGATCTCGCGGCCCTGGTCGCCTGGCTGCGGACCGTGCCGCCGGTGCGCAACCAGCTGGCCGAGCGCAGCCGCTATCCTGTCGCTCTGACGCCGCATGGGCCGGCCGTGGGGTCGGTTCCCGACCCGCCGGCCGACGACCCCGCGGCCCGTGGCCGCTACATCGCCGTGAACCTGGCGCATTGCATGGATTGCCATTCGGCGCAGCTGTCGGAAGGCCGCGCCGACCCCGCCGGCCGTGGGGCCACGGGGCTGGTGCTGGAAGGCCCCTGGGGTGTCGTGCGCGCGCGCAACATCAGCAGCCACCCGGACGCCGGGATCGGCCGCTGGACCGATGCGCAGATCCTTGGCGCCATCACCCGGGGCGTTTCGGCCGACGGCCGGCCACTGGCGGCGCCCATGGGCGGGCGGGCGCCGATCTGGGCGCGGATGGAGCCGGGGGATCTGGCCGCCATCGTCGCCTATCTTCGGGCCCTGCCGCCGCAGGCGGAGTAGTCCTGGCACGGCGTTTGCGTTTTGGGACGGCAGAGCCGACCGGCGCAGATGAACGGCGTGTCACCGCCCATTTCATGTGCAACCGGCCGGCCCAGCCCCCCGCCGGAGCCACCTGCCCATGCATCGCCGCGCCCTTCTTGGTCTCGCCGCCACCGCCCTTGCCGCGCCTGCGCTCGCCCAATCCGGCGCCTGGCCGTCGCGGCAGCCGATCCGCCTGGTCGCGACGTTTCCGCCCGGGGGGCTGGCCGACACCATTTCCCGCCTGATCGCGCCGCCTCTGGCGGCCTCGCTCGGCCAGACGGTGCTGGTGGAAAACCGCGCCGGCGCGGCGGGCACCATCGGCGCCGACCTGGTCGCCAAGGCGGCGCCCGATGGTTACACATTGGTGGTCAGCCATTCCTCGCCGCATGGCTTTGCGCCGGGGCTCTATCCCAACCTGCCCTATGACCCGGTGACGGATTTCACGCATCTGGGGCTGGTGGTGGACACGCCCTCGGCGCTGCTG
>JBBQHE010000361.1:0-1877 GCA_038323655.1 Acetobacterales bacterium | reverse complement strand
GGAGCAGACCCTGGCGGGCCTGCACAACAGCCACCAGCGCGGCGTCGTGCACCGGGACAACAAACCCGCCAACCTCATGCTGGCCGCGGACCGCACCATCAAGATCGCCGACTTCGGCATTGCCCGGCTGGAAAACTCATCGATGACCCAGGTGGGCACGGTGATGGGCACGCCATCCTACATGGCGCCAGAACAGCTGCGCGGCGAACCGGTGGACGCGCGGGCCGACATCTGGGCGTCGGGCGTCATGCTGTACCAGTTGCTGACTGGCGAGAAGCCGTTCGAGGGCGGCTACACCGCCGTCATGCACAAGGCGATCCATACGGACCCGACGCCGCCCTCGTCGCTCGCAGTGACGGCACCGCGGGCCTTCGATGCGGTGATCAGCAAGGCACTCGCCAAGCGGCCCGAAGACCGCTTCGCCACGGCAGGCGCATTCGCCGAGGCGATCCGCGCCGCGCTGACCGCGCCCGTCACCGCGCCGCCGCCGATGGGGCCGGACCCCGAGGCGACCATCGTCGCCAGCAGCGCCCCGCGTCCCGCCCCCACGCCGAGCCCCGCCAAGCCCGAAGTCGTGGCCAGCAAGGGCGCCCCGGTCATGCTGATCGGTGGCGGCGTCGTGGCGGTCGGGATTGCCGGCGCTGCGGCTTTCTTCCTGATGGGACCCGGCAGCCCGCCGCTGCAGCCGGTCACACCGCCCGCCCAGCTGGCGCTGCAGCAGCCCGCGCCTGCCGGGTCGGCACCGGCGTCCCCGCCCGCCTTGCTGACACCGGCAGCACCGCTGCTGTCGCCGGCCACGCCCGCCGCACCTTCGGCGCCGATCGGCCTGACCGCCCTGACGCCGTCGCAGGCCCCGGTGGCCAGCCCGACCGCCCCCATGACGCAGCCGGCGGGGCCCATGGCGCAGCCAGCACCGCCTATGGCGCAGCCGGCGCGTCCCCCGGCGCAGCCAGCACCGCCCGTCGCGCAGCCAGCGCCCGTAGCGCAGCCGGCGCCCTTCGCGCAGCCGGCCCCTTTCACGCAGCCGGCCCCCGTGGCGCAATCGACGCCTCCGGCGCCCTTCGCGCCGCCGGCCGCGCCTCCGCAGCAGATGGTTCAGCCGGCCCAGCCGCCGCCGCTCTTGAGCCCGCCCCTGGTCAGCCCGCCCCTGTTCAGCCCGGGAGCACCGCCGCCCTTCGCGGTCCAGCCAAGCCCGCCGCCGCAGCAACTCGCCATCGCGCAGCCAAAGCTGGATTTCGCCGCGGCTGCCGCGGCCGCCGCCGCGGCGCCCCCCTGCGGCCTGATCGCTGCTTCGTCGACCGATCGCAGCCTCACGCTGCTCGGCGTCGCCCGCCGTGGCGATGACGCGGTGATACGCCGTACCCTGGGGGCACGCGACATCCCGCTGGCCGCCGCCAACCTGAACGTGCAGGCCTTCGATGGTCCGTATTGCGCGGCCTTCGACGTGTTGCGGCCGGTGCTGGCCCCGCCCGAAGCCGCGCCACGGGTGGGCGTCGTCGGCAGCCTGCCGCTGATCAAGGGGCAGTTGCTGCGCTTCGACGTGACCATGCCAGCCTGGCCGTCGCACCTGTATGTCGCTTACTTCATGGCCTCGGGAGAGGTCGCCCATCTCGTGCCCTCGGCGCCGCATGCCGCGGGTGCCACCGTGCGCCTGGGCGAACCCCGGGCGGGCTTTCCGGGCTGGGAAGTGGACGAACCCTTCGGCACCGACCTGCTGGTGGCGGTGGCGAGCGAACGGCCGCTGTTCGGCGCGAACCGCCCGTTGGTGGAACCGCAGGCAGACTACATCGCAGCGCTCTCACTGGCATTGAACGCGGCCCGCCAGGCCGGCAATCGCGTCGTGGTGCGCCCGGCCGTGATCCAGACCTCCGCCCGCT
>JBBQHE010000360.1:0-1947 GCA_038323655.1 Acetobacterales bacterium | reverse complement strand
GCCAGCAACAGCCCCTGCCACAGCAGGCCGCGCGGCATCCGCAGACGCAGGCCAGCGCGGGGTGGTGCGACGGGAAGGGATATTTCGCTCATGGTGGCAGCCTGTCGGGGGGCGGGCTTGAGGCCCGCCCCCCGTCGTGGTCAGCGCGCGGGCGGGGCGTAGAGCAGCCCGCCGCGGGTCCAGATGTTGTTCTGCCCGCGCTCCAGCCCGAGCGGCGTGTTGGTGCCGAGGTGGCGTTCGAACATCTCGCCATAGTTGCCGACGGTGCGGATGATCTGGCGTGCATAGTCGGGGCGCGCCGCACCCAGGCTTTCGCCCATGTTGCCCTCTGCACCCAGCAGGCGGCGGATCACGGGGTTGGTCGAGGTCGTGGCCATCTGCTCAACATTGGCGCTGGTCAGGCCGAGTTCCTCGGCGTCGATCAGCGCGTAGGTGGTCCAGGCGACGATGTTGGTCAGTTCCTCGTCACCCTGGCGGATGGTGACGGCCAGCGGCTCCTTCGACAGGCGCTCGGGCAGGATCACGTGGTCGGCCGGGCGGGTCAGCAGGGTGCGCTGGGCAGCCAGGGCCGCGAAATCGTTGGTGAAGACATCGCAGCGCCCGCTGTCATAGGCGCGGCGCAGTTCCTCCAGGTCGGCGATGACCACGGGGGTGAAGCGCAGGTTGTTGGCGCGGAAGAAGTCCGAGATGTTCAACTCGGTCGTGGTGCCGGGCTGCACGCAAACGGTGGCACCGTTCAACTGGCGGCCCGCGGTGACGTTCAACCGCCGCGGCACCATCAGCGCCTGGCCGTCATAGAAGGTGATCGCCGGCTGGTTGAAGCGGTTGACGCCAGTGTCGCGGGTCAGCGTCCAGGTGGTGTTGTTGGACAGCACATCGACCTCGCCGGCGGTCAGCGCGGGGAAGCGGCTCTGCGTGGTGACGGGGACGTATTCGACCTTGGTCGGGTCGTTGAAGATGGTGATCGCGATGGCGCGGCACACATCGACATTGAAGCCCTGCCAGCGGCCCTGGCTGTCGGGCACGCCGAAGCCGGGGTTGGACGGGCCCTGCACGCCGCAGCGCAGGGTGCCGCGCTGCTTGATGGCATCGAGGGCCGCCCCTGCCTCGGCGGGCATGGGGGCGGTTATGGCGAGGCAGGCGGCGGCGGCCGCGGCGAAGGCGGTCTGGCGGAACATCGGGAACCCTCGTCTTGCCCTGGCCGGGGATGGCCGGGGACGGGGGCGGTTTGGCCCAGGCATGATATTATTGCAAGCCTGTCATGTTTAGGCAGTTTGTTGCGTGGATGCCTAACGCTTGTGCAATCCGCTAACGCGCCCGCAACACCAGCAGCGCCACGACCGAGGCCAGCGACAGACCCGCCGATAGCCATAAGGCCCCCAGGCCCTGGCTTGCGATCATCAGCCCGAACAGCAGCGGGGCCGCCGATTGCGCGATGCGTGCCGGGATCGACATCAGCCCCGTGCGCGCGCCGTAGCCCTGGGCGCCGAAGATCGCCAGCGGCAGCGTGCCCTTGGCGACGGTCAGCATGCCGTTGCCCGCGCCATGCAGCAGCGCAAAGGCCGCAGCCCCCGGTGCGCCCGCCAGCCCAAGTGCCAGGGCACCGGCCGGATGCGTCAGGCAGGCCAGGCGAGCGGCGACCAGCGGGTGGAAGCGCCGCATCAGCCCGAATTCCACCATCCGCGCACCGACCTGGGCCGGGCCGATCAGCGCCGCTGCGGCAATGGCGGCGGCCGGTGTGCAGCCAGCGGCCAGCAGCAGCCCTGGCAGATGCGCCCCGATCGCGCCCGCGTTGAAGGCGGCGACGGCGAAGACAAAGGCCAGCAGCGGCATGGCCAGTGGCGGCGGCGGCGCCTCGGCCAGCGCCGGGGTCGCCGCCGCAACCGATGCCGTCGGCGCGGCAGCGACGCTGGGCAAGGACAGGTACAGCGGCAGGCAGATCGCGAC
>JBBQHE010000359.1:0-1968 GCA_038323655.1 Acetobacterales bacterium | reverse complement strand
TCGGCATCCAGCGCCAGGACGATGCGCCGGGCCAGCTTTTTGAGGATGGTCGCCTGCTTCTCGGTCAGGGCGGTGCCGCTCGCGCCGACCACGTTGGTGTGGCTGGTCTGGTGAGCGATCAGCACGTCCATATAGCCTTCCACGATCACGGCGGTCCCGGCGGCGCGGATGGCCGCAGTGGCGGCGTCAATGCCGTAGAGGGTGGCACTCTTGTCATAGAGCGGGGTTTGCGGCGAGTTGAGGTACTTGGGCGGATGGTCGTCCAGGGCACGCGCCCCGAAGCCGGTAATCCGCCCCTTGCTGTCGCGGATGGGAAAGACGAGCCGGTTGCGGAAGCGGTCGTAGGTGCCCGCCTCCTGGTTATCGGGGTCGCGCTCGACCAGCAGCCCGGCTTCCAGCAGTTCGGCGTTGCTGAAGCCGCGTTCGCGCAAATAAGTGCTGGTAGCATCCCAGCTATCGGGCGCGTAGCCCAGTTGGAAGCCGGTGATGGTGGCCTCGATCAGGCCCCGGCTGGCGGTGTAGGCCCGCGCGGCCTTCGCCCCGTCGTTGGGGGCGCGGACCAGCAGATTGTGCCAGTAGAGCGCCGCTCCGGCCAGGGCCTCGCCTAGCCGCTCGCGGTGGCGGTCGCGGGCCACCTCGGCGTCGTCGCGGCTGCGGAGTTCCACCCCGGCCTTGCGGGCCAGCCGCTCCAACGCTTCGCGGAATTCGATGCCCTGGCTCTGCATGATAAAGCCGAAGATGTCGCCGTTGGCTCCGCAGCCGAAGCAGTGGAAGCTGCCGTTTTCGGGATAGACCACAAACGAGGGCGTCTTCTCGCCATGGAACGGGCACAGCCCCTTGAAGTTGCGCCCGGCGCGCTGCAACGGCACCGTCTCCTGCACCACATCAACGATGCTCAGGCGGGCTTTGATATCTTTGATGCTGTCGTTCGTGTCGGCCACAGGGCTGCTTTCTGGTTAGGCTACAACGTGCGATTAGCGGGACCACAGGCGCGGGACATAGATCCGCTCGAAAGTCTCGATCGCGTAGTGGTCGGTCATCCCGGCGATGTAATCCGCTACCATGCGTTCGGTCGTCTCGTGGCGCGGGTTGGCGGTCATCTCCGCTGGCATCTCGTCAAAATGCTGGCAAAAGTGATGATATAGCGCCGTGATCAGGCTGTGGACCCGGCCCAATTCGTCCTTCGCCGCCGAGTTGGTGTAGACATGGTTGTACAGGTAGCTGCGTAACGTGTCGGCGGCCTGCTCCACTTCCGGGCTGAGCGTCAATTCGACGGTGTACGGATCGATGGCCGGGTCGGGTGGTTCGGCCACGTCCCAGTTGCGGCTGATCAGGTCGGTGACCAGGGTGTTGATCCGTTCCGAGTGGTTCGGTCCCAGCACGGCCACCGCGTCGGGCGGCAGGTCGGCGGGGGTGATCAGCCCGGCGCGGATCGCGTCGTCAATATCGTGGTTGATGTAGGCGATGCTGTCGCTCAGCTTTTGCACTTTGGCTTCCAGGCTGCCATGCCCGCGACCTTCGCCGCCCATGCCTTCCTGGATCGGTGTGCTGTTCGGCAGCGCCTCACGCACTTCCTGGCTCAGGTTCAAGCCCTGGCCGTCTTTCGCCAGGTAGTCCACGATGCGCAGGCTCTGGTCGTTGTGACGGTAGTCGGGATGGTAGACCTCGCGTAGCACATCCTCTCCGGCGTGGCCGAACGGGGCGTGGCCCAGGTCATGCGCCAGGCTGATCGCCTCCACGAGATCTTCGTTGAGGCGCAAGGCGCGGGCGATGGTGCGACCGATCTGGGCGACCTCCAAGGTGTGAGTCAGGCGCGTGCGGTAGTGATCGCCGGTGGGGGCGATGAACACCTGGGTCTTGTGCTTCAGACGGCGGAACGCTTTGGAATGAATGATCCGGTCCCGGTCACGCTGAAAGGCCGTGCGTACCGCATCTGGCGGTTCGGGCCGGGGACGCCCCCGTGACCGC
>JBBQHE010000358.1:0-2013 GCA_038323655.1 Acetobacterales bacterium | reverse complement strand
TGACGGCGCTGGCGCTGCTGGGGCTGCGGCTGGTGCGGTGGTGGTTGCACGACCGGCTGGGCCGCCGGCTGGAAGCACCCGACCCGCCCGCCGCGCGGCGCCGTCAACTGCTGGTGGCGCTGCTGCCACCTTTGGTCACGCTGTTTGTCTTCGGGTTGATGCTGCGCGCGCTGCTGGGGGCCTTGCTGGGGCGCCAACTGGTATGGCGGCATATGGCCTATGCGATCGACGGCCCAACGCGGATCCGGGTGGTGGCGCGGGGGTAACCGCGCGTGAAGCGGCGCCTGGCCGGCCTGCTGCTGTGCTGCCTGCTGAGCCAGCCGGCCGCGGCCCTTCACATGCGGGCCGATGGCGAGACGCTGCGCCTCTCCGGCCCGGTCGAGGCGGATGACTGCGGCAGGCTGAAGGCGGCGCTGGCGCGGCACCCGGCACGGGTGGTGGTGCTGGGTGATTCCGGCGGTGGCGATTCGGAAGCCGGCTATTGCATGGGGGCATTCCTGCGCGCGCAGGGGATCGAGACGGTGATCCGCGGCCGCTGCGTATCGGCCTGTTCCCGCATCTGGCTGGGCGGCGTGCGGCGCCGGCTGGAGGGGCCTGACTCCCGCGTCGGCCTGCACGGCAACTACAACGAGGACGGCGCGCTGGTTCCGCAGACCGTGGCGCGGCTGCGCGCCTGGCTGCCGCGCTACGCCCCGGTGGATGCAACGCTGATGGAGCGCTGGACCAGCCTGCCGACCAACCGGTGGATGATGTATTTTTATCCCGACCGGGCGGAGCTGTGCGAAGGGCGGGTCTGTACCCCGCTGCCGGGGTGGGATGCCGGGCGGGCGGGGTTGCTGGAGTGATGGGGTCAGCCCCCGCCCTTACCGCCCACGCACCGACCTGATCTGGTCGAAGCCCACGCTGACCGCCCCCAGCGACAGCTTCAGGTCGTTGCCCTGGCGCTCGGCCCCCGTCGCCGTGCCGATGATGGTCGCGGTGATCGGCACCGCCGCCCCGGTGGCATTGGTGCCGCTGACCACGACCTGATAGGCGCCATCGGCCAGTTGCCGGCCGTTGGCATCGCGCCCGTCCCAGGACCAGTCGCGCGCCGCACTGCCCAGCGCCTGCTGGCTTTCGAACAGCGTCCGGCCCGAGGCCACGTCGTTGATCTGCACCCGCGCCTGCGTCGCCGCCCCGGCGGACGGCAGGCGCAGCATCGCGGCGCCATTCTGCAGGGTCATGCGGTCGCCGCCGATCTCGATACGCTGGCCCATGAGGGGGGCCGCGGAGGTGAGCTGCGAGGTCTGCTGCAACGACACCAGGCTGCTCAGCGTGCTGTTCATGCTGATCTGCTGCTCGACCGAGGCGAACTGCACCAGCTGCTGCGTCATCTGGTTGGTGTCGAGCGGCGATGTCGGGTCCTGATTCTGCAACTGGGTCGTCAGCATGGTCAGGAAGGTATTGAAGTCGCCGAACAGGTCGGTCTTGGCAGCGGCCGGGGCTGCGACGGGGGCGGCCGTGCGGGCGGCGGCATTGGCGGTGGCGGTGGCGGTGTTCATGGCAAGGGCTCCTGCGGCGAAGGGGGTCAGACGGCGATGTCGAGCAGCGCCCGCGGGCGTGCGCCCGGGGCGTGAAGGGTGGCCTCGGCCAAGGGGCGGAGGGCGGCCGGGGCGGCGCCCGGGCGGCGTGGCGGCGGCTGGCCGCCACGGCCCTCGCCGCCGAGGCTGAAGGACAGGCTGCGCCCCTCGGTGCCGATGCCGGCCTGGCCAAGCGCGCGGTCCAGCGTCGCCTGGTCGCGTTGCAGCAGCAGCAGGGTTTCGGGCCTTTCGGCGATGACCTGGACGGTCGCGGTGTCGCCCTGGCGCTCCACCCGCACATCCACCCGGCCGAGTTCCACGGGGTCGAGCGTGACCACGATCGCCCCGCGCAGATCGGCGGAAAACGCCAGGGCGACGGCGACCGGCGCGATCTGCCCGGCGGGGGTCAGGCGCGGCGGCGGCGGGGCGGGCGGGGCCTCGGCTGCGGGGGCAA
>JBBQHE010000357.1:0-2021 GCA_038323655.1 Acetobacterales bacterium | reverse complement strand
CGTAGGAGCCAAACGACCGGGGGATGCCCAGCGCCGTCGCTACCTCCTGGGCCTTCGCCGCGTCGCGGGAAGCGATCGCGTCCACCGTGCCGTACTGGCCGCGTTGCATGGCGGGAATGACCTTGGCGATCCCGATGTTGCCCGTGCCCAGGATACCCCAGCGAATGCGGTCCATGATAAATCCTCCCTGTGGGCGGGATCGTCACCGACGATCGCGCAGGTCCAGCGTATCAGCCCGGCGGCAGAGCGCGGCGTGCCCGGTACCGGGTGGTGTGGGCGATGCCCCAAAGCTGCCCCAACAGCACAAAGCCGACCAGCCCACTGACCACCCAGACCATGACATTCTCGCGGGCGACGACCACCTCATAACCGGCGGTGTGCGCGACGACCAGCGGGAACAGCGCGTAGTTGAGCCGCTGCCAGGCCTTCCAGCGCGGGCCTCGGAGCCGCCGCAGCGTCCAGTCGGTCGAGAGCACCCCCAGCAACAGGAGCAGCCCGGTCGCCGCCGCGCCAAGGTCGTTGCTCAGGCCGAACAGGTTGACGATCGGCTGCCTGTCGGGCGCGAAAAAGTAGCGCAGGATCTGCCCGCCCGCGTGGATTTGCAGCCCCAGCAGCACATGCACCCCGCCGGTCAGCCCGACCCAGATGCCGACATCGCGGCGCAGATCGAGGTTGACCGGGTTGCGGCCCCGGCGGTGGAGGCGCAGTTGGAGCGGCCCGATGAGCAGGCTCACTCCCAGCCCCAGCAGCGCCAGGTAGCCCAGCGCGATGGTCAGCGTCAGCACCAGGGGAAAGCGCGGCTGGAGTAGATGGGTCCCGTAGCAGCCCAGCGCCGTGATCGCGGCCAGGACTCCGTGAGTTACCAGCCGCTTGCTATCCCGTGTCCACCCCATCCGCATCGTCCGCTCCACCCCAGACCGCCCCATCGCTGCGGCGTGACATCCGGTCGGTTCATTATACAACAGGCGAGGCTGCCGGGTGGGCTGGGACGGGCTAGGGCTGCAATCGCGTTTCATCCTTCCCGGCATCGGGGACAAAAAGCGCCTGGCCGAAGGTGGCGACCCCGGCTGTGGCAATGATCTGTTGGCCCGCCGGGGAGAGGAGGTAGTCTGCGAACGCCTGCGCGCCCGCCGTGTTCACCCCTGCTGCCTGCTTTGGGTTCACGCGGATGACGTGATAGGGGTTGAGCAGGGCCGGGTCTTTCTCGACCAGCACCCGTAGTTGCACCGCCTGCCGCCCGGTCAGGTAGGTCAATCGGTCGGTCAGGGTATAGGCGTGGCGGCGATTGGCCTCCTGTATCGTGGCGAGTCCGTCCTGCCCGGTGCTGACATACCAGCCCTCGTGCTGCCCATCGCGCCCCATTACGGTTTGCCAGCGCTGTAACTCCAGCAGATTGGCGTCCGACCCATCGCGGCGCGAGACGAACGTCGCCCCGGACGCGGCGACGGCGCGCAGGGCGGTCCCCAGCGGCAGGCCCGCCGCATGGGCCGGGTCGGCCTCCGGCCCCAGCAACACAAAATCATCGTGCAGCGCCAGGCGGCGGTCCAGCCCGCCCCCCGCCTGGAGGAAGATCTGCTCGGCAGCGGGCGCGGCGACCAGCAGCACATCGGCGGTCCCCTGTGCCCCGGCGACGAGGGCCTGTCCCGAACTCACCGCGCTCACCTGCAACGTGTAGCGGGTCCGCTGCTGAAAATCGGCGCTGAGTTGGTCGATCAAGCCGCTTTCTTGAAGGCTGCGCGTCGTCGCCAGGCGCACGTCCAGGGTGGCGGGCGTAGCCTGGGATACGGGTGCGTTGCGGGTGGCGACCGCAGCGAGCAGGCCCACGCCCAGAATCAGCAAGAGGATCAGGACAGGTCGGGCATAGGCACGAGTCCACGAGGGGAGGGACATGGCGCGTTACCCTTCGACCGCCCGGCCTCGCGCCGCCAGGGTGAAGACGAGGCCGAGCAGCGCGGGGGTGAACAGGTAGGGCCAGATCACCGGGTTGACGACCATGAAGAGGAGGTAGGCTGCGCTGCCCC
>JBBQHE010000356.1:0-2027 GCA_038323655.1 Acetobacterales bacterium | reverse complement strand
GTCCGCTGGGGACGGCCATATCATCAGGACCATTGTACAAAGCCCGTCATGACCCTGCGGGGTCACCACCTGCGATCAAATACCCGCCGTTGGTGTTGTGGCCGGGCCTACACACTGGTATTTGAGAGCAGTCGAGCTTAGCTTGGTCGCTCCGACCAAAGCAGGCGCGTCTCGGCTTCGTTATGCAACCGCCATATCGTCAGGCCGTCGGGTGTAACGCGAGTAACTGTGCCCATACGTTTGGCTAATGTGTTCAAGTTACTGTGCTTGAGTAAGCGCCGGGCATAATCAGCCACTGTGGTGGGCGCAACATCCAAAAACACGAGACCATACTGCGCATGACAGAGATAGGGCTTGTAAAAATCGAGATCGAGGGTAAAGAAAGTGGAGCGGCGCAGTTGGTGGAGCAAAGAAATGATTTCGTCATCCGCCATACTGAGCCGCCCAATATCGTAGCCAATCTGGCGAACGGCGATTCCCCACGTATGGAGAATTGTTCGCTGCTCTACGGGAACATTCTCATCGAGCACGTTCATGCAGATGCACGTTCCCATTCATAATCATGAACATGCTCAGTAAACACTTGGCTTGCCAGGCTCACGGCCTCTGCAATCGCCTCTTTGGGAATGGGCGCAGGCCAGGTGGTGCTGATTGTGTCCCAGTCCACGCCATCAGCCACTAATTCCAACACTTGCCAGACCATGACTCGGGTGCCACGAAAGGTCGGTTTGCCGTGGCAAATTTTGGGATCGGCAACGATGTAGCGGCCAATCAGCTTGCGTTCCATAAGACGACCTCTTCTCTATACAAGATAAGTGAAACCAGGGGAGTATCGACATTATAGCACACAAGAATCAGGGCGGATGCCGATTCACCGGAACAGATCGCGCTCCGGCGGCATGATCAGGGGGAAGGCCCCGGCGTCGCTCGGCGTCCAGGCGTAGCCGCGGATCACGGCCAGAGGGCGGGCATCGACCTTGCCCATGACCAGTTCCCCGGCGCTCGCCAGTTCGTCGCCGACGGCGAGGATGCTGGCACTCATCAGGTAGCCATAGGGATCGTGCTGGCCCCGGTAATCGATCAGCGTCTCCAGGCCCGCCGCGCCGATGGCGATGTTGACGATGCCCATCCGCCAGGCGCGGCCAAAGGAGTCGGTGATCACCACCGGCACGGCGAAGCCCAGGCGCGCTTCCAGGGCGGCGGCAATGTGGCGGGCGCTGGCGTCGGGGTCGCGCGGCAGGACGCAGACCATCTCGGCCCCGGCCACGTTCGAGGCGTCCACCCCGGCGTTGGCGCAGACGAAACCGTGATGCGTCTCGCAAAGCAGCACCCCTTTGTCCATGCGGACAATGCGGCGGCTCTCGCGCAGGATGACTTCGATCTGGCGCGGGTCTTTGGCCCAGGTGCGGGCGTACTCCTGGGCCAGCGCCGATGGCTCGACCGTCGCCAGATCGATCAGCAGGCCCTCGGCTTTGCTGACGATCTTCGAGGTGACCAGCAGAATATCACCGGGGGCAAAGGAGAAGCCGCTCGTTTCGGCGGCGGCAAAAATCAGGGTGGGCAGGTCCATGTCCGGCTGCACATCGGGCACCCCGCTCAGGCCAAAGATCCGCAGCTCGGCTGCCGTACTCATAGGATGCCTCTCAGGGGCGACAGTGCCCCGGTCGCCAGCCAGGTCTGGAGGTCGGCGGGCGTGTCCACGTCAAACTCTGTGCCGGAGGTGATGTATTGTTGGAGCGGCAGCCCGCGCTCGGCGGCGGCGGCCATATGCGCGGGGGCGCTGTCCACCCCGAAGTGGAACGGGATCGCTGTGGGCGGCGAGAGCAGCAGGGCGTTGCTACCGGTGCCGTGCCGGTCGGGGGCCAGCACCACACCGGGGGTCGGGGTGGCCCGCGCCACCAGCCCGGCCACATCGGCGGGGGTCAGCAGGGGCAGGTCGCCCAGCACCACCAGCAAGGCATCGGCCCGCTGGCGCACAGCCCAGGCGCGGCCCTCTTCCAGGCCGGGGTTCAAGCCGGTACTGCCCT
>JBBQHE010000355.1:0-2063 GCA_038323655.1 Acetobacterales bacterium | reverse complement strand
CCCCTGCCCGATGCCAGCGCCCACGATGCCGTGGAGCGCGCTCGGCAAGAGTTCCCCTTGTTCCTGGGCTTGCGGGCACGCAAGATTTAGCTATAGACGGCTCCCGCCGCTTCTGCTATGATAGCAGTATGAACGCCAATCCTTATGCCGCCGCCGAGGCACATCTCCAGGCCGCCGACCCGGCCCTGGCCCGGCTGATCGCCACCCACGGGCCGTGTACGCTCCAGCCGCATCCGGATTATTTCATGACGCTGATCCGCTCCATCGTCTCGCAGCAAATCTCGGTCAAAGCCGCTGCCACCATCCACGCCCGCTTCTTTGCCCTCATGCCGGACGTGACCCCGGCGGCAGTGCTGGCGTTGGACGAAGCGGCCATGCGCGGGGCCGGGCTGTCGGCGGCGAAGGCACGCTATGTGCGGGATCTGGCGACGAAGGTCGCGGCGGGCGTGGTGGACCTGGCGCAGATCGACCAGAAGCCCGACGACGGGATCATCATCGAACTGGTGCAGGTGGCCGGGATCGGGCGCTGGACGGCAGAGATGTTCCTGATCTTCTCGCTGGGCCGCCTCGACGTGCTGCCGGTGGACGACCTGGGCTTTCGCACGGCGGCGCAACGGGTCTATGGTCTGCCTACACTGCCCGACAAGGCGACACTGGCGGCCCTCGCGGTCCCCTGGCACCCTTATGCCAGCATCGCCACCTGGTATCTGTGGCGCAGCCTCTCTTGATTTTGGATTGCGGATTGCAGATTGCGGATTAGACGTGGGCAACGAGAGGCAACCGCCTATTCCTATCAATCAGCAGCGTAGGCCGCAATCCGCAATCTGCAATCCGCAATGGACGACGATCTGGCGAAGTTTTTCTACGAGGTGGGCCAGCTTAAGCTGGTCAAGCGCGCGGGCTGGTGGATGGCCGGGGTGCGCGACCCGGAGAGTGTGGCCGAGCATTCCTACCGGGTGGCGGTGATCGCCTATGTGCTGGCGACGCTGGAAGGCGCCGACCCTGCGCCGGTGGTGCTGGCCGCGCTGTTCCACGATCTGGCCGAGGCGCGCACCACCGACCTGCACCGCGTGGCCGGGCGCTACCTGGGGGCGGCGAAAGGCCCGGCGGAAGCGGCGGCCCTGGCCGAGGCGCTGGCCCGCTTGCCGGCCCAGGCCGCCGGTCCGGTCAGAGCCGGGCTGGACCCGGCCACCCGCGACCCCGCCGCGACCCGGTTGCTCAAAGATGCCGACAGCCTGGAGATGTTGTTCCAGGCGCTGGAGTACCGGGCGAACGGCTACCAGGGGGTGCAAGAATGGATTGACGGTGCGCTGGCGGCGTTGCAGACCGAGCACGCCCGGCGCATTGGCACTGCCGCCGTAGCAATGGAGCCGACGGCATGGTTTGCGGGATTGAAGCAGCAACGCCATGCTGCTGATGACAACCATGAGTAACACAGGAGGATCACACCATGCCAGGACAAACAAGCAGCCCTATTCGTAAACTGGGCATCCTGACCGGCGGCGGCGACGTGCCGGGGCTGAACGCGGCGATCAAGGCCGTGGTCTACCGGGCCGAAGAAGAGGGGATCGCGGTGACCGGGCTGCGCGCCGGGTGGGAAGGGATCACTTTTCTCGACCGGGCGCGGGGGCAGGACGCGCTCCTCTTTCGCCACAACGACCCCGACACCTGGGACAACGGCTATGTGATGCCGCTGACCCGGTTCAACACGCGCACGATCGACCGGACGGGCGGCACGATCTTGCAATCCACCCGTACCAACCCGGCCCGGACCCGCGGGGCCGACCTGCCCGCCCACCTGGCGAGCTACGGGGCCGGGCATAGCCCCGATGACCGGGTGGACCTGACCCCGGAGGTGCTCAAGAACCTCGAATTCCTGGGGCTGGACGGGCTGATCGTGATCGGCGGCGATGACACGTTGAGTTATGGCGCGGTCCTGGCGGCGCAGGGCGTACCGGTGTGGGGCATCCCCAAGACGATGGACAATGATGTGCCCGGCCCCGACTAGTGTATCGGCTTCCAGACGGCGATCAGCCGGGCGGCGGAGTTCATCGGGCGCATCC
>JBBQHE010000354.1:0-2070 GCA_038323655.1 Acetobacterales bacterium | reverse complement strand
GTGGACCGTGTCCCCTGGACCCGCCGTGGGTATTGGTCAGGGAAAGGGAGGGGGAGGGCGCGCATTTCGTCACCGGAACCGCCCTTGATGCCCCTCCCTTTCCCTGACCAAAATCATGGGGTGCAGGGGGCCTCAGGCTCCCTGGTGGCGGGATTTTGAGGGGGGCGAAGCCACCCTCAAGGTGCCGCCCTCCCAGGAACAGCGCCCTGCCAGTGACAAGGACGGCCATGACTGACGATACGCGCGACCGCATGACCATCCTGTCGGGCGCCCTGCCGTTCCTGAAGCGCTACGACGAGAAGATCGTCGTGGTGAAGTACGGCGGGCATGCGATGGGCGAGGAAGAAACCGCCCTCCGCTTCGGCCGCGACATTGCGTTGCTGGAGCAGGTCGGCATCAAGCCCGTGGTGGTGCATGGCGGCGGGCCGCAGATCAACACCATGCTCAAGCGCCTGGATGTGAAATCGACCTTCGTGCAGGGGCTGCGCGTCACCGATGCGGCCATGCTGGATGTGGTCGAGATGGTCCTGGCCGGGCCGGTCAACAAGCAGGTGGCCGAGGCGATCACCCGGGCCGGGGCAATTGCCGTCGGCATCTCGGGCAAGGACGGCGGGCTGATCCGCGCCCGCAAGTTGACGCGGGTGATGCGCGACCCTGGCAGCAACATCGAACAGGTGCTGGACCTGGGTTTCGTCGGTGAGCCGGAGCACGTCGATACCCGCGTGCTCGACCTGATGATCGGCGCGCATATCATTCCTGTGATCGCGCCCGTCGGCGTGTCGGAAGACGGTCAGACCTGGAACATCAACGCCGATACCGTGGCCGGGGCGGTGGCCGGGGCGCTCGGCGCTGAACGCATGCTGATGCTGACCGACGTGCCTGGCGTGCTGGACGCCGATCGCGTGCTGATCCCGGAAATGACGGTCGCCGAAGTGCGCGCCGGCATCGCCAGCGGCATGATCTCGGGCGGCATGATCCCCAAGGTCGAGACCTGCATCTATGCCATCGAGAGGGGGGTGAAGGGTGCGGTCATACTGGACGGCCGCGAGCGCCATGCGGTGCTGGCGGAACTGTTCACCGACGGTGGGTCGGGGACGCTAATCCGCCCCTAGGGTGGGGGCGCTGCCTTGGTGAAGCGCCCGGCGGCGTCATAGGGCCAGGTGAGCCCCCATTTGGCGTAGTAGGCGGCGCAGGCGGCCATGCCTTCCAGATAGGTCGCCTCGCCTTCGCGGATCGCGGCAAAGCGTCCGTCGCGCCCGACGCCCGGATGCGTGTGGTTCGGCGCCGGGGTGAAGTCGTCCTGCGCACCGTGCTGCAGCGGGCTGACCAGGCCGACATTCAGCCGCCGCACCGTCTCCAGCGCCTCGCGCGGCCAATGCCCGCGATCGCGGCCGGGCACGGTCGAGGAGCAGAACACTTTCCGGTAGCCACCCCCCGGCGCCTTCGCCCAGAGGCTCATCATGTCGTAGTCGCTGACGAAGATATTGCCGCCCTCGGGGTGCACGCCGAGGCCGGAGGTGCCGGACTTCACCGTATTGCCCTGGCTGTCATGACCATCGGCCCAGCGCTTGGTGCGAAACACGCCGTGGAAGGCGACGGCGCCGACCTTGGGGCAGCGCAGGATAAGGCAGAGCCCGTGGGCGCGGGTGGTGGCGCGCAGGCTCGCCACATCCTCGGGCGCGATGTCGCTGCGGCTGGCGAAGGTGATGTCGGCGGCCGAAACGCCGGCGCGGGCGGCGCCGGCCAGGCGGGCGGCGACCATCATGTCGGCAATCGAACTGGTCAGCGTCATGGCGGGTCTCCGATGGGCAGACTGTCGCGGGCGCGCGGCGCTTGCCAGCCCCGGCATGGGGTTGCGCGATAATGTGACGAGCGGTCAGCCGCGTTCCACCGCCAGGATGGCGCGCCACATGGCCTCGACGCCGGCCATCAGGTCGTCGATTTCCATCGCCTCGGCCGGGTTGTGGCTGCCGTTGGCGTTGCGGACGAAGACCATGGCGGCGGGGATGCCGCGGCGGGCGAATTCGGCGGCGTCGTGGCCGGCGCCGCTGGGCATGGTGTGGGGTATGG
>JBBQHE010000353.1:0-2098 GCA_038323655.1 Acetobacterales bacterium | reverse complement strand
GGCGACAATCCGGAGGCAGACTGGGGCCGGGATGTGATGCAGGCGGCCCAGTTCGGTCTGGCCATGCTTGATCGCGCGTTTCCGCAGCAGGCGCCATTCACGCCACAAAACACGCGGATCATCGCCACCGGCCTGTCCAACGGTGGCGCCGCCGTGTTGCAGGCAGCGGGGCTGGATCATGACGGATTCTTCGCCGGCGTGGTGGCGTTGGAGCCGAATGTCTACGCGGCGGATGGCGGTCGCCCGATGTACGACTACGCGACCGAGGCGGCCATCTGGCTGCCGTGTGCGCTGAGCAGCGATCGGTTCGCCGCGGTGCCGCTGGCGCGTATGCCGAACGGCCAGCCGCCATTGGCATGGCTGGCGCGGTGCGCCAGCCTTCACGCGCAAGGCAAATTGCAGGGCAGTGACGTAGCTGAGCAAGCCGAGCAGGCGTATCAGTACCTGCATCATCGCGGTTGGAGCGACGAGGCGCTGGCCACCGCGGCGAGCACGACGGCATTCGACCTGTGGCGGGTGATTGCGGCCGGTTATGCCTCTTCCTATCTGCGCAGCAACGCCTGGGACATGCCTTGCGGCTTTCACTACGCCGCGGCAGGGGAGGGCGGGCATCCGGGCGTGCCTGATCCGGTGGCCCGGGCCGCGTGGTGGGCTGATGCATCGGGCATACCTCCCGGCAACGGCGTGGGCCTGTTCGGCGGCACCGACGTCTCGACCGATTCGACCCTGACCGGCGAGGAATGCCTGCGGGCCTTGTGGACCGGCGACGACCACGTTTCCCGGGCTCTGCACGCTTCGGTGGCAGCCACGGCCGTGAAGTTGCCGCGTGACGACCTGCCACTGTGGGTGTTGCATGGTGCCAGCGACGGCCTGCTGCCGACCGCATTCAGCTCGGAGCCTTATGTGGCCTGGTTGCGCGAGCGGGGTCTTCATCCGATCTACTGGAAGGTGCCGTACGCGCAGCACTTCGACGCATTTCTGGCGGTGCCCGGCTTTGGCGATCGGCATGTCCCGCTACTGCCGTATGGCTACGTGGCGCTGGATCGGCTGTGGGCACATCTCTATCAGGGAGCGGCATGGCCGACAGGGCTGGCCACGCCGGCAGCGCAACCCCGCGGGCCCGGGCCGCTGGAAGCCTCTTCACTCGGTCTCCCCTAGAAAGCCTGAGCGCAGGCCCCATGTGTGGGGCTGGGCCTGCGCCATCCGTGGCGCTGGGTTATTCTTTGCGGCCCATGACCGTGCCGCCGCACGGCGCCGCTCTCGAAAACAAGGATTTGCGATGACCATCCATGTCACCTTCACCACCAACCGCGGCCCGATCCACTTGCGCCTGCATGAAGACAAGGCGCCGGTGACGGTGGCCAACTTCGTCAACCTGGCCAGGCGCGGCTACTACGACGGCCTGTCGTTTCATCGCGTGATCGCCGACTTCATGGTCCAGGGCGGTTGCCCCGAGGGCAGCGGTCGCGGCGGTCCGGGCTACAAGTTCGAGGACGAGTTCAACCCGTCGCTGCGTCACGACAAGCCGGGCGTGCTGTCGATGGCCAATGCTGGCCCGCGTACCAATGGCAGCCAGTTCTTCATCACCCATGGCCCGACGCCGTGGCTTGATGGCAAGCACAGCGTGTTCGGTGAAGTGGTCGATCCGGCTGACATGGACGTGGTCAACACGGTCCAGCAGGGTGACACGATCGAGAAGGTCACCGTTGAAGGCGACGTGGATGCGTTGCTGGCAGCGCAGTCCGAGCGCGTCAAGGACTGGAACGACGTACTCGACGCGCGCGGCTGAGTTTTTCGCGCGGGTTGACCAGAGAGCCGCCGGCCTGTCGCTGGCGGCTTTTTTGTGGGTGCGACGTTGACCAAGTGCCTTTGGCCCTGATTTGCCCGAAGGCCTATGATGAGCCGGTTTCACATGTATTCATCAAGGAGAGCGATATGTCATTCCTCAATGATTTGATCGATGGTCAGGGACAGGGGCAGCAAGCGGGTGGCGCTTCGCTGATAGCCATGGCGGGTCAACTGATCGAGAAGGCTGGTGGCGTGCAAGGCCTGGTCAGCATGTTGCAGCAGCAGGGACTGGGCGGCGCGGTGCAGTCCT
>JBBQHE010000352.1:0-2113 GCA_038323655.1 Acetobacterales bacterium | reverse complement strand
GGGGCCGCGCCTGATCCCCCCCCGCCGGCCGCTTGCCAACCTGGCACTCGCCGGCGACTGGACCGACCCCGACCTTCCCGCGACGATCGAGGCCGCGGTGCGCTCCGGCCAGGCCGCGGTGCGCGCATGGTGACCCCCGCCGAAGCCCTCGCCGCCTTGCGGCAAAAACCGCGTCCGGATCTCGCCGCCCGCAGCACCGCCCTGCGGGGGCTGGAGGCGGTGCTGCTGCGCCGCGCCGAGGAGATCGCGGCCGCCGCCTCCGCAGACTTCGCCCCACGTGACCGCGCCGATACGCTGCTGGGCGATGTGCTCACCGTGGTGGATGCCGCCCGCCACGCGCGGCGCTGGCTGTGGTGGTGGGCACGGCCCAGCGCCGCGCTGGTCCCCTATCCCTTCTGGCCGGCGCGGGCCTGGACCGAGCCGGTGCCGAAAGGCGTGGTCGGCGTGATGGGGCCGTGGAACTACCCGCTGCAACTCTGCCTCTGGCCCCTGGTCGAGGCCATCGCCGCCGGCAACCGCGTGGTGGTGAAACCCTCCGAGCACGCGCCCCGGGTCGCCGCGCTGATTGCCGAAATCCTGGCCGAGGCGCCCGGCCCCGACTGGTGCCAGGCGGTCCTCGGCGGGGCGGAGGTCGCGGCCGATTTCGCCGCCCAGCCCTGGGACCACCTGGTTTTTACGGGCGGCACCGCGACGGGGCGAAAGATCATGGCGGCCGCGGCGGCAAATCTGACCCCGCTGACGCTTGAACTTGGCGGGCAATGCCCCGCCGTCGTGCTGCCGGGGGCGGACCTCGCGAAAGCCGCCCACGCCATCCTGGTCGGCAAGGTGCTCAATGCCGGGCAAACCTGCATCGCCCCCGATACCGTGCTGCTGGTCGGCCACAGCGGCCCCGCCTTCGCCGCCGCCTGCCGCGCGACCGGGCCGGTCGCGGCCACGACCGGGGTGCTGGGGGGTGGCGCGCGGATCGCCGCCTTGCTGGACGGGGCCACCGTGGACGCCCTGGCCGCGCCCGCGCCCGGCACCACGCCGATCCTGCTGGCGACCTGGCCCTACGGCCATCCGGCGACCGTGACCGAGAAATTCGGCCCCGTCCTGGCCGTAGAAACCCTGGCCGACATGCCCGCCGTCCTGGCCTGGCTGGCCGCCCGCCCGGCGCCGCTCGCGATCAGCCTGTTTGGCCCGACCGCGGCCGAGGAAGCCGCCATTGCCGCCAGCACCCGCGCCGGTGCGATCACCGTCGGGCGCGTCGTCGATCACGCCGCCTGGGCGACCCTGGGCTTCGGCGGGGCCGGTGGATCGGGCTTCGGCCGTTACCACGGCCGAGCGGGGTTCGAGACCTTCAGCGACCGTCGCGCCCGCGTCAGGCACGGCGGCTTCGCCTTGGCGCGGATGCTGGACCCACCACGCGGAATGCGGGCAAAAGCGTTGCTGGACCGGTTGCTTAAGTAATAGGGATTATGCAATACTATCGGAATGGTTGCAGTCGAGACGAAAGTCGCCGGAAAAAACACTGTCCGGTGCCATGTTCGCGCTACACGCGAAGGTGATGCCGGTATTCTCGCGCCATTGATGACGCCGGCCGTGGCGGCCCGCCTGGCCTCCTGGCCGGCGCCCTGCTCCGAGGCACAGCTCCGGGATCGGATCCTGGCGATGGACGCCGCCGCCGCGCAGGGCCGCGGCTTCGCGCTGGTTTTGGCTGAACCCGGGTTGGACCACCCCTTCGGCTGGATCAGCGCCGAAGTCCCGCCGGGCGGCGAGGACTTCGCGCTTATCACCTACTGGCTCGGCGAAGCCTGGCAAGGCCGGGGGATCATGCGCGACGCGATGGCCGAGGCAGTGGCCCTGCTGTTCACCGCCTTGCACGGCCGTGCGCTGCGCGCGGCGGTGCAGGCGGACAACGGGGCCTCGCGGTCGTTGCTGGAGCACCTGGGTGCCAGATGGGTGGGGCCTGGCCGCATCTGGTGCCCCGCGCGGGCGCGCGACGAGCCTTGCCTGTATTACGAGATGACCCGCGACTGACCAGCCGCGCCGCGGCTTTGGCTGACCGGCCGCGCCGCGGCCTCCACTGACCGGCCGCGCCGCGGCCCCCACTGACCGGCCGCGCCGCGGCCCC
>JBBQHE010000351.1:0-2132 GCA_038323655.1 Acetobacterales bacterium | reverse complement strand
GGGTGGTCGTGCTGCCCCATCTACGCCTCCTGCTGCTCACCGTCCTGCTGCTGCTGATTGGCACCACCCTCACCGCCCTGGATAGCATTCTCATCCTGACCGGCGGCGGGCCCGGCAGCCGCACGATCACGCCCGCCCTCTACAGCTATACGCTGGCGATCGAGGCGCACAACTGGCCCCGGGGCACGGCCACCGCCTGGCTCCTGCTCGCGCTGAGTCTGCTCGTCGGACTGGCCTACATGGGGGCGGTGCGCCCGCACGCGCGCCGGGGCCGCACGAGAGGCGGCGCGGATGGGGAGTAAGCGCATCCGGTGGTGCCCGCGCCGGGTGGGGCGCGTGGCGGTGCTGACCGCCGGGTTGGTGGTGGCCCTGCTGCCGCTGCTGTGGACGCTGCTAGCCGCGCTGGGCGTACAACCGGCAGGTCGGGGTTGGCGCGGGGTCCTCACCTTCGACCACTTCACCGGGGTGGTGGTCTTTGAGCCGGCCTTCGCGGCGGAATGGGCCTACACCCTGGTGGTGACGGGCACGGCCACGGTGCTCACCCTGCTGGTCGCGTTCCCCGCCGCGTATCGCCTGGCCCACGTCCGCGCCGCCTGGGTCGAGTGGCTGACGCCGGGGCTGCTGGTGCTGGCGGTGATCCCCAGCATCGCCTATGGCTTACCGCTCAGCGGCCTCCTCCGCGCGGCGGGCCTCTACGGCACGTTCCCCGCCCTGGTGCTGGCCTGTGCGGCCGCCCAGGTGCCGCTCGCGTTGTGGCTGCTCCGCAGTTATGTGCGGCGCATGCCAGCGGAACTGGAAGAGGCCGCCCGCCTGGATGGGGCTGCCTGGCTGACGGTCCTGCGGCGCATTGTGTTGCCGGTGGTGCGCGATGGGGTGGTCGCGACGGGCGTGCTAGTGTTTGTGCTCGATTGGAACCTCTACTTGTTACCGACGCTGCTGGCCGAGCGCCCGCCGCACCTGCTGACCGTGGTCATGCGCGATTTCTTCGCCTTCGAGCGCGAGCTGGAATGGCCCACCGCCGCCGCCGCGCTGCTCGTCTCGCTCCTGCCGGCGGCGGTGCTGGTCTTCGCGGCCCAGCGGGCGCTGGAGGGGCTGGTGATTGCCCCGGACGAGGCGTCTGGGTAGCCATCGGCCAGCGGCGCGCCGGGCGGTGCCCCCGCCTGACCCGGTCAGACCCGCCGGTGCCCCCGCCCCGGTGCCGCCCTAGTGCGGCTCCCCGGCCCCGACATCGACTCCCGGATCGGCGCTCTCGGGCCGATCGACCGGAGGCACCGGTCGATTCAGCAAACCCACCTGGAGGTAGCGCACCAGCGCGGCCCGTTGCCAGATGAAGAGCGCGGCGGCCAGCACCAGATACAGCCAGGCCATCACCGTCAGGACCCGGATCGTCTGCGTCTCATCATCGCGGAAGAGGAAGCCCAGACCCAGCTGGATCCCGAACAAGCCCAACAGCGCCAGGGCGCCCGGCAGGGTCAGGCGCAATTCCAGCAGTAAGCCGACGGCAAACAGCGACTGGGCCGCCGTCAGGAAGAACTCTTCATGCTGGCGCGCATCCAGGGGCAAGAAGCCGATCCGCCCCGCCCCCAGGGAGTAGAACAGCGGGATCATGCCCACCAGCAGCGTCCACTGGTTGATCTTGTCGCTGACCAGCGCGCCCAGCGCCGCCGTCGGGCGCAAGTTGAGCGTGAACAGGATAGTGATCACGATCTCCGGGGCCTCTCCAGCCAGCGGCGCGATCCATTGGATCAGCAGAAACTTGTTGATGCCCAGCGTAGTGCCCGTGGCGATGAGCGACTCGGCAAACGGCTCGGCCACGGCGAGGATGATGCCAGCGGCGACAACGGCCAGGGCGGCAATGATCGCCCACTGCTGGCTGCGGGGCAACTGCGTGAGCGCGGCCGCCGGTCCCACCTCGGCCGTCTCCTCCGTGTCTTCCGCTCGCGGCAGCTGGCTGAGGCGCCAGAGGTAGGCGCCGAACAGGCCCAGCAACACCTGTAGGGTGCGAAAATGCGTACGGAGGAGAAACGCGTAGCCCAGGCCCCGTACTCACGGCTCAAGACATCCACGTTATCAAAACACCTTTCAGAACACCCACCGCGAACGCCTATGCGGAACGTTGGATCGGTTCAGCA
>JBBQHE010000350.1:0-2134 GCA_038323655.1 Acetobacterales bacterium | reverse complement strand
GACCGCCCTGCCGACCCGCCAGGATGTGCTGGACGCCGCCCTGCGCATCGCGCCCCATGTGATCCGCACGCCGATGCTGCGCCACCCGCTGCTGGACGAAGCCGCGGGAGGCCAGGTTTTCGTCAAGCCCGAACCCCTGCAACGCACGGGGTCGTTCAAGTTCCGCGGCGCGACCAACGCCGTGCTGCAACTGGATGCCGCCGGGCGGGCCGCGGGGGTGGTCACCCATTCCTCGGGCAATCACGGCCAGGGCCTGGCCTGTGCAGCGGCGGCGGCCGGCGTGCCGGCGCTGATCGCCATGCCGGCCGATGCGCCGGCGATCAAGGTCGCGGCCACGCGCCGCTGGGGGGCCGAGATCCTGCCTTTCGACCGCGCCACCACCGACCGCGAAGCGCTGGCGGCGCGCCTGGCGTCCGAGCGCGGCATGACGCAGATCCCGCCCTTCGACCACGCCCATGTCATTGCGGGCCAGGGCACGCTGGCGCTGGAACTGCTGGAGGACGCCGGGCACCTGGATGCCATGGTGGTCTGCACCGGCGGCGGCGGGCTGATCGCGGGCTGCGCGCTGGCGCTGGAAGGCAGCGGGGCCGCGGTCTGGGCTGTCGAGCCGGAGGGCTGGGATGACTACGGCCAGTCGCTGCGCGCCGGCACGCGCATCGGCAATGACGGCCAGGGCAGCCTGCTGTGCGACGCGCTGCTGTCGCGCCGCCCCGGGGAGATCACCTTCGCGATCAACGCGCCCCGCCTGGCGGGCGGGGTTTCGGTGACCGAGGCGGAGGTCTTTGCCGCCATGCGCTTCGCCTTCCAGCACTTGAAGATCGTCGCCGAACCCGGCGGCGCGGTGGCGCTGGCCGCCGTGCTGGCCGGGAAAATCCCGACCCGCGGCCGCGCCACCGGCGTGGTCATCAGCGGCGGCAACGTGGACCCCGCGGTCTTCGCCCGCGCCCGGGCCGGCTGATGGCCGGGCGCCGCCCGGTGCTCGGCTGGGCGGTGGCGGGCGGTTTCCTGGTGGGCGGCGCGACGGTCGCCCTGGGGTCGCGGCTCATGCCCGCGGTGATGGCCGGATGGTGCGTGCTGGTGGTGGTCTACGCCACGCTGATGCTGCGCCACCTTTGGGCCGCCGAGCCCGAGACCATGCGCCTGCGCGCCAAGGACCTGGCGGAGGGGCGCTGGACGGTGCTGACGCTGTCGCTGGGCGCGGCGGTCATTGCGCTGGGCGCCGTCGCCTGGGAATCGGCGATGGCGCCAAAGCCGGTGCACTGGATCAGCCCGGTGCTGACCGTCACCACCATCATCCTGTCCTGGTTCTTCGTGCACATGCTGTTCTCGCACGACTACGCGCATGAATACTGGCGGGACGAGGGCGGCATCGAGTTCCCCGGCGGCGATGGCACGCCGGAGTTCTCCGAATTCCTCTACCTTGGCTTTACCATCGGCATGACCGCCCAGGTCAGCGATGTGACGACCAGCAGCCCGGCCATGCGCAGGCTGGTGCTGCTGCATGGGCTCGTCTCCTTCGCCTTCAACGCGGTGATCCTGGCCGTCAGCGTGAACATCGCAGCCTCGCTGGTGGGGTAGTGCCGGCGGCCCGGTTCTGAGAGGCGCGTGCGTTGAGGCCGGCTTCGCCCCCCGCCCTGCCAAAGCCAGGGAGAAGCCCTGATCAAGGCCACGCCCTTCGCCGTCGCGCCCTCGCCTGCGGGCAAGGATCAAAACCGACCTCAGGCGCCTGTTGGGGGGCGTTTGGGGACGGGGCAAAATCCCTCTCAGGAACGCCTGCGCCTGACAAGGCTGCCCGGCAGGCGTTCAGCCCGTGCCGCGCGCGACGAAGCGTTCCAGCCAGTGGATCGTGTAGTCGCCGGCCTGGAACTCCGGGTCGTCCATGATGCGTATATGCAGCGGCAGCGTGGTCTTGATCCCGGCGATCACCATTTCCTGCAAGGACCGGCGCATGCGCGCGATCGCCTCGGCCCGCGTCGTGCCATGGGCGATCAGCTTGGCGACCAGGCTGTCGTAGTGCGGCGGCACGGAATAGCCGGCGTAGAGCGCGCTATCGACCCGCACGCCGAGCCCCCCCGGCGCATGAAACTGCGTCACCCGCCCCGGTGAGGGGGCGAAGGTTTCCGGATCCTCGGCG
>JBBQHE010000349.1:0-2187 GCA_038323655.1 Acetobacterales bacterium | reverse complement strand
TCACCCGCACGACCTCGGGCAGTTGCATCCGGTCGCCGCGGTCGAGGATGTCCTTCAGCGAGCCGCCTTCGACCAACTCCATCGCGATCCAGGCGTTCTCGCCATCTTCGCCATAGTCGTACACGGCGACGATGTTCGGATGTGTCAGCCGGCCGGCGGCCTGGGCCTCGCGCTTGAAACGGGCGAGGCCCTCGGCGCCCTCGGCATCGCCGACCGGGGGCTTCTTCAGGATTTTCAGCGCCGCGCGCCGTTCGATCACAGGGTCCCAGGCATCGAGCACGACGCCCATGGCGCCGGCGCCCAGCTTGCCGCGGATCTCGTACTTGCCGACGTGTTCGAAAGCCATGCCCGCGCGTTCTCCGCCCCACGCCCAACCGCTACGCCAAGCCAGGCAAGCGCCTCATGCGTCAGCATGCACTGACGGGCGGCGCCCCGCCAGACTCCAGAAAGCGCCCTGTCGAGGCCAGGCTGCCGAAGCCAGACGGTTACGGCAGAGCCGTTACCGTCGGGCCGGTACAGCCGGGCCGTTACAGCCTGGCCGGTGCTGCCGCCGGCGCCTCGGCGGTGCGCGCCGCCGGTGCCTCGGCGCGCCGGCCGTCACCGATCAGCGCGAAAGGTGCCCAGTAGTAGGGGTGCGCGAAGGCGGCCGGCAGGCTGCGGCCTGCTTCCTCGATCGTCAGCATCTGCGCGCCCCGCAGCGACGCCGCCGAGGAAGCCCCGCCCGCCTGGCGCCGCAACGAATCGGCCACGATCAGCGCGGCGGCCGTGTCGTCCACGGCCCAGTGGGTGATGATCAGCCCGCGCGCCCCGGCATAGAAAAAGGCTCGGGCCAGGCCCGACAGCGCCTCGCCACCGCCGGCCCCGCCGGCCCCGCCGGTGTTGCAGGCGGACAGGATCACGAGGTCGGCGTCCAGCTTCAGCCCCAGCACCTCGGACGCCGTGAGGAAGGCCGCATTGGCATTGGGCGCGCCGGCCGGGGTGGACAGCACGATCGTGGGTTCGGGCAGGCAGGACAATTCGCCGGGCAGCAGCGCGTGGGTGGCCAGGTGCAGGATCCGCGCCTGGTCGAGCCGCGCGGTCTTCAGTGACTGGGTGGTGGCGGCGCCACCCAGGCGGATGGCGTCGGGTGCAGCACCCAGCAACTGCCCGGCGATCGTCACCTCGGTCCGGGTGCCCGGCAGGCGCCCCAGGCCCTGGGCCAGCCGCGCGTCCGCCGCACAGCGTCCGGCGGGGAAGGTCGCGGCCAGCTGCGCCGGCGTGGCCGGGACGAAATCGCCGAAGCCGGCATAGGGCAGGGGCGCCGTGCTGCCCGGCCCTGCCGCGCGCAGCGAGACGAAGGTCTGCGGCCCCGGGACATGCACGATGGCGTGCCGGCGGATCAGCCAGGGCGCCTGGTTCAGCGCCGCGGCGTCAGCCTCGCCCGTCAGCAGCATGCCGAACGGCAGCGACAGCAGCGCGCCGTCGGGCGCCACGATCAGGGTCCGCGCCCCGCTCAGCGCGGAGTCCAGCGGGCCGATCAGACCGGCATGGAGCCCGCGCGCGATAGCGACGTCGAAGCGCCCGGGGCCGCTGGCGCCGGCATTGGGGGCGGTGCTTTCGCGCAGGGCGGCGACCTGGCGGGTGGCTTCCGCATCGGTCAGCGCGGTGCGCACAGCCAGCACCCGGTCCTTGCGCACGGCGAAGACATAGCCGTGGCGGGGGCCGAGCAGCATGGTCACCATGGCTTCATCGGCCGCCAGCACCCGTTGCACGGCGGGGGCATCGACACTGGACAGCAGCAATTGGCGAAAGCCCGGCGCGGCGGCCGCGACCTCGGCCTCGGCCTCGGCGCGCAGGGTTTGGGTGGTGGCGATGCGGCGGTCGAGTTCGGCCGCAGCCGGGCCGGTCACCCCGCTGTCGCGTTCGTTGAACATGCTGCGCAGGTCGCGGTCGGCATCCTGCAGCTTGCGGACCGCCTCGGCGACGCGCGGGTCGCCGGAGGAAGCGCCGAGGCGTGCCGTCGCCTGCTGCACGAACCGCACGGTGCCGCTGCGCTGGGCCAACTGGGCGGCGGCGAACATCTCGGCCTGCAAGGCCGCGCTGTCGGCGCCCGGGCGGGCGGCCTCGGCGGCCAGGGTGTCAAGGTAGTGCATCACGGTCGGGCCGGGCAGGCTGATCTGCCGGGCACGCAGGATGGCGGCCCCGGCG
>JBBQHE010000348.1:0-2242 GCA_038323655.1 Acetobacterales bacterium | reverse complement strand
TGCCGCCCGGCCACATTGCCCAGGTTGTGGAACGCCAGCGCCCGCACCCCCGGCGCACCTGCCGCTGTCGCCTGCTCCCCGGCCCTGGTCAAGACCTCCCGCGCCGCCCCGTACTCGCCCTGTAACCAGTAGATCCACCCACGGTCGGCCAGTGCCCGCGCTTCGCCTGCCCCGTCGCCCAGCGCGGCGTACTCCCCCTGTGCCGTCTCCAGCCAGCCTTTCGCTTCGTCGTAGGTCCCCTGCCGTCCGCGCACTTCGCCCAGCCCCCGCGCCGCCGCCGCCCGCACGGCCCCCGGTGCCCCCGCCACCTCCCGCGCCGCTACGTAGTCCGCGCCCGCCTCGGCCCACACTCCCAGCACCACCCGCGCCTCCCCCCGCGCCACCAGCACCGCCCCGCGCGCCGGGTCATCGGTGTCCAGCCGCTCCAGCAGCGCGCTGTAGTGCTCCGCCGCCGCCGCGAACGCACCCCCCGCCGCCGCCGTGTCCCCGGCCTGCCGCAGGTACTCCCGCGCCTTCCTCCTGTTGCTGCTGCGCCCGTAGTGGTAGGCCAGCAGATCCACCGCCGCCGCCCCTGCCGCCTCCAACCAGGCCGCGAACTGCCCGTGCAATCCCGCCCGCACGGCCCCCGGCAGCGTACCGTAGGTCACCTCGTGCGTGACCGCATGTTTGAAGCGGTATACTGGCTCCACCCCCTCTGGTAACACCAACTCTGCCGCCGCCAGCGCCCCCAGGTCATCCATGACCCGCGCCACCGCTCCCAGGCCGGGATGCACCCCCCATAAGTGGGTCACAGGGAAGCGGGCACCGACCACACTGCCCACCTTGAGCACCTGGCGGGCGGGTTCGGTGAGCTGGTCGAGGCGCGCCAGCAGGAGGCTTTGCAGGCTGGTCGGCCAGGCCAGCCGCGCCCGTGCCGCCGCGTCTGCCAGATCCAGGCCTTGCTCCCGCGCATAGGCCACCAGCTCCTCCAGGTAGAACGGGTTGCCCGCCGCCCGCGCCACCAGGGCGGCGATCCACTCCCCCGGCGGGATCGGCCCCCCCTGGTCGGCCAGCCGCGCCCCGACGAGCGCCGCTGCGTCGTCGTCCGCCAGCCCGCCCAGGTGCAGCGCCGTGAAATGCGGCAAGGCCTCGACCCGCACGGCCTGTAAGTGTTCCAGTTGGGGCGGGCGGTAGGCCAGCAGCACCGCCACGGGTGCCGCCGGGATGGCCCGCGCCACCGCCTCCAGCAACTCGTGCGAGAGCGCGTCCAACCAGTGGGCGTCCTCCAGTACGAGCAGCACGGGCTTTGCCGCCGCCCGCGCCCGCAGACAGTCAATCAACAGCGCCACGCGTGACTCAGTGCGCAGCGCTGGCTCCATACTCGCCGTGAGGTCGGTTTCGGGCAGGGCCAGCCCCAGCGCCGGTCCCAGCAGCGACAGGCGCGGCAACAGTGCCGGGGCGATCGCGGCCAGCCGGTCCTCCAGTTCGAGGGCCTGCTCGGCGGGAGTGCCGGTCGGGTCCAGGTCGAAGAAGGTCCGCCAGACGCTCTGCCAGGCCAAATAAGGGGTGGCAACGCCATAGCTGGTAGCTGCCCCCTGGTAGATCGCCCAGCCGTCCGCTGCCGCCTCGCGCAGCACCGCCCCCACCAGCCGCGATTTGCCCAGCCCGGCCTCGCCAATGAGGCCCACCACCTGCCCCTGCCCGGCGCGCGCCCGCGCCAATGTCGCCTGCACGCGGGACAGTTCGGCGGCCCGTCCGACCAACGGGGCCACCCCGCCCGCCGTCGTATCGGTGGGGGCCGCGCCGATCAGCCCGTAGACCGCTACGGGCGCGGCCTCGCCCTTGACCAGCAGCGGCGGCAGGGCCGTCCAGGCAAAGCGTGGTCCCGCCACCCGGCGCACGGCGCGCGTCGCCAGGATGCTGCCCGGCCCCGCTGCCTCCATCAGCCGGGCGGCCAGGTTCACGCAGGTGCCCAGCGCCCCATAGGTGGCACTGGCTGGGCTGCCGGAGGGACCCGCGTAGACTGGCCCGCTTGCCAGGCCGATCTGCACGCCTGGATAATGGCGGCGGCGGTGACGGCTCGGTGGCCGTCGTCGACGGGGAACCAGGCGGTGGCGGCATCTTAACAGAAAGGAGCAAATCTACGGGTCAAGCCGCGAATTTCGCAGCTTGACCCGATGGGCTACTGTAGTATAGCATACCCCATGCGGAGGGACAATACACCCTTCTCACGAATGCAGGGCTGATGCATTCTCGGGTGAGG
>JBBQHE010000347.1:0-2292 GCA_038323655.1 Acetobacterales bacterium | reverse complement strand
CCCGGAATGCCATGGGCGAAGTGCAGGTTCAGGATGGGGGCGTGGTCGGTGGGCACGGCCAGGCCCGGGACCAGCCGGGCGGCTTCCCAGGGTGGCAGCGCCAGGATCACGCGGTCATCCGGCGCAAGCGCGAGGGGCTCGGCAAAAACCAGGGCGGTGGCGCGCCCCGCCGTGACCTCCAACCCGCGCAGGCGGCTTGAAAAGGTCACGCCGATGCCCCGCGCGGACAATGCCGCCAGCGCCGGGCCGATCAGCCCCGGCCCCAGCCCTGCGCGTGCGATGAACAATCGGGCGGCACGGGGCAGCACCGCCCCACGCAGCACGGTGCCGAGCAACCTGGCGGAAGCCTCGGCCGCCGGCGTGTTCAGCGCCGCCACGGTCAGCGGATCGACAAAGCCCCGCAACAGCGCCGGA
Source organism: Acetobacterales bacterium (assembly GCA_038323655.1). Lineage (GTDB taxonomy): Bacteria > Pseudomonadota > Alphaproteobacteria > Acetobacterales > Acetobacteraceae > Humitalea. The sequence continues at coordinate 1,878 of JBBQHE010000347.1, read as the reverse complement.
TGGGCGGCAAAGGCTTGGGCGATGCTGCGATCCGCGCCAAAATCCAGGCCCGCCAGCGCCACGACCCCGCCCCAGCCGAGCCCCGCCGGCCGCCGGTCGGCGCGCCACCAGCCGAGCGGCGAAAGCGCCACCCGCCGCGCGGATCCGTCAGCCAGGTCGAGCACGGGCAGCCCGTCGGGTTCCGGTTCCACCCAGGCGTCCCGCGCGCCGATGACGTCGAGCAGCGCAAAGGCTGCCCGGTTGCCGCCGATCAGCGCATGGGTGCCGTTGTCGCTGCCATCGGCCAGCGCGCGGCAGCGGCCGCCGGCGAGCGGCGCAGCCTCCCACACCCGCACCGGCCCGGTCGCGGTCAGCCCCGCGGCCAGCCCCGCGACGCCCGCGCCGATGATGTGCAGGGTCACGCCCCTTTTCTCACGCCGGCATGGGCCAGCCATAGGCCCAGGCCGCCATCCGCGCCTTTTCCGCCGCCGACAGCCGCGGCCGGGCGCGGGGGGTGCCAAAACCGCGCGCGATCAGCCGCGCCAGAAGTCGCCGGTACCCCCACATCATGATCCGCGCCGGCAGCAGCGCCCGCGGCATGCCCATGCCCCGCAACGACGCATCCGCCGCGGCGAAGCCCGCCTCCGCCTCGCGCGCCAGGGCCGCGGCGACCGCCGGCACCCCAGCCCCGGCCAGCAGTTCAGCGGCCGGGCGGGACGGATCGGTGCCGGGCAGCGGCAGGTACAGCCGGTCCCGCGCCGCATCCTCGTCCAGGTCGCGCAGGATGTTCACCAGCTGCAGCGTCCGCCCCAGGTCGAGGCCGAACTGCACCGCCTCCGGCGCACCAAAGATCCGCACAGCCATGGCCCCCACGCTGCCGGCGACGCGGCGGCAGTACTGGTCCAGGCCCGCGGCATCGGCGATCCGCACGCCTGGCTCGGCATCGGTCTGCATGCCCGCGATCATCGCCTCGCATTCGGCCAGCGGCAGGTCATGCGCCAGCCGTGCCGCGGCCAGTTCGCGCGACAGGGCGCAATCGGGTGCCGCCAGTTTCTGCCGCCAGCCGGCCAGGGCGCGGCGGCGTTCTTCCAGCGGCATCGCCCCATCGGCGATGTCATCGACCGCGCGGCAAAAGGCATAGACCGCATGCAGCGCCCGCCGCCGCGCCCGCGGCAACACCGCCATGCCGGCGGTGAAGGACGACCCGGCGCGGCCCACCCGCGCCCGCACCACGGCCGCATCATCTGGCGGGAAGGGCGCCGCGGCCAGCGCCGCCAGCGTGTCGGCTTTCGACAGCGCGACCCGCCCGGCGATGGGGTCGGCGGCGCGCAACCTGGCCAGCAGCCGCCAGGCGCAGCCCAGCGTCACCGCGGTTTCCAGCGCAAGCCGTCGCGATGTCATGCGCCGCGGTGCGCCCGCCGCCGTCTCCAGCAGCGCCTCGACATGGTCCAGCGCCGAGTCGAGGATCGGGCGCCGATAGGCCGAATCGGTGAAGAAGCGCTGCTCGTCGCCCAGCCAGGACAGCGGCAGGTAGATGCGGCCCAGCGTGTCGCGGTCCGGCCCCAGGTCCTGGATATGGTTCAGGATCTGCAAGGCGGTGCAGAGCGCATCCACATCCGCGCCCGGCGCCTGCCCATGCAGCCGCAGCAGCAAACGCCCCACCGGCACGGCGGAGCGGGCGCAGTAATCCTCCAGCGCCGCCCAGTCCTGATACCGCGCCTGCATCGCATCCTGGCGGAAGGCCGAAAGCATCAGCCGCGCTTCCTCCACCGCCACCGCATCCAGCCCGGCGGCCTCGGGGCGGGCGGGGTCGTCCAGCGCCTGCTCCATCACCGCCAACCGGGCGAGTTTCTCCCCAGGCGGCAGGGTGCTGTCAGCGATGTCGTCGGCGGTGCGGAC
>JBBQHE010000346.1:0-2315 GCA_038323655.1 Acetobacterales bacterium | reverse complement strand
GACTTCTGGGAGACGGTGACGGCCCCGGCGAACCCCTGGGGCGGCACGTTGGGGCCGGCCAGCGCCCTGCTGTTCGGCCAGCCTGGTTTCTTCGCCCCGCGCGCGCCGCAGGCCTGGGGCTTTGCCCCGGGCGAGGCCGCTTTCTACGACACCAAGGCCCTCAAGGCCACGCTGGAACGCCTGGTCGACTTCGACCGGATCAACGCCAAGGAAATGCGCTTCAGCATCGGTGCCGTGAACCTGCGCACCGGGAACTTCGCCTATTTCGACAATGCCGAGACTGCCATCCGTCCCGAACACGTCATGGCCAGCGGCGCCCTGCCGCCCGGCTTCCCCGCGGTCGAGATCGATGGCGAGCATTACTGGGACGGGGGTCTCGTTTCCAACACGCCATTGCAGCATGTGCTGACCAGCATTCCGCGCCGGTCGCGGCTGACCTTCCAGGTCGATCTGTTTGCCTCGCGCGGGCCGCTGCCGATGACGCTCGACAATGTGGCCGAACGCGACAAGGACATTCGCTACAGCAGCCGCACCCGGGCTGCGACCGATACGCTGGCGCTGCTGCACGACCTGCGGCACAACATCAACACGCTCTGGCACAAGCTGCCCGACGAACTGCGCGACACGCCCGAGGCGCGCTACCTCTACGGCTTCGGCTGCGTGACCACGATGGACATCGTCGAGATCGTCTACCGCCCCGGTCGCGCGCTTGGCCAGTCCAAGGACTACGACTTCGGCCGCACCACGATGGTCGAGCGTTGGGACCAGGGGCTGGCCGATGCGCGTACGACCCTGGCCGCTGCCCCCTGGCTCGCGCCCTCGCCGCCCGAAATGGGCGCCCGCACCTTCGATGTCCTGTTCGGCGACATGGGGCGGGCCGATACCCCGCGCAGCCTGTGAGCGTGACACTGGCCGAGGTCCTGCTGGCCCTGGCCGCGGCCTATGCCGCCGCGGGGCTTGCGGTCGGCATCGCCTTCCTGCTGTTCGGCCTGTCGCGCAGTGACCCGGCCGCCCAGGGTGCCTATGCCTTCCGCCCGCTTCTGCTGCCCGGACTGGCGCTGTTCTGGCCGCTGGTGCTTCGGCGCTGGCGGCGTGCGAGCTGAGGCGATGCAGCGCCGCCACCGCGCTGCCCATCGATGGATCTGGCTGGCGCTGGCGGTGATCCTGCCAGCCTTGTTGCTGACGGCAGCGCTGCTGCGCCAGGCGCCCGAGGCCGGCGGCCCGCCGGTGCGGATCTCGGCACCATGAGCGCCAAGTACCGCCCGGTTGGCTGGACGCCGGCCAAGCGCCTGTATGATGCGGTGCTGGTCCTGGCCGTCGGCGGCTACCTGCTGCTGTTCGCCGCCATCGCCGCGCGGGTCGGCGCGATCGACGACCAGACCATCGGCATCCGCGCCCAAGGCACCGCGGCCTTCTTGCTGCTGACACTTGCGCTGGCGATCGGGCCGCTGGCGCGGCTCGATCCGCGCTTCCTGCCGCTGCTCTATAATCGGCGGCACCTTGGCGTGCTGACCTTCATCGTGGCGCTGGCGCATGCGATGGATGTCCTGGGCTGGTACTTCGCCTTCAGCCCGACGGCGCCGCTGGTGGCGATGCTGTCGAGCGAGCCGTCCCTGGGGCAGGTCCAGGGCGGCCCCTTCGTCGTCTTCGGCGTGTTGGCGCTGCTGATCCTGTTTGCCCTGGCGGCGACCAGCCACGACTTCTGGCTTGCCTTCCTGACGCCGCCGCTGTGGAAGGCGCTGCACATGGCGATCTATGGCGCCTATGCGCTGGTCGTCGCACATGTGGCGCTCGGCGCGCTGCAATCGGCGCGCAGCCCGGGGCTGGCGCTGGTCGTCGTGGCTTCCGCCCTGGGCTTGGTGGCGCTGCATGCCACGGCGGGGTGGCGCCAGCGCCCGCGCGACGCGGCCTTCGGCACATCGCCCTGGATCGACGCCGCGGGCATTGCTGAGATCGCCGAGGGCGCCGGCCTCGTCGTCCACCCGCCGGGCGCCGAGGCCGTCGCGATCTTTCGCCACCAGGGCCGGCTTTCCGCGGTGAGCAACCTCTGCGCCCATCAGAACGGCCCCTTGGGCGAGGGGCGTGTTGTCGATGGCTGCATCACTTGCCCCTGGCACGGCTTCCAGTACCGGCTGGAGGATGGCTGCGCCCCCGCGCCCTACACTGAAAAACTTGCGACCTACGCGCTGCGCCTGGCGGGTGACCGCGTCCTGCTCGACCCCCGGCCCAATCCGCCGGGCACGCGCGTCGAACCTCTGGTGCTGCCGGCATGACGCAACCCTTCTTCATCGGCTGGGCCAGCCGTCCGGTGCCAC
>JBBQHE010000345.1:0-2335 GCA_038323655.1 Acetobacterales bacterium | reverse complement strand
GGGGCACGCATGACACCGTGGTGCCGCCGGCGATGGGGGCTGCCTATCGGCGGCAGAAATGCGCGGTCGGCGGCAATGTCACGCGGGTCCAACTGGCGGGTGAGCAGACGCACTTCAGCACCCCCGGCGTGGCGGAGCCCTTGTATCTGGCCTGGATCAGCGACCGCCTGGCCGGGCAGCCGGTCGCCAATGGCTGTATCGATCCGCCGGGGTGATGGGCGCCCGGCGCGGGTTGCCCCGCGCCGCTACTTCACTGCGGAGAATGTGGTGGGCCGCAGGATGGAACTGGCGATGCTGGCCACGATCGGCCCGTCGCGTTCGCTTTCCGCGCGCTTGGCGAACCATTCGGGATCGGCCTGGAAGGCGGTCCAGAGTGTTTCGCGCTCGGCCAGGGATTCCCAGGCCAGAAGATAAGTCAGGGCCTGGTTGGTCTCGCCGATCTCCGTCGTCCAGAACCCGGCCTGGCGGATGCCGTGGCGGGCCCAGATGCCGAGGGTCACCGTCTCGAACCGCTTCAGCAGGGCGGGCAGGCGGCCTGGCAGGCAGGTGTAGATACGCAATTCATGCAGCATGGTGGGGTCTCCTCAGAAGGCTACGTATCACGCGGCGCGCCGACTCGGCAGCGTGGTTGTGGCGGCGCGGGCGGGTCGCTATCTTGCCCCCGAACCTCGGAACACAGCATGAACACGTCCCGATGAGCGACCTTTTCGCCCGCAACCAGAAGGCCGCGGAAGACGCCTATTCCGCCAAGGACATCGAGGTGCTGGAGGGGCTGGAGCCCGTCCGTCGCCGCCCCGGCATGTATATCGGCGGTGTCGATGAAAACGCGCTGCATCATCTGGCCGCCGAGATCCTGGACAATGCGATGGACGAGGCCGTGGCCGGCCATGCCAGCCGGATCGAGATGGTGCTGGAGGCCGGCAATTGGCTGACGGTGCGCGACAATGGCCGCGGCATCCCGACAGACCCGCACCCCAAGTTCCCCAAGCAATCGGCGCTGGAGGTGATCCTCACCACCCTGCATTCGGGCGGCAAGTTTTCAGGCAAGGCCTATGCGACCTCGGGCGGGCTGCATGGCGTGGGCTCCAGCGTGGTGAATGCGCTGTCGGAGGCGATGGAGGTGGAGGTGGCGCGCGACCGCACGCTCTTCACCATGGCGTTTTCCCGCGGCAAGCCGCTGGGCAAGCTGAAGAATGCGGGGGCGGTGCAGAACCGCCGCGGCACCACCATCCGCTTCCGCCCGGATGAGCAGATTTTTGGGCCCCAGCCTTTCAAGGCCGCCAGGCTGTTCCGCCTGTGCCGCTCCAAGGCCTATCTGTTCAAGGGCGTCACGATCCGCTGGTCCTGCGACCCGGCGCTCGCGACTGACGAGGTCCCGGCCTCGGCCGAACTGCATTTCCCGGGCGGGTTGCTGGACTACCTGACCGCCGCGGTCGAGGGCCGGCGCGGCGTCGTCCCCGCCCCTTGGGCCGGCGAGGCCGATTTCCCCGATGGCCAGGGCCGGGCGGAATGGGCGGTGACCTGGCTCGACCAGGGAGAGGGGTTTTTGAACCTCTACGCCAATACCATCCCGACGCCGCAGGGCGGCACGCATGAGGCGGGGCTGCGGGCGGCGCTGGTCAAGGGGCTGCGCGCCTATGGCGAGTTGAAGAAGGAGAAGCGCGCCGCGACCATCACCGCCGAGGATCTGTTCGGCGGCCTCGCTGGCATGCTCTCGGTGTTTCTGCGCGACCCGCAGTTCCAGGGCCAGACCAAGGACAAGCTGACCAGCGCGGATGCGACCCGCTATGTCGAAGCCGCCCTGCGCGATCGCTTCGACCACTGGCTGACCGGCGACCCCGGCAGCGCCGACAACCTGCTGGCCTATGCGATGGAACGCGCCGAGGAGCGCATCCGCCGCAAGGAAGCGAAGGAAACCCCCCGGAAAACAGCGACCCGCAAGCTGCGCCTGCCCGGAAAACTCGCCGATTGCGCCAAGGAGGGTATCGAGGGGACGGAGCTGTTCCTGGTGGAGGGCGACAGCGCCGGCGGCTCGGCCAAGCAGGCACGCAACCGCGACACCCAGGCGGTGCTGCCCCTGCGCGGAAAAATCCTGAACGTCGCTTCGGCCAGCACGGAAAAGCTGCGGCAGAACCAGGAATTGAAGGACCTGATCGAGGCGCTCGGCTGCGGCGTGGGCGAAAAATTCGACCTGGCCCGGCTGCGCTACGGCCGCATCGTCATCATGACCGATGCCGACGTCGATGGCGCGCATATCGCCGCCCTGCTGATGACCTTCTTCTATCGGGAGTTGCCGGAGCTGGTGAAGCAAGGCCGGGTGTATCTCGCCATGCCG
>JBBQHE010000344.1:0-2338 GCA_038323655.1 Acetobacterales bacterium | reverse complement strand
GTCGTGGGCGGCGTGCGGGAGGCCGAGGCCGCGGCCCTGCTGCGGGGGTTTTTTGCCGGGCTGCGGTAGGCTGGGCGTCACGCGCAAACCCTTTCCTCGGCTGGGGAAAACGTGTTTCGGACAAATCGATCGGCCCGGCCGGGAATTGTATATCACGGATCGCAAAAAATAGGGGAAAAATCCTACCAGCATGTCCTTGCCGTGCTTCGTCCAGACCGCTCAACTGCGCGGGAAGGATCAGTGCCCATGCCGCCGCCCCCAGAATTGCCTGCGCTGACGCATATCGAAAAGGCGCTTGCCGATGCCTATCGCAAGGAAATCGACCAGGAGGAGAATGTCTGGCGGGCCTTGCCCTTTTTCGCCGCGACCTTGGCCCTTCAGATCGCGGCACTCTTCCAGGTCGCCGAACGTCTACCGCCGCTGGACACGCGCAGCGGCGGTCTGGCGATCACGCTGCTCGCTGCGGCGGCCATGGCGACACTGGCCGCGCTCTGCGTCCTCGGGGCCTGCATCTACCCGCGCAAGTTCTTCTATCTCGCGCCGGACCAGGAGATCCTGGCCTACGCCTTGGGCCTGATGCAGGACGAAGCCGATGGCCTCCTTTCGGAGGGCGAAGCCGAGGCAACGCTCAAGCGGTCGCTGGCGCAGCAATATGCCTTGGGAAGCCAGAACAACCGCCAAATCAACAAGCGCCGTGAACGGATGCGTGCCGTCGCCGGGCTGATAACCCTGGGGTCGGTTATCGCCACGATTTTGCTGGTTGCGGTGACCCTGTTCCCGTATCCTGGCACACATCATGAACACGCCCCGCCCCCAGCCCGAACGGACCGTGCAGACCCCGGAAGCGCCGCACCGCCACCCGCCGCAGGCGGCACGGCCCCCGCGGGCGGTGCCGCCGATGCAGGTCGTGACCAAGGGGTGGTGGACCCTGAAGGAAGAGCGCGTGGCCCCTGATCGCCTGCAGGCCGCGATCAGTGAGCGATGAAGCCAAGCCGGCCGGCACCACGGCCTCGTCCACGCCGCCGGTGCAAGGCGCCCCCACCGCACCCGCACCCGTACTCGTACCCGTACCCCGGCCAATGCCGCCCATGCAGGTGATGAGCAGAAGCATGTCGGTCGATCCGCCACCGCCGAAAGACTGATATCCCGGGCTGGCACAAGGCGGCAGATGGCCAGCCCTACTCCCCCCGCAACGCCGACAACCCCCCCAAAGCCGCCTGCGGCCGCGGCACCACCCCGGCGCGGCTCTGGTCCCACCAGGCCGTCGCATTCGGCCCCACCGCCACCCCGCCGACAAACCGCGCGGCAGGGCTGTGCCGCTGGCGCCCGGCGAGCACCGCCTCACCACGCGGGGTCAGGGCCAGGTCGCCGTCGCGCGCGATCAGCCGCAGCGTGCCGGCGCGCAGCCGGCCGATGATCTCGGCCAGCATCAGATCGGTCGGGTGGAAGACCGCATCCGCCGCGGCGAAGGCCGCCAGCACGGCGGCAAGGTCGCGGGCCCCCTCGGCCACCGCGCGCAGCACCCGGCGTTCGGACAGCGCCAGCCCGTCGCTGGCCCAGGGCAGATCCTGCAAATGCCGATGGATCGCGGTCGCCAGATGCGGCAGGGGAAGCCGGCGGCGCCACAGCCCGTCCAGCGCGTTCGGGTCGGGGCTGGCGAAGGCGTCCCAGGCGAGACACGCTGCCTCGGCCGCTGCATCGGTCAAGGGCAGCGGTGCCAGGGCGGCCAGTTCGGCGTCGCGCATGGCAGCAAACACCCTTCGGCCATCGGCCGGCATCAGGAACAGCCGGCCGCGCGCCGCCGGCCAGGCCAGGGCCACCAGGCGCAGCAGCGCCACCTGGTCCCAGACATCATGTTCGCACCACAGGTGCAGGGGGGCATCGCCGCGGGCCGCGGCCAGCAGGGCGGTGTATTCGGCGCCAAGCCGCTGGCGCACCGCCTCCAGCGGCTGTTGCGCATGCAGGGCGACGAAACGCGAGCGTTGCGCGAGCCAGGCCAGCGGCGCGCCGTCGTCCCGCACCGAGCCGAGGCAGACCGGATCGGCATAGGCGAGGTAGTCGCCCGGCGGCAGGCGGCCGCGCAGGTCATCGCCGGGGCGAATGTGGATGGGGCGCGGGGCGTCGGGCTGCATCCCGCCAACCTGCCCCGCGGCGATTGGTCGGCCAAGGCCCGCGCACTGGGGGGCGTGGCCTCGGATCGGCTGGCATGGCTTAATTCAATCAGCCGGGAGGGTTCTGCCTGGCGGCACAGGTCCTCGGCGGGGAGAAGCCGACCATGACGCTTGTTCGCAGCATGCTCGGCGGGCTGCTTGCCGGCCTTGCCGTCGGGCTTGGCAGC
>JBBQHE010000343.1:0-2341 GCA_038323655.1 Acetobacterales bacterium | reverse complement strand
CGGTGACCAGCCAGATCAGAGCCTCCGTCACGAAGGCCGGCGGTACGCCATGGGCGGACATCGCCAGCGCCGCCGCGGCCAGGGCGATCTGGGCAAAGGTATTGGCCTTGGACAGCAGGATCGGCTTGATCTGCGGACGCGCGCCCGTCCAGGTCAGCACCAGCACGCCGCCCACGATCAGCACGTCGCGGAATACCACCAGGATCGCCAGCCAGTCCGGCAGCACGCCGGTCAGCGCGAGGGTGACGTAGATCGACACCAGCAGCGCCTTGTCGGCCAGCGGGTCCAGCACCGCGCCCAGCGCCGAACGCGTATGCGTGACCCGCGCCAGCCAGCCGTCGATCCCGTCCGACAGGCCGGCGGCCACGAAGACCACGAGGGCCGTGTCATGCTGGTGCTTCAGCACGAACCAGACCGCCGCCGGCACCGCGCAAAGCCGCGCGAAGGTGATGAGGTTGGGCCAGGTGAAGGGGCCGGCTTCCTCACTCTGCGCGGCATCATCCCGGGGGTCAGATCCGTCCGGCAAGGCCGACGCGCCACCCTTCGCCCGGCCGTGCCCCCGCGGTCAGCCGCAGGCCCGCTGGCGCCAATTCGCTCGCGACCTGGGCTGCGGGGGCGCGCAAGCCCAGGCGCAGGCGGGCCTGGTCGACCGACATCGTCAGCACATCCACCTGCGTGACCGAGGCCGCGGCCAGCAAACGCCGGCGCAGGTCCAGCCATTCGTCCAGGCTGCCGTAGCGGGCGGTGACGTCCAGATAGGTCGCGGGGATCTGCCGCCCGCCCATCGGGGGTGTGGCGGGGGCGGGCACGGCCAGCGCGCGGCCGGCAAAGCCCTGCACCCGGCCGGGATTGAAGTTCACCGTCAGCCGGCCGCTGTAGGTGGTGCGCGTGGTGCGTTCCTGTTCCACCACCATGCTGTCGACCATGCTCTCGATCTGCCGGTCGGTGGCGGGCGGCAGGCTCATCTCGGCGGCAAGCCGGGTCCAGGCCGCGCGCTGGGCCACGATCATGCCGCGTTCGCGGGCGGCGACCGCATCCTCGGCCGTGGCTTCGGCCACCACGCCGCGTTGGGAGAAGCCGCCCGGCGCCTCGGCCTCCGGCGCAGTCATCGGCGGCAGGGCCTGGGCCACCGCGCCCTGCACCACCGCGCCCTGGACCACCGCGCCCTGCGCCAAGGCCAGGCCCAGCAAAACCCCCGCGGTTGCGAGCCCGCGCCTGATGTGATCCATCTGCCAATCCTTGCGCTCACCCGTGTCCTACCCGATCGGACCCTGCCATGAACAGCCTGACCTATCGCGACGCAGGGGTGGATATCGAAGCCGGGGATGCCCTGGTCGAGAAGATCAAGCCGCTCGCGCGCTCCACCAACCGCCCCGGCACCATGGGCGGGCTCGGCGGCTTCGGCGCGCTGTTCGACCTGAAGGCCGCGGGCTTCACTGACCCCGTGCTGGTCAGCAGCACCGATGGCGTGGGCACCAAGCTGCGGCTGGCGATCGAGGCCGGGATCCATGACACCGTCGGCATCGACCTGGTCGCCATGTGCGTGAACGACCTGGTGGTGCAGGGCGCGGAGCCGCTGTTCTTCCTGGATTATTTTGCCACGGGCGCGCTGGATGTTGCTGCTGCGACCGCCGTGGTCTCGGGCATCGCGGAAGGCTGCCGACAGGCGGGTTGCGCGCTGGTGGGTGGCGAGACGGCCGAGATGCCGGGCATGTACCAAGCCGGCGACTACGACCTGGCAGGGTTTTCGGTGGGGGCCGCGGAACGGAGCGCGCTGCTGCCGAAGGGCGATATCGGCCCTGGAGACGTGCTGCTGGGCCTGGCCAGTTCCGGTGTGCATTCCAACGGGTTTTCGCTGGTGCGGCGGGTGGTCGCGGCGGCGGGTGCGGCACTCGACGCCCCCGCGCCCTTCGCCCCGGACCTGCACCTGGGGGCCGCCCTGCTGACGCCGACGCGCATCTATGTCCGGTCGCTGCTGGCGCTGCATCGCGCCGGGTTGCTGAAGGCCGCGGCCCATATCACCGGCGGCGGCCTGCCGGGCAATGTGCCGCGGGTGCTGCCGGCGGGCACGGTTGCGGTCATCGACCAGCCCTGGCCGCTGCCGCCGGTCTTCCCCTGGCTGGCCCGCGCCGGCGGGGTCGCGGCGGAAGAAATGCTGCGTGTCTTCAACTGCGGCATCGGCATGGTCGTGGTGGTTGCAGAAGCCGACGCCGCCGCCGCCACCGCCCTGCTGGTCGAGACCGGCGAGACGGTGCTGCCCCTCGGCCGGATCGAGGCCGGGGCGGGCGAGGCCGCGACCCGCATCCAGCCGCCGCCGGGCCTTTCCGCCGGATGAAGCCGC
>JBBQHE010000342.1:0-2401 GCA_038323655.1 Acetobacterales bacterium | reverse complement strand
CGGCGTGCCGACCAGATCGCCGGCTGTGGCCTGGAGCGCGGCATCGAGCCTGCCCACCGGGGTAGTGGACTCGCTGTCGCCTGCAAATACGGCGTACAGCGGCGCGAGCCAGGCCTGGGCCGCCCGCAGGTCGGGCGGGGCGGGAGCGCTCTCCGAGCCGGACGCCGACGTCGGAGCCTGGATCGCCAGGCCGGACGCCAGCGGCGGCATGGCTGGCGCCGGGCCAAGCAGTGCGCGGGTCAGGACCAGTTCGGCCAGGCTTACTCGGGCCTCCGGCATCGCCGGCGCAAGGGCCAGCCCCTGGCGCAGGGCGGCCTCCGCCGCGTCCAGCGCGCCCAGCCCAGCCAGCGCCTGCCCCAGGTCGCTGTACGCAATCGCCAGGGTGGGGTCCTGCCGCAGGGCCGCCAGGTTGAGGGCCAGGCGTGTGTCCACGTCGGGAGCGGCACGAGCCCGCCGCCAGAGGGTCTCGGCGTCGCTGGGCAGGGACGCGGATAGGATACCCCGCGTGGCGGTCAGCACCCACCCGGCGGCGAGGGTGCCGGTGATGGGTGCGACCAGCAGCGGCGGGGAGGGGGGAGCGCCGGCAGGTGACGCGAGCCGCCCGCCTTGCGCCAGATCCACCGCCGCCTGGGCGCGCTGGCTCTCCGGCAGGTCTGGCCCGTACTGCCGGGCGCGAGCGGCGTCGGCGTGGGCCTGGGCCATCACCACCTGCGCCCGTCCGTAATCGCCCGCCGCCATGAGCCATTCGGCCTGGCCCAGATCGGCTTCGGCCAGGCCCGCCCAGGCCAGGGGATACTGCGGATCGCCGTTCCCTGCCGTCCGTGTAGTGGCCTCGTCGCAGCGGGTCTCCCCCGTAGTGTCGGAATCGAAGCCGAGGCCATTGATGCGGGTATAGATGGGGGTAAAGCCCAGAGCGGTGCAGAAATAACCGATCGCCTTGTTGTAGCCCACCGGGCTGAACCAGAGATAAGTGCGCCGGCCCCGGGCATAGCAATCGTAGGGGGCATGGCAATCCACCGACGACAGGGCGCTCGGCAGCCAATCGGTGCTGGGCAGGCCAATGTCGGGCAGAAGCTGGCCGGCGACCTCCTGCTGGCCCGCCGCCAGCCCCGCCCGCTGGATCTGGTAATCGTAAGGGGCGCCGACCAGTTTCGCCGCAGGATAGAACGTGATGGCACTCAGAATGTCGTTCTGGCTCGCCGTATAGGTGCCTTCCAGCAGCACATCGGCCCCGGCGCGCTGGGCCGCGTCGGCCAGCGATTCGCCGGGCAGGCGCGCCACGGGCACCGCCCGGAAGGTACCTTGGAGCCAGGCGCTCGATCGGACGCGGTCGGTGCCCGTCAGGGTGCTTTGCAGATCATCGGTCAGCGTCTGCCCCAGGGCCGCGTCCGCCGGGCTGCCGGGGGCCGCCTGGTAGGGCAGGATGCCAATGGTGCGCTGGTAAGGTAGGCCCATGCCGTCCACCAGGCCAGCCCCGACCAGCCCCGCCAGCAGCAGCCCCGCGAGGGCGGCCCGCACCCCGGCCCAGCGGCGGCGGCGCCCCCACCAAGCCGCGGCCCCGGTCACCAGCCCGGTCAGCAGCAGCCCGATCATGATCGCGCTCCAAGCCGAGGTGGACACCAGGGGGGTGCCGCGCAGCGCAGGCTGTAGGGTGTGCAGCAAGGGCGAATCATGCCGGAGCGCGTACAGGCCCAGGCCGACGGCTTCCGCCGGGGTGCGGGGGAACGCCAGTGTCACTAGACTCCCGTCGAAAGGCGTCTTCGGCGCAGGCTGGGTGACCGGCTGGCTCAGCCACTGCCCCAGCCCTTGCAGGGCCGCGGCGAGGGTCGCCAGCGCCGCCACGACAGCCCCCAGCGGCACCAACCATCGTTCGGCCCGGTGAACGAGCTGCGCGGCGCGCGCCTGGGGCCGCGCTCCTGCTGGGCCGCGCGCGTGATGCACCGGGCGCCGCGGCGGGCGGCGCGGGTGCACGCTCTCGCGCCGCGCGGCGCGGGGTGGGGGTCGCTGGCGGGTGGGGGGTGGGTTGGCAGGTGGTTCCATAAAGGGGGTCGCCCTAGACGCGTGCGTGGCAGCCGCGCTTCCACGGGGAGCGCGGGGCGATTGCCCGAGTATCCTAGCATGGAACGCAGATGTTGTCAATAGTCACGCAACGCCTCACCCATACTCACCCATTACGGAGCCGGGGGCAGGCGGGCGGCAAGCGCCCTCGGCAGTCGAAAAGTTCCTTTGAGTTTATTGCTCCCCTCCCCTATGCTTTGGTTGTGTTGGCTACCTTTCGCATCCGGAGCTGATCATGGAGAGTAACGCCGGCTCCACTACTATGCTGCCCGACGATAATCATGGTGTAAGCCACCTAAGACCGGAAATTTGACTATCTTGCTGTTGTCTGCACTTACTGGCT
>JBBQHE010000341.1:0-2419 GCA_038323655.1 Acetobacterales bacterium | reverse complement strand
CCTCACCGATGCGCTGGTCAAGCGCGGGTTGTGGCAGACGCGCGAGTATGACTTGAAAAAGCTGGCCCCCGACGCAGTGCGGCTGGGCTGGTTAGATGTGATCGGGAACGGCACCCAGTTCTCGGTCTGGGTTAGCGAGCTATCGTTAATAGGACAGTAACCGGCAGCGTAACGGGCCACTTGCGGCGCTCACCAGGGGCTGGCGGGGTCCGATCATAAAGGAGGATTTTGTTTGAGTAGGATTGCAGTTGCGGGAGTAAATTATGTCGGGCTGGTTACGGCGACCTGTTTTGCCGATCTGGGAAACCGCGTCGTGGGGATCGAGATCATGCCGGAGAAGGTCGCTAAGTTGCGCCAGGGCATCTCCCCGATCTATGAACCCGGCCTCGAAGAAATGCTCGGGCGCAACCTTAAAGCCGGGCGGATTTCGTTCACTACCGACTATGCTGAGGGTCTCGCCGGGGCCGAGTTCATCTTCATCGCCGTCGGCACCCCCGAAGGCCCCGACGGCGCTGCCGACCTCTCCCAGGTCGAGTCCGCCGCCCGCTCCATCGGCACCCATGCCACCGCCGATATCATCATCATCAACAAGAGCACCGTCCCGATCGGCACCGGCGACCTCGTCAGCCGTCTCGTGGGCGAGCGTATCGCGCCGGGGGTCCGCTTCCATGTGGTCTCCAATCCCGAGTTCCTGCGCGAAGGGGCCGCCCTGGCCGACTTCATGCACCCTGACCGGGTGGTGCTGGGCGCGACCGACCCAGCCGCCGCCGAGCGGGTCGCTATGCTCTATGAGCCGCTCCACGCCCCGACGATCATCACCGACCTGCGGACGGCGGAGATGATCAAGTATGCCTCCAACGCGATCCTGGCGACCCGGATCAGCTTCATGAACGAGGTGGCGCAGATCTGCGAGGCGCTGGGGGCCGATGTGAAGGAAGTGGCGCGGGGGATGGGGCTGGACAAGCGCATCGGGCCGTTGTTCCTCAACGCGGGGATCGGCTACGGGGGGTCCTGTTTCCCCAAGGATGTGAAGGCGCTGGCCCACATGGCCGAGAGTGCCCACCGGCACCCGCAATTGCTGAACGCGGTGATGGACATCAACCGCGACGCCCGGCAGGTCTTTGTGGAGAAGATCCGGCATTTGCTGGACGGCAACCTGGAAGGCAAGCGGATCGGGGTGTGGGGGCTGGCCTTCAAGCCGGACACCGACGACATGCGTGAAGCGCCCTCCCTGGACATTATCGCCGGGCTGCAAGCGGGTGGGGCTATCGTGCAGGCCTACGATCCGGTGGCAATGGACGTGGCCCGCCGCCTGTTCGAGAATGTGGACTTCTGCTCCGACGCCTACGCCGCAGCGGACGGAGCAGACGCGGTGCTGCTGCTGACCGAGTGGAACGAGTTCAAGCAACTCGACATGGCGCGGGTGCGGGCCAGTATGCACGGGCCGGTGCTGGTTGATGGCCGCAACCTCTACGAGCCGGATGAATTGCGCACGGCGGGCTTCACCTACGCAGGCGTGGGCCGGCTTTAGCGCGCCAGGCTTCTCCCCTCATACGCAATACGCAGTACGAAATTCGTATTGCGTATTGCGTATAGTTTACGCGAATGCGTGTATACTGAGGGTAGCAGGAAGAAAGACGGTAGAGGAGCACCGCCGCATGGCCGATGAGGTAATCGAGGTCGAGGATGCCGCCCCGTTCCCGTCTGCTCGCCGGGAGTTCAGCCCCAGCGCGCTGGCCGGGGAGCCACCCTGGCTGGCGATGCTCGGCCTCCAGTTGGCCGACGCCCACGACGGCCTGTTGCAGTGCGGGGTAGATATTATCGAGATCCCGCGCATCGGGGCCGCCATCGAACGCTGGGGCCAGCCGATCCTCGACCGGATCTGGACGCCTGGCGAGCAGCGCTACTGCCGGGGCCGCCTGCCCGAACTGGCGGTGCGCTTCGCGGCCAAAGAATCGGTCTCGAAGACGCTGGGCACCGGGATTCGCGGCATCCGCTGGCGCGAGATCGAGATCCTGTCTGACCGTCGGGGGAAGCCGCTGATCTTCCTGCACGGCGGGGCACAGGAACGCGCCGCCGCGATCCACCTGACCCGCTGGGCGATCAGTATGACCCACGGGCGCGAACTGGCGATTGCGTTTGTCGTCGCTTCTGGCGATCCAGAGGCCACTAGCTGAGGCGTGCAGAGGGCGTGGGGATCGACGATGCTACGCCGCGCCCATCCCGGTTGGTGACGGCGGCAGAGATGCGGGCCATCGAAGCGGCAGCAGCCGCGCGTGGGGAACCCGGCCCGCTGCTGATGGATCGCGCCGCGCGGGCCGTGGCGGCGGTGGTCGAGCAGCAGTTGGGCAAGATGCGCGGCCAGCGCATCCTGGCCCTGGTCGGGCCGGGCAACAATGGCGGCGACGGGTTGTGGACG
>JBBQHE010000340.1:0-2466 GCA_038323655.1 Acetobacterales bacterium | reverse complement strand
GGCCTGGCCAGCCTCGCCCGCCAGGGCACCACCCTGCCCGATTCAGTGCTGGAGGCAGCCCGCGCCTCGGACGGCATCGTGCTTGGCCCGATCTCGCACCTGCATTACCCGAGCCCTGCGAAGGGCGGCATCAACGTCTCTGCGGCGTTTCGGGTGGGCCTCGATCTCTACGCCAATGTGCGCCCCGCGCGGACGCGCCCGGGCCTCGGGCGCGGCCATCACCCGCTCGATCTCGTGATCATGCGCGAGGCGACGGAGGGCTTCTACCCGGACCGCAACATGCATGCCGGCAGCGGCGAGTTCATGCCCACGCCCGATATCGCGATGTCGATCCGCAAGATCACCGCCCATGCCAGCACGCGCATCGCGCGCCGTGCCTTCGAGCTCGCCCGGCTACGGCGCAGCCACGTCACCGCCGTGCACAAGGCCAACACCTTTATCCTGACCGACGGCCTGTGGCTGCGCTGCGTGCGTGAGGTGGCGCGCGACTTTCCCGACGTGGCACTGGATGAGGTGATCGTCGATGCCTGCGCTGCCTTCCTGGTGCGCAATCCGCAGCGCTTCGACGTGATTGTCGCCACCAACTTCCACGCCGACATCCTCTCCGACCTTGCCAGCGAACTCTCGGGCGGGCTGGGCCTGGCAGGATCGACCAATGAAAACGAGCATCTCTGCTGCGCCCAGGCCCAGCATGGCAGCGCACCCGACATCGAGGGCCAGGACAAGGCAAACCCGACCTCGCTGATCCTCTCGGCTGCGATGCTGCTGGAATGGCACGCCAAGCACCGCGGCAACGCGGCCGCGGGCGCCGCAGCGCGCGCCATCAACACGGCTATCGACGCAGCCGTGGCCGACCCGGCAACCCGCACCAGCGATCTCGGCGGGACACTCGGCACCGTTGCCTTCGCCCAACGCATCGCGGCGCTCACCGCCGCCTGAGCACGATTGGCAAGGCGGGAGAACCCGCCGGCAACAAGGGAGGCTACAAGCGTGTTGATCCGACGCAGAATCCTCGGCGGTTTTGGGGCCGCGCTGACGGCGCCGCTCTGGGCCCACGCACAATCGCCCGGGCCGGTCGGTACCCGTGTCTCACTCGATGGCGCCGGGCATATCCTGGTGAACGGCCAGGTGACGACGCTGTTCGGCTTCCGTGTGGGCAGCGCGGCCCTGCGCGACGACTGGACCGAGGCACTGATCGGCCAGCTCGACCTGTGGCGGGCGCATGGGGTGAACGCGCTGATCCTGTGGCTGCAGGGGACCAGTGGCGGATACATGCGACTGTTCGCCGATGATGGCAAGGCGTTGCTCACCGGCGAGCAGCCGATCCTGGCGCGCACCAACTTCGCCATCACCGATACGCTCACGCCCAACGGCACCACCACGCCCGCCGCCGTCATCGCGCGCACGCGGCGCATCATCGCCGAGGCCGACCGGCGCGGCATGCTGGTGATCGGCGGCATGTTCTACCGCAGCTCGCTGCTCGACACCGATACCCCGGCAATCCTGGCCGAGGCCGCCGCCACCGCGGCCCGCGAACTCGGCCAGCACCCGAACATGATGCTCAACGTCTTCAACGAGGCGCAGACCAACCGGCCGCTGGAAAACGTGGAGGCTCTGCGCGGCTACATCCGCGCGGCAAAGGCCGCCTCCCCGGGCACGCTGGTGGGCGCGGGGTCGCTGCGCGCGGCGATGACGCCGGCCATCGCCGAAATCCCCGAGCTCGACATCGTGATGCAGGATGCCGGCCGCACGGGACCTGAAACCATCGCGGTGTTCGACGATCTGCGCCGCCGTACGCCCAAGGCCATCATCAACGTGGAATCTTTCGAGGGCTTCGGCTCCGGCACACTCGACGACCTGACGATGAGCATCCGCCCGCCGCCCGGCTACACGGTGGATTTTCGCCAGTTCCGCCGCGTCTTCGGCGCCTGGGTGGATGCCGATACGACGAACCCCATCCTCAACCGCGCCACC
This sequence comes from Acetobacterales bacterium, assembly GCA_038323655.1. GTDB lineage: Bacteria > Pseudomonadota > Alphaproteobacteria > Acetobacterales > Acetobacteraceae > Humitalea. The sequence continues at coordinate 492 of JBBQHE010000340.1, read as the reverse complement.
GCCGGCCGCACCTCCTACCTGTCGCTCATCGACCATGTCGGGCGCGACGCGGAACGGCGGACGCATCTTATGGTGCATGTCGCCGGCTGGTTCCAGGGCGCCTCGCGCGTCGAGGGGCCGGAGCAGCTGGGCACGCCCGGGCAGCCGGGGCGCTGGAACAATGCCTTCCATGTCGGCCACGACCTGGCCGATGGCACGGTCGAGAATCCGGGCATCCGCTGGATCCTGGAACGCATGCGTGCCCATCGCTGACTCAGCGCAACCAACACAGGAGGACGTCATGAAAAAAGAAACAGTCTCGACGCGGCGCTGGCCGAGTCTGGCGGGCAGCCTCGCGGTGGGCCTTGCCGCCATGATGGGCGCCGCGGCGCCGGCCCAGGCCTGGCCGGAACGCGCGATCCGCATGGTCATTCCCTTCGCACCCGGCGGCGGCACCGATGTGGTGGCACGCGTGGCCGCCGCCTGCATGCAGCAGGGGCTCGGCCAGTCGAT
>JBBQHE010000339.1:0-2472 GCA_038323655.1 Acetobacterales bacterium | reverse complement strand
CTGCCGCCGCCGCCGGCACCCCCGCCGCCGGTTCAGGCGGCAACGCCAGGCACCGGCCAGACCCCGCCCGTGCAGCGGCCGCAGGAACGCAGCACCAGCGTGCTGAACACGCTGGAAGCCCTGCGCCAGCAGCAGCAGCGTGAGGCTCCGCGCGCCCGGCCCAATGCGCCAGCCGCCCCGGCCGCCAATGCCGCCGGCAGCCCGACGGGGGCCGCGCAACTGACCCAGGGCGAGGTGCGCGGCCTGCAGGATCAGATCAGCGAATGTTGGGCGGTCGATGGCGGCATGCTGAATGTCGGGCAGATGCGCGTGTCGCTGCGGCTGGACATCGACAACCAAGGCATCGTGCGCAACGTGCGGCCGGCGGAAGGCGCCTACAACGATCCACGCCAGCGGGCGTTATACGAATCGGCCCGACGTGCGGTATTGGACCCGCGTTGCGCTAATCTTGCGACGCTTCGCCTCCCGCCGGACAAGATCCAGCGCCTGCGGGACATTCCATTCAACTTCTCGCCGCAGGGATTCGTGCGATGACCCCCCCATTCGGCCGCCGCGCCGCGCTGATCGGCCTGGCCGCCGGCGCCGCGTCCCCGGCCTTCGCCCAATCCTCCATCGACATCACCCGCGCGCGGACCGACCCCATCCCGATCGCGGTGCCAGACCTGGCCGGGGCCTCGGCCGAGGGCCAGCGTTTCGGCCGCGACATCGCGCGCGTGATCCAGAACAACCTGCGTTCCTCCGGCCTGTTCCGCCCGGTCGAACGCGGTGGCTTCGTGCTGACGCCGGAAGGGGCTGCCGCCGCTCCGCGGTTTCAGGACTGGCGGGTGATCGGTAGCCAGGCGCTGGTGACCGGCCGCGCCGAACCCCAGGGCGGCAATCTCCGCGTCGAGTTCCGCCTGTGGGACGTGCTGCCGGAACAGCAGATCCAGGGCACGGCCTTCACCGCGCCGGCGGCGAACTGGCGGCGGATCGCGCATCTGATCTCCGACGTGATCTACGAACGCCTGCTTGGTGAAAAGGGCTACTTCGACACGCGGATCGCCTATATCGCCGAGACCGGGCCGCGCGACCGGCGCACCCGGCGCTTGGCGATCATGGACCAGGATGGCGAGAACAATCGCTTCTTCACCGATGGCGCCTTCCAGGCGCTGACGCCGCGTTGGCACCCGAATGCGCAGCAAATCGCCTTCATGTCCTACGCCAACAACCAGCCACGTGTGTACCTGCTGAACGTCGAAAGCGGGCGGCAGGAACCGCTCGGCACTTTTGGCGGCATGACGCTGTCGCCGCGGTTCTCGCCCGATGGGCGCAGCGTTATCCTTTCGGCCACGCGCGGCGGCGACGCCAATATCTTTGTCGTCGATCTGGGGTCGCGGCGGGAACGTCAACTGACCTCGGGCGGCGGGCTGGATGTCTCGCCCTGCTTTTCGCCCGATGGCACGCAAATCGTCTTCAACTCCGACCGGGGCGGCGACCAGCAGCTTTATGTGATGGACAGCGGTGGCGGCGGCATCCGGCGCATTTCCTTTGGTCGCGGGCGCTATGCGACGCCGGTCTGGTCGCCGCGCGGCGACCTGATCGCCTTCACCCGCATCGCGGGCGGGCAGTTCGCGATCGGCGTGATGCGGCCGGATGGGGGCGGCGAACGCATCCTGTCGGAAGGCTGGCAGATGGAAGCCCCGACCTTTGCGCCCAACGGACGCGTGCTGATGTTCTATCGCGAGACGCAGTCGCGGGATTCGCGCGGTGGCGGCTACTCCGCGCGGCTGTCGATGATCGACATCGCCGGCTTCAACGAACGCCAGGTGATCACGCCGACCGATGCGACGGACCCGGCCTGGAGCCCGCTTTTGTCTTGAGCCGCCCCATTCGCGCCACGAAACCCACCCATATCGCATCCTTGTCTTGACCCGGCTTTGCCGGTGCGGATAGGCGATGGTGCACTGCAACAGGAGAATGACATGACCACCAAGTATCTCGGCGCCTTCGCCGCCCTCGCGCTTTTGGCCGCCTGTTCGTCGAACGACAGCAGCACTGCCGCCACCGGCACTGGCGCGCCGTCAAGCACCGTCCGCCCGGGCAGCCAGGAAGACCTGGTCGCCAATGTCGGCGACAGGGTGCTGTTCGACAGCGACCGCAGCAACGTCCGCGCCGACCAGCGCCCGATCCTGGAACGCCAGGCGAATTGGATGGCGCAGTTTCCTCAGGTGCAGGTTTCCGTCGAAGGCCATGCCGACGAACGCGGCACCCGCGAATACAACCTGGCGCTCGGCCAGCGCCGCGCCAATGCTGCGCGCGATACGCTGGTGGCGCTGGGCGTGGCGGGGTCGCGCCTGGCGACCATCTCCTACGGCAAGGACCGTCCCGCGGCGCTGGGCTCGACCGAGGAAGCCTGGGCGCAGAACCGTCGCGCCGTGACGGTGGTTCGCTGACCACAGCCTGAACAAAGCATGATGGCGGCCCCGCGCCGCC
>JBBQHE010000338.1:0-2497 GCA_038323655.1 Acetobacterales bacterium | reverse complement strand
CGAGTGCCCCGCCGGCCAGCACGAAGATCGCGGTCAACCCCGCCAGAAGCAGGGTGGTGCGCAGATATCCGTCCATGGGGGTCCTCCAATCGGCCAGAAGCGCCCATGTGGGGTGCATGACGAAGCCTGCTCAAGGGGCGGAAGCCCCCGCCCCCGAACCCGTGCCGGAAAAGCCAGCCGCCAAGCCACCGGAAAAGCCGGCCGAATACGGTGGCCCGACCGGCCCCGAACCCACGCGCTACGGCGATTGGGAACGCAAGGGCCGCGTCACCGACTTCTGACCTCAGCCCAGAAGGTTCTTCGCAAAAACCCCGCCCTGCATGATGGCGGGCATATGCGCCCCCTGGTGGGTCAACAGCGACAGATCGGCCAGCGGGTCGCCATCGACCACGATCAGATCGGCCAGGGCGCCCGGGGCGATGCAGCCGATGCGGCCTTCTTGGCGCAGCATCACCGCGGCGTTGACGGTGGCGCTGCGGATCACTTCGATCGCCGGCTGCACCCGGCCGCGGATGACGAATTCCTCAGACTGGTGGCGGTGCATCGGCCCCAGCAGGTCGGTGCCATAGACCATCATCAGCCCAGCCGAGGCCATGCGGCCGATCGACTCCAGCCCAGCCAGGCGCACGTCGTCGATCTTGGCCACACTGTCGGCCGGCAGGCCGAGGGACGCGCCTTCATTCTTCAGGGCCTCGTAGGTGACGAGGGTGGGGCAGGCGATGGCGCCGGCGGCCGCGGCATCCCGCGCCGTCGCCTCGGTGATCAGGTTGCAGTGTTCCAGGCTGCGCACGCCGCAGCGCAGGGCGCGGGCGATGGCCTCGTCGGTATACAGGTGGGCAGCGACATAGGTCTGGGCGTTGCGCGCTTCCTCGACCGCGGCGCGCATTTCGTCTTCGGAAAAGCCGATGAAGGCGATGGGGTCGGTGGGCGAGGCGACGCCGCCATTGGCCATGATCTTGATGTAGTCGGCGCCCGCCTTGATCTCCTCGCGGCAGGCGCGGCGCACCTCATCCACGCCATCGACCAGGCGGCCCAGGCTGCCCAGGCGTCCGGCAAAAAAATCCGCAGGCCGCGTGTCGTGCCGGCCGCGGAAGTCGCAATGCCCGCCTGTCTGCGACAGCGCCTTGCCGGGAATGGACATGCGGGGTCCTGGCATCAGCCCCTCCTCCCAGGCCATCTTCAGCGCGTAGGTGGCCCCACCCAGGTCGCGCACCGTGGTGAAGCCGCGCATCAGCATCTGCTGCATCAGCCGCGCGGTATGCAGCGCCACCACGGCATCCGGCAGCATGGCATTGGCACCGAGGTTCACCAGGGCCGCGACCAGATGCACATGGCAATCGATCAGCCCCGGCATCAGCGTCTTGCCACCGAGATCGACGCGGTCGGCTCCGGTTGCGATGGGGCGGTCGGAGACTTCGCGGATCGTCTGGCCCTCGACCAGCACCTGCCTATTCGGCAGGGCCTGGTCGGCGCGCCCGTCCAGCACGGATGCGTTGGTAAAGAGGATCATGATGCGGTTTCCATCTCGGCCATGCGGAGCAGCGGCAGGACAATGGCGGGCGCCACGGCCTGGATCAGCGGGATCTGGTCGGCCCGCAGCACGCCGGCCCCATCCAGCACATTCAGCGTGCCGATGACCTGACGCAGCGAGGCCACGGGGATGTTGATGCAGGAGGCACAGCCGAGGTTCTGGATCAGCGCATGATCGGGAAAGGCCCAGGCGATGGCGGCGGCATCCCCGCCCCACCAGGGCTTGCGGCCTTGCAGCACATGCGCGCCCCAGGGCGTGGGGCCCATGCGTTTGCGCCCCGACAAAGGATAGGCGGATGGGTCGGAGGTATGGACACGCTCCACCTCGGTCCCATCGCGCGTCACGAACAGGATGGTGAAGAGCCGGAAGCCGGTCAGGGCGCGGACCGCGTCTTCGGCCGCGCGAAAGGCGTCCTGCGGGGTGGCGGCTTCCGCGGTGTCATGCGCGAGGCGTGCGAGAATTTCTACGCTCATAGGATAGGTGCTTTCTGATTGCGTTCGGCCAAAATGCCCTGCGGCCGCAGATGCAGCAGCAGGATCAGCGCGACGCCGACCGAGGCCTCACGCAAGGCCGCGGCCTGAACGGCGGAGACGCCGGGAACAAGTTCGGCGGCAAAGCGGGTGGCTTCCAAAAAGCCGATCAGCAGATAGGCGCCGAGCACCGCGCCCGATGGCCGCCCATTGCCGCCGACGGTGACGGCCAGGAAGACATAGATCGTGACCAGCGGCGCGAACAATTCCGGCGCGATATAGGAGCCGTAGTGCCCGTAGAGCGCCCCGGCGAGAGCAGCGATGCCGGCGGCAATGGCAAAGGCCTCGGCCTTCATCCGCGCGACCGGCTTGCCCGCGACCGCGGCCACAACCTGGTCTTCGCGTATCGCGCGCAGCGCGCGGCCCCAGGGCGAGGCCGCAAGACGCCGCAGCGCGAACCAGACCAGCGCCACAAGCAGCGACACGCCCACCAGCC
>JBBQHE010000337.1:0-2518 GCA_038323655.1 Acetobacterales bacterium | reverse complement strand
CGCGTCTGGTGTCGTTCGTGCCCAATTGCGGGCCGTAACGACGCCCTTACCGTAGCACCATAGAGGGCACGACGGACACGACGGGTGAAATTCGTGTCTGCCGTGCCCTTTGTGGTGCCTGCGGGTTCCCATTGACAGGGGCCGCCGGGCTATGCTATCATGCGCGGGCAATATGCACCACAGGAGGATGAGGCGGTGACGCGACTGGAAAATAAAGTGGCCCTGGTGACCGGGGCGGGGCGCGGGATTGGGCGGGCCACGGCCCTGCGGCTGGCGGCGGATGGTGCGAAAGTGGCCGTCAACTACCACGCCAGCGAGGAGGCGGCCCGCGAACTGGTCGGCCTGATCGAGTCGGCGGGCGGCACGGCGCTGGCGATCCAGGCTGATGTGAGCGACCCGGCGCAGGTCGAGGCGATGGTGAACAAAACGATCAAGGACCTGGGCGGGCTGCATATCCTGGTCAGCAACGCGGGCATCACCCGCGACAACCTGCTCATGCGAATGAGCCAGCAAGAATGGGACGATGTGCTCAACACGAACCTGCGCCCGGCCTTCGTCTGCGTCAAGGCGGCGACGCGGCAGATGGTGCGCCAGCGCTACGGGCGGATCGTCGTCATTTCCTCGGTGGTGGCCCTCACCGGCAACGCCGGGCAGTCGAACTATGCGGCGGCCAAAGCCGGGCTGATCGGCTTCGTCAAGTCGGTGGCCCATGAACTGGGGGCGCGCAGCATCACCGCCAACGCCATCTGCCCCGGCTTCATCGAGACCGATATCACGGCAGGCCTCTCGGACGAGATCAAGAAGGCGATCCTGGATCAGATCCCCGCCGGGCGCTATGGCAAGCCCGAAGATGTGGCCTCCGCCATCGCCTTCCTTGTCTCCGACGATGCCGCCTATGTCAACGGGCAGGTGCTCAACGTCGATGGCGGCATGGTCCGCGTTTGACGATTTTGGATTTGCGATTTTAGATTTTGGATTTGTCAGTTGAGTGGGGTGCGCCATCCCACGTCCAAAATCGAGCGTTCCAAAATCTAAAATCTAAAATCTAAAATAGGATGGGTGGATGGATGGACGACGAAGGGATCGCGTTTCTGTTTCCGGGGCAGGGGGCACAGCAGGTGGGTATGGGGGCGGATCTCTATGATCAGTCCCCGGCGGCGCGGGCAGTGTTTGACGCGGCGGACCACGCCCTTAACATTCCCCTCTCGCGGATTTGCTTTGAAGGCCCGCCCGACGATCTGAACGATACCCAGTGGGCGCAGCCGGGCCTGCTGACCACCAGCATCGCCATGCTGGCCGCCCTGCAAGAGCGCCGCGCCGCAGCAGGGCACCCGCCGCTGCGTCCCGCCTTTGTCGCCGGACACAGCCTGGGCGAATGGTCGGCCCTGGTCGCCAGTGAGGCGGCAGCCTTCCCCGATGTGCTGCGCCTGGTCTGGGACCGGGGACGGCTGATGAAAGCGGCGGGGGCGCATTTGCCCGGCGGGATGGCGGCGGTAATGCGCGTGACGCCGGAGCAGGTCGCCGCGTTCTGCGAGATCGCCTCGGACGAGACGGGGACGATTGTCGTCCCGGCCAACGTGAATACGCCGGAACAGATCGTCATTTCGGGGGCGGTGCCCGCGTTAGAGCGGGCGATGGTGCTGGCGAAGGCGGCGGGGGGCCGGGCGACCCGGCTGGCGGTCAGCATCGCCTCGCACTCGCCGCTCATGGCCGAGGCCTCTACCGAATTCGCCGCCCTGGTCGCGGATCTAGACTTGCAAGCGCCCGCAGTGCCGCTGATCGGCAACATCAGCGGCCTGCCCCTCCAGACGGCGGCGGCGCTGCGCGACGAGTTGAGCCAGCAGTTGCTCTGCCCCGTGCAGTGGGTCGCCACGGTGCAATTCCTGGTCAGCCAGGGTATCACCCGCTGCATCGAGATCGGCCCCGGCGCGGTCCTGGCCGGGCTGGGCAAGCGCACCGCGCCGGACTTGCCGGTGGTGGGCTGGGCCGAAGTGTGACGAGTGCTGAGTGCTGAGTGCTGAGTGCTGCGGGGATAAAGAGAGGGCTGCTGGGATCGAACCATAAATGTCATATCATCTGTAGGATATGGCTCTGCCCATTGATGGTCGGGTTGCCCCAAGCGTCGGGGTCTCCCCACCATCAATGGGCAGAGCCACATCCTACACGGAGAGGGGGCCGCGCAGCCTGGCTGCGCGGCCCCTTTGTGTTGCGTTGATGACTTGAAGGGTGGTTGTAAGTGTTCAGCAATCGGACATCAGCCGTCAGCTACTGGCAGCGTAAGGGCCAGTGAATTGTCGGCGTGCGCGTCAGCGACGACCGATTCATACCCTCTTCTAATTTCTGCTTTCTGATTTCTGAACACTGACGTTAGCTGTTGGCCGGTTCGGGGCAGACGCAGCGTTCGATGGCGATGGCGTAGACCTTTTCGCCGTAGTAGATGAAGCCGTAGTTGCCGCGGATGTGCGCCCAGGCCTGGAGCATGAGGGCGAACGCGCAGGTGCTTTCGATGTGCCCACTG
>JBBQHE010000336.1:0-2550 GCA_038323655.1 Acetobacterales bacterium | reverse complement strand
CGCCTGGATTCTCCGCGCCAGGGTGCAACGCGACGATCCCGACGGCGCCGGCGGGCTGGCGAGTTGGAACGCGACCCGCCCGCCCTTCGTCGAGGCCGATGCCGTGCAGCGCGCGGCCTATATCGCGAAGGTCGCCGGCGCGCCGCTTTATGTCGTCCACACCTCCTCGGCCGAGGCGCTGGAAGCGGCCCGGCGGCAGCGCGCGGCGGGCACAAAAATCTTCATCGAAACCTGCCCGCATTACCTGACGCATGACGTGACATGGGCGGGCGGGCTGGTCGGCAAGATCAACCCGCCGCTGCGCGAGGCCACGGACCGCGCGGCGCTGTGGCAAGGCGTCTTCGACGGCAGCATCGACACCATCGCCACCGACCATGTGCATCGCGACATCGCCGCCAAGGAGGGCGGGCTCTGGGCGGCCTCGCCCGGCTGCCCGGGCATGGAGACGATGCTGCCCGTGCTGCTGACCGAGGGGCATGCCAGGCGCGGGCTGTCCCTTTCGCGCATCGCCGAACTGACCGCCGCCAACCCCGCCCGCGCCATGGGGCTGGACCATGCCAAGGGCGTCATCGCCCCGGGCATGGATGCGGATTTCGCCATCATCGACCCGGCCTCGCGCTGGACCGTGACGCGCGAGGGCGTGGTCAGCGCCGCCGGCTACTCGCTTTATGAGGGCTGGGAGATGACCGGCCGCGTGGTTCATACGCTGGTGCGCGGGCGCTTCGCGCTGCGCGACGGGATGCTGGACGAAGCTGCCATCGGCACCGGCCAGTATCAGCGCCGGAGGCTGCGCCATCAGCCTCGCACCTAGCCGCGCCGCCAGCCTGCGCGAACAGGCGCTGGAGGCGATCCGCCAGGGCATCCTTGGCCTGCGCTACCCGCCGGGCTGCCTGCTGTCGGAGGCGCAACTGTCGCAGGAGATGGGGATCAGCCGCACGCCGATCCGCGAGGCGTTGCGGGAACTCGCGGCCGGCGGGCTGGTGCGCATCCTGCCGCAGCGGGGGGTCGTGGTCTCGGAACCCTCGGTGCAGGACATCCGGGAGGTGTATCAACTGCGCGAACCGCTGGAATGCCTGGCGGCCCGCCTGGCGGCAGAACAGCACACGCCGGAGGATGCGCGCATCCTGGCTGCGGATCACGCCGAGGCGCTGGCGCATCTCGCAGCGGGGCGGCTGCAGGACGGCTACGCGGCCTCGGTCCGGCTGCATGCGCGCATCATCGCACTGGCCGGCAATGCGCGATTGGCGCGGTTCATGGGGCAGTTGGGCGACCAGGTGCATCGCTTTGGCCTGATGACGCTGCGCCAGGGCCGGGCGCCGCGGGCGCTGGCGGAACATGGGGCGATCATCGCGGCGCTGGTCGCGCGGGATGGGGCCGGCGCCGAGGCGCTGATGCGCGAGCACCTGCGCGCCGACCGCGATATGGCGCTGGCGGCATTGGACGCCGCTGGCCTGCGCTGATACCCCTGGCTCGCATGCGCTTCCTGCTGCCTGGGTTGTTCGGCCTGCTCGCCGCCTGCACGACCGTGCCGCCCGCCCCTCAACCCGGCCCGCCCATGGCCTATCCGCCCAGCGTACGCGACCGCATCCTGGGCATCGCCGCGGCGGAGTGGCGCGAATGGGGCGGCCTGGTGCAGGACGATGTTGCCCGCGGCCTGGCACTGGGTGGTACCGCCCGCGCGCCCCTTCCCGCCCGGCTCGAATCCCGCCCCGACAATACCCCCCGGCTGATCGCCTATTGGCGCAGCGTGCCGCGCGACGAAGGCGCCATCGCGCGCAACCGCCCGCTCTTTGCCGCCGACCCCGCCGCCCCGCCGCCAGGGCTCTGGGCCGAGCCCGCCTGGTCGGCGGCCTTCATCTCCTACGTGATGCTCCGCGCGGGGGTGGATACGGCGGAGTTTCCGCCCGATGCTTCGCATGCGCGCTACCTGGACGCGCTGACCGACACCGCCGCCGCCTGGCCAGGCCAAGCCCCCTTCCTGCCGCTGTCGCCCGCCCTGGCCGCCCCCGCCCCGGGCGACCTGGTCTGCACCGACCGCAGCGCCACCCCGCTGCCCGACTGGGCGGCGCGCGCGGCCGAGGCCGGGCGCTTCCGCCCCATGCATTGCGACCTGGTGCTGGCGGTCGCGCCCGGCATCGTCGCCGCGGTCGGCGGCAATGTCGCCGATGCGGTGGTGCTGACCCGCTATGCCGCCGACGACCGGGGCCTGCTGCTGCCGCGCCAGGCCGGGGCCGCCCCCTTTGTCGTGCTGATGCGAAACCGCCTCGGCCAGTTGCCGCCCTTTGGAGGACCTGCCTCGTGACCGACCTTTTTGCCCCGCTGGACATCGCCGGCGGCACCATGCGCAACCGCATCGGCGTGTCGCCCATGTGCCAGTACTGCGCCGCCGATGACGGCCGCGTCACCGACTGGCACCTCGCCCACATCCTGCAGCGCGCGATCGGCGGCGCCGGGCTGGTGATCGTGGAGGCGACCGCCGTCACCAGCGATGGGCGCATCACCCCGGGCGACCTGGGGCTGTGGGAGGAGGCGCAACTGCCAGGCCACGCC
>JBBQHE010000335.1:0-2567 GCA_038323655.1 Acetobacterales bacterium | reverse complement strand
CGCACCAGAGGGGGCGGTGCCTTCATGACGTATGTATAACATTCTGCGCAGCAAACTGCGGCCCCCGGCCATGTGGGCGACGATGGAGCGGGCCACCATGCTGCTGCGGCTGGACGCGGCGGCGGCGGACCCGGCGTTGCGCCTGGTGCTGCTGCTGGCGGCGGCGGGCTACAGCAAGACGACGGTGCTGGCCGAGTGGACCGGGCGGCTGGCAGGGCGGGGGGTGCCCATCGCCTGGTACAGCCTCAGCCCCGGCGACCGGGCGCTGCCCGTCTTTCGCGCCTACCTGGAAGCGGCGATGCAGGCGGCTCTGCCAGGATTCGCGGCCCGGCACACGTCGGGCCCCGAAAGCGCGCCGCTGCCTGCCGTCGATGCCGAGGAGCCGGGCGAAGAAGACGTGGTGGCGGTGGCCGCTGCGCTGGCCCCCCTGCTGGGCAGCCTCGAGGCGGCCTTGCCGCCTGCCAATCGGGGGGGCCGCGCGGGATTGCCGCGCCTAGTGATCGTGCTGGACGATGTGCAACATATCGCCGGGCAGCGCACCCTCGATACCGCCCTGGGGCTGCTGATCCGGCACCTGCCGCCGGGGGTCGTGCTGGTGCTGGCCGCGCGGCGGGAACTGGGCCGGGGGGTGCCCCTGGCCCGGCTGCGGCAGCATCACGGCCTGCTGGTCCTTCATGAGCACGATCTGCGCCTCTTGCCGTCCGAGGTGCTGCGGGCCTACCCCGATCTGGCCCCGATCCTGGCGCGCAGCCCGGCGATCCAGCAGCTTGTGACGCAATTGGACGGCTGGCCTGCCGGGTTGGCCCTCCTGCACGACCGGGTGATCGAGGGGGCGGGGATGGCCGAAGCGGTGCTGTTGCGCCGGGTGCGCGAAGACCTGCACGCCTACCTGGAGGAAGAGGTGCTGGCCGGGGTGACCGAACCGCTCTACTCGTTCCTGCTGCGCACGGCGATCCTGGACGAGTTGACCGTCCCGGCCTCGAACGCGGTGACCGGGCTGACCGGCAGCGAGGTGCTGATCACCCAGGCGATCCACAACCATCTGTTCTTGCGCCGCAGCGGGATCGCGCCGCCGGTGTACGTCTATCAGTCTCTGTTCCGCGAGTTCCTGCTCCACCGGCTGGCGCAGATGTACGGCACCAGCGAGCGCCGTCGCCTGGACCGGGCCGCCGCCGTCTATTATGCTGGGGAAGCGGCCTGGGTCGCCGGGGCGCACCATTTTCTCGCGGCGGGCGCTGTGGACGCGGCGTTGCTGGCCGTGGAAGAGGTGCGGGCCAGTAGTGGTGGCGGCGCGATCCCCGCCGAGGCGCTGGCCGCGTTGCGCAGCGGCTGGCGCGATGTGGGGGAACCGGCGGTGCGGCTGCGCCTGGTGCAGGCGTTGAGCGCGCCGGGGCACACTGCCGACCGGGCGTTGCTGGCCGTGTTCACCGAGGATAGCGACCCGGCGGTATGCGAGGCGGCCACGCAGGCCCTGGCTGCCTTCGAAAGCCGGGCTGCCGGAGTGCTGCGGATCACGATGTTTGGCGGGTTGCGCATCTGGCGGGGAGACACGCCGATTGAGACCCGCGACTGGCGACGGCGGCGGGCGCGGCTGCTGCTGGCCTACCTGCTGCTGGCCGGGCCAGAGGGCGCGGCACGGGAGCGCATCGCCGAGCGGGTCTGGCCGGAAGCTCGCCCCGCCGAGGCCGAGACGCAGTTCTACGCCCATCTGCGGGCGCTGCGGGCGGTGCTGGAGCCAGACGGCCCCCGGCCTGAGGCGTCGTATATCCTGGGTCAGCGGGGACGCTATGCCTTCAACTTCAGCCTGCCGCACGCCTGGGACGTGGCCGAGTTCCAGCATTACCGCGATGCCGGGCGGCGGGCCGAGCGCTTGGACCAGCCGGACGCCGCTATCGCGGCCTATACCACTGCCCTGGCGGGCTACACTGGCGACCTGCTGCCTGAACCCGACCTGGCCGAGATGCCCTGGCTCCTATCCCAGCGGGCGGCCTACCGCGCCGACGCCCAGGCGATGCACCGCGCCCTGGCCGAAATCGCCGCCGCGCGGGGCGTGTGGGAGGACGCTATCCAGCACTGGCAGCAGGCGCTGGCGCTGGCCCCCGCCGATGAGGAAGTCCATGTGCGGCTCATGACGGTCTATGGTTGGTTGGGTCGCCATGAAGAGGCGCTGACCCAGTTCCGGGCGGTGCAGGCGGCCTTACACCGCGCCCACGGCACCACCCCGGCCCCGACCACCGTCGAACTGTATGAGCAACTGCGCGCCAACGCTCCGCCCACCTGAGGAAGCCGCGCCGACAACAAACGGCCCTGGACATCTTTGTCCAGGGCCGCTTGCCGTCTTAACGACGGATCAGGGTGCCGGTGAGGCGACCGGGTGTCAGTGCTGGCGCGCCGGGGTGGCGCAGTTGGGGAAGAAGGCGGCGGCGGCGATCTTACTCATCTGCCCACGGGTGGCGTTGTTGTTCGGGCGGAAGTAGGGGCGATTGGCCGGCGCGACGCATGGCTCAAACGGCCCACCGCAGGGGTAGCCGCTGATAATGCCGCGGCTCGCCATCCGCTCGATGTAG
>JBBQHE010000334.1:0-2665 GCA_038323655.1 Acetobacterales bacterium | reverse complement strand
TTTTGTGCCGTGGGCGCCCGGGGGGGTTCAATTTTTAAACCCCCCACCCCGCCACCCACCAACACAAAATTTTCCGTGGGTGCCCGCCCCCCCCTTCGTGGTGTACTCGCATTTATTGCTGCAAGCGGGCCAGGGCCTCGGCGGCAGCGCGGCGGATGGTGTCGTCGGAAGTGGTGTCCTGGGCGTGGCGGTAGGCGTCGGCGGCTTCGGGGCGCTGGCCGTTGTCTTCGTAGGTATAGCCGAGATAGAGCCAGGCCTGGTCGTAGCCGGGGTTGAGCTTTACCGCCTGCTGGTAGGCGGCGATGGCCTCCGGGCGGTGGGCGCTGTCGCGCAGGGACTGGCCCAGGCCGAACCAGGCTTCGACAAAGTTGGGTTCGTCGCGGGTGGCCTGGGTATATTCGCGCACGGCCAGATCGGTCTGCCGGGTCTGGAGGTAGACCTGGGCGAGATTGTAATGGGCCTGTGCCCAATGCGGGCGCACCTGGATCGCCAGTTGATATTGCTGGGCGGCAGCGGTCGCCTGGCCCTGCGCCGCGTAGAGGTCGCCCAGGAAGAGGCGCGGGTCGGCATAGAGCGGGTCCACCGCCACCGCCTTGAGGTATGCGTCCGCCTCGCCCCTGGTGTTGCCCTGCCGCTCATAGACGCGGCCCAGCCCGGCGTGGGCGGGCGGATAATCGTGCGGGGTCATGGCGATTGCTTGCTCGTAGGAGGTTGCCGCCGCCGTGAGCCGGTCGTGGTTGTAATGGTCGTCACCGAGCAGGGCGGCAGCTTCGGGCAGATTGGGCTGGGCCTGGAGCGCCGCCGCCAGATTTTGCTGGGCTGCTACATCATCGTTGCGGAGCAGGGCGGCGTGGCCCAGGCGCAAGAGCACCTGGGGATCGTTCGGCGCAAGGCCGCGTGCGGCTTCCAGCGGCGGGGCGGCGTCGGTCGGGTTGCCCTGCGCCAGGTAGACCTGGGCCAGTTCCAGATAGGGACGGGCACTGCCCGGCGTCACGCGGCGGCCATCCTGAGCGACCTTCAGCGCGTCATCGGGGCGGTAGAGATGGAGCAGCGCGCGCACCAGCCCGTCGCGGGCGTCCAGTTGTTGGGTATCAATGCCCAGCGCGCTGCGGTAGTCGCTCTCGGCCTGTCGCCAGTTGTAGGCGAATTCATAGAGTTGGCCGCGATGGGTGTAGGCTTCGGCGGGGCGGGTCTTAGCCTTGATCGCTGCTGTGTATTCGGCGATAGCTTTATCCCGTTGCCCGGTCTGCTCGTACAGGGCAGCCAGAGCGTAGTGGGCTTCGGGGTGGTTCGGGTCGCGGGCGAGCGCCTCCTGCCATTGTTTGCTGGCTTCGTCGGTCTGCCCGGCGGCGGCGAGGAGCCGCCCGGCCTGGTAGGCGGCCTCGGCATTGGTTTTGTTCAGCGTCACCACCTGGCGATAGGCGGCCAGCGCCTCGGTATTGTGTCCCGCCTCCTGCTCCAGTTGCCCCAGCAGCAATTGGGCCTCCCAATCGGTGGGGGTCGCCGCCACCGCTGCCTGGGCTTCGGCCAGGGCCTCGTCACGGCGGTTCAGGGCGTGCAGGGCCTGGGCATGATAGTAGTGGTCGCGTCCGCTCTGGGCGGGCACCGCCACCGCGTGCTCATAGGCGACGCGGGATTGGTCGGTCTGCTGGTTCTGGGCGTACAATTCGCCCAGGCGGATATAGACCGGGAGGTAGCCCGCGTTGACCTGATTCAGCGCTTCGTACTCGCGGATGGCGAGATCAAGCTTGCCGTCCTCCACATACATGGCGGCCTCTTCTTCGTAGGGGCCGGGGAGGGTCTGGTCCAGGTCTTTGGCCCGCTCGAACTGCTGGCGAGCGGCGTCGCGGTCGCCCAGCCGCCGGGAGATCAGGCCCATCTGGAAGCGGGCATCGGCGCGGTCCTGGTCGAGCCGGATCGCCTCATTGAAGGCGGCCAGGGCTTGCTCGTGGGCACCGGGTGACTTCAGGCCGATATTACGCAGGAGCCGGTCCAATGCGCTGGGTGGCGCCTCCTGGCGGGCCTGCTCGGCCAGGGCCAGCCCCCGGTAATACTGCGTGGTGCCCTCTTCACGATTGATGGCGCGAATATCCTCGGTTGCTTGCAAAGCGGTGAGGGTATCGCCCCGGCTCTGGGCCGCTCCTTCGGTGGTGTGGAGGGTGGTGACCCAGCCCTCATAGGTGGTGAGAGCCTGCTGGAACGAGTCCAGCGCATCGGCCAGGCGGCCTTCCAGCAGCGCCACCAGGCCCAGTTGGCGGACGGTGGCCGGATCGTCGGGGTTGGCCGCCAGGGCGGCCTGGGTGTAGGCGCGGGCGTTGGCGACATCCGCATCCTGGTAGGCCATCAGGCCGAGTTCCCGCGAGGCTTCCGCCTGCTGCGGGTCGCTGGCGACGGCGGCCAGGAAATCGGCGCGGGCGGCGGCCCGATCCTTCCGCCCGTAGAGGTTGGTGTGCCCGCGATTGGTCAGAATGCGGGCCTGCGCGGCGGGGTCGGGCGGCGGGTTGGCGGCCAGGGCACGGTCGAAGGCCCCGCGTGCATCGTCGGGCTTGCCCAACGCATCATCGGCCACACCCCAGTTGTTCAGCACGGCGGGCACACTCCAGCCCCCGGCATCCAGCGCGCTATAGAGGGGGATCGCCTCGTCGGCGCGGCCCAGGGCGGTCAA
>JBBQHE010000333.1:0-2685 GCA_038323655.1 Acetobacterales bacterium | reverse complement strand
GCAGGGCCGGAAGCGGCTGTCGAGCTGGTGCACCAGGATATCGTCCCAGGCATCCTTCACCGCCCCGGTACTGCCGGGCAGGGCGAAAAGATAGGTGCCACCCGCGACCCCGCCGATCGCGCGGGACTGGATCGTCGAGGTGCCGATCTTGGCGTAGGACAGCATGCGGAACAATTCGCCGAAGCCGGTGATTTCCTTTTCCAGCACGCGGCCAAAGGCTTCCGGCGTCACGTCGCGGCCGGTGATGCCGGTGCCACCCGTGGTGATGACGCAGTCGATCGCCGGGTCGGCAATCCAGACGCGCAACTGGCCCTCGATCACATCGGCCTCGTCGCGCAGGATTTTTCGGTCGGCCAAGACATGGCCTGCTTCGGCGATGCGCGCGCCCAAGGTGTCGCCGGAGCGGTCCGAGGCCAGGTCGCGCGTGTCGCTGACCGTCATGATCGCGATGGCGACCGGCAGGAAGGCGCGGGATTCGTCGATCGGCACGGTCGGTCAGTCCACGATGAACAGGCGGGCGCCCGTGGTGGTGGTGGAGCGGTGCGAGGCATCGCCATGATCGGACACGCGATAGGTCATGCCGGCGGTCAGGGTGAAGCGGCGGCCGTCGCGCAGTTCCGTCTCCAGCACACCGTCCAGCACCGTCAGCACATGGCCCCGGTCGCACCAGTGGTCGGCGACGTAGCCCGGGGTGTAGGTCACCATGCGGACCCGCAGGTCGCCCAATTGCAGCGTGCGCCACAGGGCCTGGCCCAGGTCGCCCGGGTGGGTGGTTTCCGGGACGGTCGCCCAGTCGGTGACGGTGAAGGGCAGGTCGGGGATCTTCATGCGAGGTAAGGTAGGCGCGGGATCAGCGCATCGCCACCCTCTGGCTGCGCGACAGCATGCGCTGCACCTCCTCGGGCGAGGCGAAGCGCGGGAAACGCCCCTCGGCCAGCCGGTCCAGGCTGGGTGAGGGCAGGCCCAGGCGGCTGGCATAAATCCAGGAATAGGCCATGACCCGCTGCACGAAGACGCGGGTTTCGCCGGCCGGGATGCTTTCGATGAACAGGAGCGGGTCGCCCCTGTGCCGCCCGGGCGGCATCCAGCGCGCGACATTGCCGGGGCCGGCGTTGTAGGCGGCCAGCAGGCGCAGCAGGTCGCCCTCCACCGCCGGGTGGGTGGTCAGGTAATGCAGGTAGCGCTGGCCGACTTCCAGGCTGAAGGACGGATCATGCAGCCGCTGGTGCCCGCCCCGCCCGCGCAGCGACGGGTCGCCCAGCACATAGGCCGCCGTCGCCGGCATCACCTGCATCAGCCCGCGGGCGCCGGCCGAACTGACGGCACCAGGCTCGAAATTGCTCTCCTGCCGTGCCAGGGCATAGATCAGCGAAGGATCGACCCGGTACCCGCCCAGCGGTTCCATGCGCGGGATAGGAAAACGCGCGAAGTCGCGCGGCCGGCCATCGGCGCCCTGCACGGCCGAGGCGAGTTGCGCCGCCAGATTGGGCATATTGGCCTGCGCGGCGACCGCCAGCATGGCGCGGCCCAGCGCCGGATTGCCCGCTGCGACGGACCACAGGCGCCGCAGTTCCGCCTCCGCCCGCTCACGCTGGCCGATCTGCAGCAGCGCCAGCGCGCGCCATCCGCCGGCGGTTTCCGCCAGGGCGCGGGTTTCCGCCTCGCCCGCCAGATCGGTTTCCCAGGCAAAGCCCGGCGGCAAGCCCAGCGCCCGGCGGGCCAGCAGGCCGTAGAAGGTGCGCGGTTCCTGCGCCGCCTGCAGCAGCCAGGCCACATGCTGCCCAGGGCGGCGGGCGCGTACCGAAGCCCGCGCGGTCCAGTAGGCGCCGGCGGCGCGTAACGACGGCGGGGCGAGCTCGGCCCGGGCGGTGGCTTCGAAATACGGAATGGCCAGTTCCGCCCGGCCGAGGGCGAAGGCCGCCAGACCGGCGACAAAAGCCGGCCCGCCATGGCCGGGGGCGTGGCGGGCGGCGTCCATGGCCAAGGCCATGGCTTCCTCGTCACGCCCGTTCTGAAACAGTACCAGCGCGACATCGCCCTGCATCAGCGCCGCCGCACCTGGTGCCAGACCGCGCGCCCGGGCGATGGCCAGCAGCGCGCCCGAGACATCGCCATCCCGCGCACGGTCCCGTACGGCGCGTTCCAGCCCCGGGTTGCGTGCCAGGTTCGGGGCTGCCGGCGTGCGGTCCTCGGGGGCGATCGCCTCGGCCATGGCCAGCATGTCGGGCACCGGCGCCGGCGGCGGGGTGGCGGCGCGTGGCTGCCGGCGGCTCAGAATGGCATGGAGCGCCGGGCCGTCCGGATGGTCCGGGTGGCTGCCGAGCCAGGCCTGCAACTCCGCCAGCGGCGCCGTGTCGGGCGCACGCAGCCAGCGGTCGGCCTGGACGTGGGACAGCAGGCGCCGGTCGTCCAGGCGCTCGGCTTCACGCGCCGCCCCCGCCGCATCGCCGCGGGCCTGCAGGTCGAAGATGCGGACCAGCCGGGCGGAGTCCGACGGTGCCAGCGGCTGCGGCAGGCCGCCGACCGCGCCGGTCGCAACCCGGCGCATCAGGGGGGCGGCGGCGCTTTCGGCCCGGCCATCGGCGACCGGCATCAAAAAGTCGGGCATCCCAAAGGGGGTGGCGGCCGAGGCGGTGGCGAAGCGCGTGCGTGGCGGGGCGTTCGGCACCCGGCCGCGCCGTGCCG
>JBBQHE010000332.1:0-2716 GCA_038323655.1 Acetobacterales bacterium | reverse complement strand
AGCTTCTGCGGGCCGAGGTTCTGGCCATCGATCATGCGTCTCGCCTTCCGTGCTGCATCGCGGCAGGACCCTACACGACCCCGGCGGCGATGCGATGTGCCGCGACCTGGGGCAACGCTGCCCCATGTCGTGGCGAAGCTTGATGAATTGTTGCGAGAATCATGCCCCGCCAGGGGGTAGCGCGGTCCGTCTCCCTTGTGGATGGCCCGCACTCGGGCCTAGTTACCGACCGATGACGACATTCGGCCTTGGCGGAAAACTGGCAGCGTTTGGCCTCGTGGCGGTCATGGCGGCCGGCACGGCCTGGGTCGTCACGACCGATGCCCCGGCGCCGGCGGTCAACCTGTTGGCGCCGGACGCGCGCGGCACGGCCCCGCGGGTCGCCGCGACCGAGCCGGCCGCGCCCCGCCCCACGCCGCAGGCGGCCGCACCCTCCGCCCCCCCCGCCGGCCAGGCGGGGCCAACAACGCAGGGGCCAATAACGCAGCGGCCAGCGACGCAGGGGCCAGCGACCCAGGGGCCAGCGATTCAGGGGCCAGCCACGCAGGGGCCAGCGACGCAAGCCCCAGCGGCGCCAGGCCCTGGAGCGCAAGGCACTGCGGCGCGAACCCAGGCTCCTGCAGCCCAGGCACCCGCAACCCAGGCACCCGCAACCCCGCCACCCGCAGCCCAGGCCGCCCCCGCCGCCATCCCCCCCAGCTTCGACGTCGCCCGCGTCGGCGCCCGCGGCACCGCGGTCATCGCCGGCCGCGCCGCCCCCGGGTCCGAGGTCCATCTGATGGAAGGTGGCCGGGAACTGGGGCGCGCCCGCGCCGATGCGCGTGGCGAATGGGTGATCCTGCCGGGCGAACCGCTGGCCGCCGGCGCCCGCGAATTGACCCTGCGCGCGCGCCTGGCTGATGGCCGCGATGTCGCCGGCAACGACAGCGTGCTGGTGGTGATCCCCGAGGCCGAGGCCTCGCCCGCCGCGACTCGCCCGGCGTTGGTGGCCCTGCTGCCGTCCGCCGCCGCCCCCACGGGTCCGCGCCTGCTGCAGGGCGGCGGCGACAGCCCCGCCCCGGGCCGCGCCCCGGTGCCCGCCCGACTGGGCCTCGACATCGTGGATTACGACAGCGCCGGCGCGATTCGCTTCGCCGGCACGGCGCCGCCAGGTGCGCCGGTCCGCGTCTATGTCGACCAGCGCCATGCCGGCGATGCGGTGGCCGGTACCGACGGCCGCTGGACGCTGACGCCTGCCGAGGCCCCGGCCGTCGGCCGCCACGTGCTGCGGCTGGACCAGATGGCCCCGACGGGGGCGGTCGCCTCGCGCATCGAATTGCCCTTCGCCCGGGAAAACCTGCCCGAAGGCGGTCTGTCCGATGGGCGGGTGGTGGTGCAGCCAGGCAACAACCTGTGGCGCATCGCCCGCAGCGCCTATGGCCGGGGCATACGCTACACCGTGATCTACCAGGCGAACCGGGACCAGATCCGCGATCCCTCGCTGATTTTCCCCGGGCAGATTTTTGCGGTCCCGGGGGGCTAGCGCACGCCCCGGGGGTTAATGGCCCGGGCGCGTCCCGCGCCTGAGCGACCAGGGCGCGTCCCGCGCCTCAGCGCCCCGGGCGCGTCTGCGCCTAGGCCCCCGTCACCCCGGCGCCGTCGAAGCCCTCCCGCCAGGGCGACAGCGCCAGCACGAAGCCCACCATGGCCGTCAGCATCGCAACCGCCGAGGCCGGGGTCTGCAACGTTGCCCGTGCTTCCAGCCGCAACCGATGGTCGGGCAGCAGCCGCAGCCGGAAGCCCGGCGGCAGCCCCCGGCGCAGCCCCGGCAAGGCGGCAAAGGCGGTGGCCCGGTCCGCGCCCGAGGCGGTGGAGGGCAGCCGGCCCAGCATCATGCCCAGGTGCACCCCGTCCGCCATCGCCGCATCGCAGCGGCGCCCGGCCCAGGCAAAATGCAGCACCGCGGCCAGCCCGGCCGAACGCGGCGCCAGCAGCCCTTCCTCCGACACCAGGAAGGGGCCGAGCGGCAGCACCTCCCCGGCCATGACATTCCGTCGGGGCGGGTGACGCGCGAACTCGTCGCGGGAAATCATGTCCATCATCGCTTCAGGGTTGACCGGAAGGGGTGAACAATGGATCAACCCGACCCCATGGCCCTCATGCAAAGTCTTCAAATGGTGCTGGCGCCGCCGCACCGTGCCGCAACCCCCTTCCTGATCGGCGGCGCCGCGGTGGCTGTGGTCGGCGGGGCGATCGCCGGCGGCTGGCTGTTCTGGCCCGGGGCGATCTTTTTCGTCTTCTGCCTGTATTTCTTCCGGGACCCGGAGCGCGTTGCCCCCAGCCGGCCCGGGCTGGTGCTGGCTCCCGCCGATGGCCGGGTCGTGCTGGTCGGGCCGGCCGTGCCGCCGGTCGAACTCGGCCTCGGCCCCGATACGCGCTGGCGCGTCGCGATCTTCCTGTCGGTGCTGGATGTGCACATCAACCGCTGGCCGGCCGAAGGCACGGTCAAGCGCATCGCCTACCGCCACGGCAAATTTCTCTCGGCCAACATGGACAAGGCCAGCGAGGAGAATGAACGCAACGCCGTCGCCATCGCGCTGCCCGACGGGCGCGATCTCGCGGTCGTGCAGATCGCAGGCCTGGTCGCGCGGAGAATCCTGTGCTTCGCCCGCCAGGGCGACGTGACCGAGGCCGGCGCCCGCTTCGGGCTGATCCGCTTCGGCAGCCGCACCGATGT
>JBBQHE010000331.1:0-2718 GCA_038323655.1 Acetobacterales bacterium | reverse complement strand
GGCCAGGCCGGGAGAGATATCGCTGCCAAAACCGCTGCTGGTGAACACAATCGGCGGCAGGGCATCAGCGCTGCCATAGCGCGACTCGGCCAGCCGTTGCCGGGCCAGCGCCGGGTCGTAGTCGAGCGGGTGGACAGCGGGGTTATAGCCCGGCAGGCTGGGCGGGTAGAGACCGTGCGCCGGGATGCCCACCCCATCCAGGGCCACGTCGAGATAGCGCTGCCGGTCGATTGCCAGGGCGAACGCCTGGCGCACTTTCAGGTCGTCGAATGGCGGCTGGGTCACGTCGAACGTCACCCGCGAGGTACACATGTTGACCCCTTCGTGCAAGTCGGCGTGCAGCGGCTCGGCGGGATCGCGCACGCGGCCCACATCAGAGGAAAAGACCCCGGTCAGGTCCACATCGCCCGTCTCATAGAGCCGGATGCCCACCCCGGCGTACAATTGGAGGATCACAAAGCGAATGGCGGGTGGCTTCAGGTAGAAATCGGTGTTCCGCTCGTAGATGATCTCTTTAAAGCGATCCCAGCGGATCAGCTTGTACGGGCCGGTCCCGTTCGGGGTGCGATACCATTCCGGCCCCGACTCGATATTCGCCTTGTCCACGACCACGGTGCTGCCATAGGTCAGCTTCATCAAGAAATAGGGCTTGGACGCATCAATCGTCACTTCGAGCGTGTGGTCGTCCACCGCCCGCAGGCCGCTGATATGATCGGCCTGCCCGGCCCGGCGCTCACGGACGCCGACAATATCGCCCAGGTAGGTCAGCACGTTATCTGACTTGGTCGCCGGGTCGGCGGCGCGGTCCCAGGAGTAGATCACGTCCGCCGCCACAACGGGTCGCCCATCATGGAAGCGGGCGTTGCGCCGCAGGTGAAAGGTGTAGACCAGACCATCAGGGCTGATATCCCACGACTCGGCCAGGTCGGGCGTCACTTGCAACTGCGGATTCAGCGACACCAGCCCGCTGAAGACCAGATCGTCGCCGTTGCTGGTCGCCGGGTCATAATCGCGGGGGTTGCTCGACTCGCCGCCCAGTTGCACCAGCGCCTGATCACGGGGGATGCCGTAGAGTTGCGGCAGCGTGAGCGTGAGGCTGGTAAAAATGTCGGTGATCGTCCCGCGATAGTAAGCGGCGCGCGTCGTCGGCGTATAACCGAGCAGGGTGACCAGTCGCCCCTGCCGCGCGGTAGAAACCATGAATGCGTGAATCGTGTTACCATTGTCCAGGGTCGCGGTGTATTCGCTGAACCAGGCCGCGCGCCCATCCTTGAGGGTCAGGGCGTGGTCGTCCACGTTCTGCACGTCCGAGAGGCCGTTGGTTGATTCGTCGCGCACCTGCTTGGCGGTAGCCTCCAGCGTGCTGTCATCGGTTATAGACCCATTGAATGCGACCAGGATAGCGTCCCCCGCCGAGGCGGTCACGCGGATCAGCGTATCGGCGGTCGTGCCGGGCGTGGCCTTCCACTGAGGTGGATAATCGAAGGCGATACCCAGATCGGGGTTCGAGTAATGGCCGGGGAGCACGCCCGGCGTGCCCGGCAGGGTCGCGGTGGGCAGGGGTCCCGCCGCCAGGGCCGCGGCGGCAGCCCAGCCAGAGACAGCCCCCGTCCGGCTGGTTGGTCCCGATAGCCCGGCGGCCCCGGCCAGGATCAGGCCCAGCGCCAGTACCCCGGCGAGGATCAGCGCCCGCCAGACCGGAGAGAATACACGCCGAGACGGCGGGCGCGGAGAGAGCGGCAGCAGGTTCATGCGGTATTCCTTCGCTGGCGTAAGAACACAAGGACCGCCACGCCCATGATCAGCACGGCAGCCAACCCGGCAGCCAGCAGCGGCATGAGCGGGAGACTCCCGGTGGATGTGTTAGCCCCGGCGATGACGGGGGTGGGACTGGTCGCGGCAGAGGAATCGTCGGCGGGAGCGAGCGTGGTCTCCGCCGCCGCCTCGCCAGGGGCGAGGGTCGGGGCGACCGGCGCGGCGCTGATCGGCTCGTAGGTCGGCACCGTGGTAGGCACGACGGTCGCGCCGGGGGTCGTGGTCGTCTGCCGGGGCGGCGCACTCACGCTGGTCCGCCAGCCGTCCTCCAGCCCGTCGAGGCCGAACCCGTAGACATCGAGCAGCGCGGCATCGGGGGTCATTCCCTGGCGCAAATCATCGAACAACCCACGCAACTGGCCGGGACCATACTGGGTGATCAGGTAATTAACCAGGCTATAGGACTCGGAATAGGAAAGGTCGGCCTTGCTCGGATGCTCGGAGAAGCCACCACTCAGCGCCCGCACCGAGATCAGCGTGTTTGCGCGTTCGGCAGCGTGCAATTGATCGATCGACGCGCTCTCCGGTCCCCCCTGCCCGTAGACGGCGATCCCCTCGTTCAGCCAGGTCGGCAGGCTGGACAGGCAGGAAAAGGTGAGCTGGCCGACGACGATATGAGTCAATTCGTGCGCCACCGTGCCCTTGCCCCACTCCAGTTCCTTGGCGGAGATGCCGATGATCACGATGCCATGTTCGGGGAACGCTTCGCCACCCGTCCACCCCGGCTCATAGAGGGTGGCGTCGTGCAGATCGGTAGAACTGGCGTAAATATACAGATCGACCGGCTTTAGCAGGCGCATCCCGGTCGTCCCGGCCAGTTGCGCCAACCCGGCATCGCCCGCCTGGAGCAGTGTAGCGGCGAAGCTTTGCGGCTCGTCATACCAGTGGATGATCAGGTTATCG
>JBBQHE010000330.1:0-2721 GCA_038323655.1 Acetobacterales bacterium | reverse complement strand
TAGTCGACGCTGCCATCCGGCCGCGCCGACCAGACGATCTGCGGCACCGCTTCGGCCAGGGTTCGGAAACGCAATTCGCTTTCGCGCAGGGCCTCGGCTGCGCGGCGTTCCACGGCAACGTCGGTCACCGCCATCACCGCGCCGGTCATCCGCCCGTCCGCGTCGGTGATGGGGGCGGCCGAAGCACGCAGCCAGGTCGTGGTCCCATCCCGCCGACGATAGAGCAGTTCGCGAGAGGCCGCGGTCCCCGTCGCCAGCGTCAGGCCGAGCGGCGTCTCGGTTGGCGCGAGGCGCCGCCCGTCGGGCTGGAAGGTATCCCACAACTGCTCGCTGTTTTCCTCGCCCAGGGCACCGAGCGACTGGCCCAGCACCTCCTCCAGCCGCCGGTTGCCGAAGAGAATGCGCCCCGACGGCGCTTCGGCCAGCAGCACGCCGAGCGGGATGTGGTCCAGCACCGCGCGCAACCGGGCCTCGCTCTCGCGCAGCGCATCCTCCGTCGCGCGCTGCGTGCCGGCGTCGCGGAAGAAGATGGTCAGCCCACCATCGGCGGAAGGGTAGGCCTCAGCCGAGATCCAGCGCTTGAACGAATCGTGCCAGGCGGTGACATGCCCTGGCACACCGTCGCGCATCGCTGCGTGATAAGCGTCGGCGAAGGGGCCCTCGGCGCAGCCTGGAAAGGCATCGAACAGGTTCTGCCCGATCATGCTTTCGGCCAATTCGCCGAGGATGGGTTGTGCCCTTGCGTTCATCCAGCGCACCGCGCAGGTGGCGTCGATGCCGATGATGCAGTCGGTCGTGCTGTCCAGCACCATACGCAGCCGCGCCGCCAGGGCCTCCGCCTGGTGTTCGCGTGCCGCGGTCGCGGCCGCGGCCTTGGTCAGGGTCGCTTCCGCCTGGGCGAGTTCGGCGAGGTTTGGGCCGAACGCCGTGGCATCACGACCCAGTCGAAGCAACGGCTGGGCGATGGCGCGATCGGCCAGCAGCGTGCCCGCGACAAGCACCATCAGGCCGAGCACCGCGCCATAGGCCAGCACCGGCACCAAAGCGCTGCGCCGCGCCTCGGTCAGCACCGTGGCAGGCAGGGCGACGATCAACACCCAGGGCGCGCTTTCCAACCTGTGCCACGCCGCCTGAACCTGCTCGCCGAGTTGGTTCGGGCCAGTGGCGATTCCGGTGCGTGCCGAAGATCCTCCACCGAACAGCAGCGTCTGGGTGTCGCGCCGCACACGCCGGCCGACGAAAGCCCCGGGATCGGGCAGGCGGGCGAGAAACTGGCCGTCAGCATCCATCAGCGCCGCACTCCACCCCTCGGGCGGGTCGGCCGCGCGCAACAGGACTGACCAAGTCTCCATCCCGCCCGAGAGCGCCGCCAGCGCCAAGGGCTCGGCGCGCGGAACCTGCACCGCCAGCAGCGTCTCGGCCGGGCCATCGGGGTCCAGGCGGAACAGACTGCTCACCTGCGGTGTGCCGGAGAGGGCTGCGGCAACCAGGCTTGCCCGGGCCGCAGTGGGCAGGGCCTGGGCTGGCGCGTGCGATCCGCTCAGGGCGAGCAGGCTGCCGCCAGCGTTGCTGACCAGCAAACGCTGGCCAAGGCCTGGCGCAGTTGCCCCGACTGCGCCCTGTGACCAGCCGTTGACCAGGGTCAGGGGCGACGGTTCGTCGCTTTCATCGGCCGTAGCCAGTTGCATCAGGGCGGCGCGCTGGAAGGCAAGCGTTCGGTCGATGGCCAGAGCCCCGCGCCGCGCCGCCGCTTGGGCCGCGTCAAGCAAAACGCCGGTATCGCGCTCCGCCCCGCGCCAAGCCAGCACCCCGGCCAGCAGCCAGAAGGGCAGGATGGCGGCGAGCATCAGCGACACGGCCGCGCGCCGCACCGTCCAGGCAGGGTGCCGCCCGACGGGCCCCGCGTGATGTGGTGTCGAAAGGGCCGGCTCGCTGCTCATTCACTCTGGTCCATGACGCCCGCGCCGCCGTCGCACCCGATCGGGCCGGCGAGGGGCGCAGACTATCGACAGATGGCGCCAAGCGAAGGGGAAAGCCGCAGGGCAAGCATTTTTTCACGCTTGCCTGCCATGAGAGGCCGTCGAGAGGCCTGCCGAGCGCATGCCATCGAGGCGCCCCGGACACGCAGCAGTGACCGGGCGGTAGCCGGCGCGCGTTGACCAGCCGCGCGACCTCGCGTCACTCTCCGTTTCGTAAAGCGACCTTTTCAGGAACACCAGACATGCCGCGAACGACCCGCCTTATTGTATCCGTGATCGCGAGCCTGGCCGCCGGGGCGGCGGCCACGCCTGTCCTGGCCCAGGCACCCTCGGCAAAGGCGATCAACACCGGCGGCGTGCAGGGTGCCTACCACACCGTCTTCTGCCCACCGCTGCCCCCGGCACTGGCACGAGCCTATTTCAACGACTATGCCTGCACGCCGTCGCGCGGCACGCTGGAAAACATCGAGCGTGTCACCGCGACACTGAGCCAGATCGGCTTCGCCCAGCTTGACGTTTATGCGCGGGAGGCTGCGCGCAATCAGCAGGCGTTTCAGCGCCTGACGCTGATCCGCCGCGACATCGCCTGCGAAGGGCTCTGGATGATCACCAAGAACGACCGCCTGCAAAGCTACGGCGACGTGCAGGCCTTCGCCCGTCGCATCAATTTCGTCCTGCCGGCACAGGGGTCGGGCTCGACCGCCTCCTTCGCCTTCCTGCGTGAGAACGACCCCGAGGGTCT
>JBBQHE010000329.1:0-2805 GCA_038323655.1 Acetobacterales bacterium | reverse complement strand
TGGCTACAAGGCCAATATCCTGGGCCGGGTCGCAGCACGTATCGCGGGCGTGCCGGTGGTGGCCAGCTTCCATGCCGGCGAAAGGCCGCCCGGGATGCTCGCCGGGTATGACGCGCTGGACCGCTGGAGTGCCTGCCTCGGCCAGCGCATCGCGGTGAGCCGGCCGATCCAGGCGCGGCAGCCCTGGGGCGCGGTGCTGGTGCCCAATTTCATCGGCCTGCCCGTACTGGCACGGCATGAGGCGCCGGCGGTGGTCGCCTTCGTGGGCCGGCTCGCGCCCGAAAAGGGGCCGGATCTGTTCGCAGCGTTAAGCCGGCTGGCACCCGGCCCGCGCTACGAGGTGTTCGGCGACGGCCCGCTGCGCGACGCCTGCGCCGCGCCGGGCGTGGTGCTGCATGGCGCGCGCGCCGGCATGGACGACGCCTGGGCGGGGATTGGGTTGCTGGCCATCACCTCGCGCGCCGAGGGGCTGCCGCTGGCGGCGCTGGAGGCCATGGCGCATGGCGTGCCGGTAGCAGCCTTCGCGCTGGGCGGCTTGCCCGATCTGATCACGCCGGGGGTGGATGGCTTCCTTGCCACGCCAGGCGACCTGCCGGCGCTGGCCGAGGCCGTGCGGCACTGGCACGCCATGGCACCCGCCGCGCGCGCCGCCATGGGGGCTGCGGCCCGCGCCACCATCGCGGCGCGCTTCGGCCGATCGGCGGGGGTGGCGCAGGTGCTGTCGGTGTATCGCGCGGCGGGCTGGCCTGGCTGAGGCCGCAAGCCCGCCCCTGTCGCCGGGCGCTACCCTCGCGCCAGCATCGCCGCCGCGGCCTCCCGCACCAGGCGCCGGCTGGGCTGGCGCAGCGCGGCCGCCAGGCGGAACAGCATCGCCTTGCCGCGCGCGCCCTCGGCCGCGGCGGCCTCCGCCTGGGCCACCAGCAACCGCGCCGCGCAGGCGCGCACCGCGCCGCGCCCCGCCTGGGGGCTGTGCCGCCGCGCCACGTCGCGCAGCGCCGTCAGCCGCGCGCGCCGCGCCGCCGAAAGATTGCCGGGCCGGTGCATGGTGTAGTCGGTCAAGGCGCGCGGCAGGCAGCCGACCGGGGCGCGCCCGGCCATGCGCAGCCAGAGGTCCCAGTCCTCCGCCTGGCGCAGCCCTTCATCGAAGCCGCCGAGTTCGCGCAGCAGCGCGGTGCGGGCCATGACGGTCGAGGTCCCGACCACGTTTTCCGCCAGCAGCGCATCCCGCGCTCCGGGCACCAGGAAGGGTGCTGCCTGCCCTGCCGCCAGCGCGGCGAAACGCGGCCAGAACGCGAAGCAGGGGCCACGATCCTCGCCACCCGGGAGACGGTGCCGGTAGTCGGTGAAGGAGAAGCCCATGCCCGGATGGGCCGCGTGGAAGGCTGCCTGCGTGTCGAGCTTTTGCAGCCGCCACCGGTCATCGGCATCGAGGAAGGCGACCAGCCCGCCGCGCGCTTGCGCGAGGCCGAGGTTGCGGGCCGCGGCCGGGCCGCGCCCTTCGCCGCGCAGCACACGCAGCCGGGCGTCGTGCCGGGCCAGGCGGGCCAGCACGCAAGCCGTGGCGTCGGTCGAGCCGTCATCCACCACCAGGATCTCGGCATCTTCGCGCGGGCCGACGGACAGGATGGCACGCGGCAACCAGGCGGCAGCGTCGCGGGCGGGGATGATGATGCTGATCTCGGTCATGGGGGCTGCCTTCGTCCAGTCTCTCACCCCCGCCCAGTGCAAGCGCGGGCCAAAGTGGCCCGCCCAGCGCAACCGCGGGCCAGAGTGCCCTGCTCATCGCAACCGGCGGGCCAGCGACATTCGCAGGCTGCGAGAGCGCCCTGGCACGCGGCGCGCACCAGGGCGGTCGAGGAGAACAGACCCCATGCCGCACACGATCATCTACGCCCTGGCCGCCTTCCCCGTGCTGTCGGAGACCTTCGTGTCGAACGAGATCCGCGCCATGCGGGCGGCAGGGCATCGGGTGGTGCCGGTCGCGCTGGCCCCGCATGACGGCCCCTGCCAGCCCGAGGATGCGGCGTTCCGGGCGGAGACGATCGCACTGGGCGGCGAAGCGCGGGGCCAGGCCCTGGCCAGGAGCCTGCCGGGTCTCGCCCGGGCGTGGCCCTTCCTGCGCGCGCAACGGGCGCTGCCGCGCGCCTCGCTGTGGCTTGCCGGCGCGCGGCTGGCGCGCATCGCGCGGCGGCATGGGGCGGGGCATATCCATGCGCATTTCGCCCATTCCGCAGCGGCCACCGCCATCATTGGCGCGCGGCTGGCCGGGGTGACGTGCTCCTTCACGGGGCATGGCTTCGACATCTACGGCAGCCCAGCCGACCTGCCTGCCAAGCTGCGCCACACGGACCTCGCCATCGCCACATGCAGCGACATGGCGGCCGATTTCCTCAGCCTGGCTGCGTGCGCGCAGGTCTCCACGGTCTTCTGCGGCGTGGAACCGGACCGGTTTCGCCCAAGGCCGGGGCCGGACAATGGCCGACTGCTGGCGATCGGACGGCTCGCGCCGCAAAAGGGCTACGACCTGCTGCTTCGCGCGCTCGCCGCCTTGCCGGCCGAAAACCGACCCCTGCTCGACGTGGTGGGCGAGGGGCCGTTGCGCGCCGACATCACCGAATGCATCGCGGCCTTGGGCCTCGGTGCGCAGGTCACGCTGCTCGGCATGCGGCCTTCCGCGTGGATCGCCGAACACGGCCCCGCCTATCGTGGCTTCGTGGCACCCTATGTCGTCACGCCGGAGGGCGACCGCGACACCGGCCCGGTCGTCGTGAAGGAAGCCCTGGCGATGGGCCTGCCCGTGCTGGC
>JBBQHE010000328.1:0-2820 GCA_038323655.1 Acetobacterales bacterium | reverse complement strand
GTGAGCATCATCTTCTCGGCGTCGGGGACAGGAGGCCGATCGCTGCGGGCGACCACAATAGGTTGGGGTTCGCGGGTATTGTCAGGCATCAGTCCCGTGCCCTCCTTGCCAGTGATTGTCAGACGACAACGCGTCGGGCGCTCTAGCTACGTCGCGAACACACGGGGATAAAACGGCGGACCGATAGCCTCAGTATACTTGATGCGTGAGCCAGGCACAAGGGGCCTCGACCGCTGCCCCGGCGGGCCGGGCTAGACGAGGTGCTGATCGAGGGCGATGCGCACGGCAGCGGTGCGGGTGGCAACCCCCAGCTTGCTGTAGATGGTGGACAGGTGCGACTGTACGGTGCGCGGGCTGAGCACTAGCTGGGTGGCAACCTGCCCATCGGTCAGCCCTTCCGCCACCAGGCGCAGCACGTCTCGCTCGCGCGCCGTCAGGCGCAGCAGATCCGATGGCGCGGGTGGTGCGGGTTCTGCCAGGGTGGGGGGGAGTGCATCCCCGTGGCTGCCGGTGTCGCCCAGTTCACGCAGCAGGCGGGCGCTTTCTTCCAGCAAAGGGGCTGCCTCTGCCCCCGCGCCGCCGGCCCGCAACACTTCGCCCAGGGTCCGCAGCGTCCAGGCGCAGTTCCATTTATCGCCCAGTTCCCGCTGGATCGCCAGGGCTTCTTCGAGCCGGGCGCGCGCCCCGGCCCGATCGCCCAGGCGTGCTGTTACCCGGCCCAGGTTGCTCAGGGCCAGCGCCGTGCCCCAGCGGTCGCCCAGAGCGCGGAAGAGGACCAGGCTTTCGGTATGGAGCGCGGCGCATTCCCGATCGTTTCCGCTCAGGCGGGCCACTTCGCCGTGCAGGTCGAGGGCCAGGGCCAGGCCCCAGGTATCGGTGGTGGTGCGGAAGAAGGCCACGCCTTCCGCACTGGGGACGGCGGCTCCTGCTTCGCCCAGCCGGGCACGCACCTGGCCGAGAAAGACCAGGGCATAGGCCAGGGGGCGCACATCATCGCCGTCGCCCGCGCGCCAATGGGCAGCGCTGGCCTCCAGCCGGGCACGCGCTGCGGTGTAGTCGCTTTGCAGGTAAGCTAGCACCCCCGCGCTGCCCAACAACCGCGCCCATTCGTCGGCGTGGACCCGCAGGTCGTCGCGGGCCAGCATCCCCTCGGCCCAGGCCCGGCCCTCGCTCAGATAGCCCCGGAAATACCAGAACCAGGAGAGGTCCCAGCGCAGCCGCAGGCCGATCGGGTCGGCAGCAGGGGCGCGCTGGGTCCAGGCCAGAGCCGCCCGCAGGTTATCGTGCTCCTGCTCCAGCCGGGCCAACCACCGCCCTCGCTCGACCCCGGTCAGTTGCGACTCGGCAGCCTCGACCTGGGCAAAGATATAGTGGGCATGGGCACGAAAGAGGGCATCGGCCTCGCCTGCCGCCGCCAGGTGTTCCAGCGCATATTCGCGGATGGTTTCGAGCATGGTGAAGCGCGGCTCCCCCTCCACCCCCGTTTCGGCCTGGACCAGGCTCTTGTCCACCAGCGAGGCGACGACGGCGAGAGGGGTTGGGGGTTGGGGGTGGGGGGATAGTGATTTTGGATTTTGGATTTTGGATTTTGGATCGTGTTCGGGATCTGGTTCGGCTGACCAACCCCCAACCTCCAACCCCCCACCCCCCACCACTGCCTCGATAGCGGCCAGGGTCGCGCCTCCGGCGAAGACGGAGAGGCGGCGGAACAGGGCCTGCTCCGCCGCGTCGAGCAGATCGTAGCTCCAGTCGAGGGCGGCGCGCAGGGTTTGCTGGCGGGCAGGCAGGTCGCGCGCCCCGCCGGTCAGGAGCAGGAGCCGGTGATCGAGCCGGTCCAGCAAAGCCGGGAGGGGCAGGATTTTGACCCAGGCGGCGGCTAATTCGATGGCGAGCGGCAGCCCGTCCAGGCGGTGGCAAATGGCGGCCACGGTGGGCGCGTTGGCCGTAGTCAGCGCGAAGTCGGGTTTGACCGCAGCGGCCCGAGCCACAAACAGCGCGACGGCGGGCGAGGCGGCCAACGCGGCCAGCGCGGGCAGGTGGGCCGGGTCGGGAGTCGCCAGGGGGAGCACCTGGAGATCATGTTCGCCGCGCAGGTGCAGCACTGTCCGGCTGGTGATCAGCACCTTCAGCCGGGGGCCGTTCGCCAGCTAGTCGGCCACCAGCTCGGCGGCGGGCAGCAGATGCTCGAAGCTGTCGAACACCAGCAGCAGGGTGCGGTCGCGCAGGTAGGTGTGCAGATGGGTCAGCAGGGGCAGGTGGCCGCCGGGGATGACCTCTTCTTTGACGCCGAGCGCCTGGGCTAGCGTGGGCACCACCAGATTAGGGTCGTGGAGGGCACCGAGCGAGACGAAGACGATCCCGTCGGGAAAGGAATTGCGCACCGCCCCGGCCACTTCCAGAGCGAGCCGCGTCTTGCCCACCCCGCTGGTCCCGGTCAGGGTCAGCAGGCGCACCTCGGGCCGGGCCAGCAATGCGACGGCAGCGGCCTGCTCCCGCGCCCGCCCGATCAACGGGGTGGGCGGCAGGGGCAGGCCCGGCTCCGGCGCGGCGGGCCTGATATCGGCGGGGGTGGGCGATAGCTCCATCCAGGGTTCTCCCCGATCTGCGATGCAAGGCTGGTACGATTGTTCCCCTATATTAACCTCTAGCCGCCCTTATGTCTACCCCTATCCGTAATTTGGGTGCGGCCAATAGTTTTGCACAGGCGTCGCGCCGCCGCCGCCAGGGTCCAATGGCGCAAGATCCGCGCGGCGCGAGGGCGGATCAGCGACGCGACGGGGTGCCGGGAGCGGGCCCGCTGGCCCCGGCGGGGCCTCATAA
>JBBQHE010000327.1:0-2886 GCA_038323655.1 Acetobacterales bacterium | reverse complement strand
CCACGACTTTGGTCAAAGAAAGGGAGGGGCGTCGAAGGACGATCCTTTGACGGAGGGCGGCGCCATGCCCCTCCCTTTCTTTGACCAATACCCAAGGCGAGTCCAGGGGACACGGTCCCCTGGTGGGGGAGGTCTGGAGGGGGCGAAGCCCTCTCCAGGGACCGCGGCCCCCAGAACGGCCTCCCTCGCCAGCCACCGGCCGGGAACGGGGCCTCAGACTTGCCCGCGCCGCCATAACCCGCCATAAGCCGCGCCGTCGCACCGGGCTCGCCTTGGTGCGGCAAATCCGCACGCGGCATACCCTTCCCCCGACAACCGGGGCTGGGTCCGGTCCCGGCACATGCCGGGCTTTGTGCCGCGGAGGCTCAACCGGACTTTTGATGAAGGAAGACAGTACCCATGGCGATGCCTGACGTTTCCCTGCGCGGCCTGCTCGAAGCCGGCGTGCACTTCGGCCACCATACGCGCCGCTGGAACCCGAAGATGGCGCCGTTCATCTTCGGCATCCGCAACCAGGTCCATATCCTGGACCTGCAGCAGACCGTGCCCCTGATGGACCGCGCGCTCCGCGCCGTGCGCGACGTGGTCGGCGCCGGCGGCCGCGTGCTTTTCGTCGGCACCAAGAAGGCCGCCGCCGAATACGTCGCCGAAAGCGCCACCCGCTGCGGCCAGTATTATGTGAACCATCGTTGGCTCGGTGGGATGCTGACCAACTGGAAGACCATCACCGGCAGCATCAAGCGCCTGAAGCAGATGGACGAGCAGCTTGGCGGCGGCATCACCGGCCTGACCAAGAAAGAGATCCTGATGCTGACCCGCGACCGCGAGAAGCTGGATCGCGCGCTCGGCGGCATTCGCGAAATGGGCGGCCTGCCCGACATCATCTTCGTGATCGACACGGTGAAGGAGAAGCTGGCGATCGAGGAAGCCAACAAGCTCGGCATTCCGGTCATCGCCGTGCTGGACAGCAACGCCGATCCCTCGGGCATCGCCTTCCCGATCCCGGGCAATGACGACGCGATCCGCGCCATCACCCTGTATTGCGACGCCATCGCCGGCGCGGTGCTGGAGGGCATCAGCAACAACCTCCAGGCCAGTGGCCTGGACATCGGTGCCGCCGAGGACCTGGCCCCGGAAGTGATGCCCGAGGTCGCGATCGACGACGCCGGGCACATGCTGCCCGAAGGCGCGGTTGCTGCCGAAGCACCCGCCGAAGTCCCGGCCGAAGCCCCCGCCGCCAGCGCCTGATCGTTCCGCCGGCGCGCCATCGCGCGCGCCGGCGGGTCGCCTTCGGCACGCGCCCCGCGCGGGCCGCACAT
Organism: Acetobacterales bacterium; assembly: GCA_038323655.1. Taxonomy (GTDB): domain Bacteria; phylum Pseudomonadota; class Alphaproteobacteria; order Acetobacterales; family Acetobacteraceae; genus Humitalea. The sequence goes on along the minus strand of JBBQHE010000327.1, from coordinate 1,567 downwards.
GTTCCTGCCCCTTCCCACGGGAGAGTTTCCGATGGCCGAGATCACCGCAGCCCTCGTCAAGGACCTGCGCGAGCGCACCGGCGCTGGCATGATGGATTGCAAGAAGGCGCTGGTCGAAAACGCCGGCGACATGGAAGCGGCCATCGACTGGCTGCGCAAGAAGGGCCTGTCCCAGGCCGCCAAGAAGGCCGGCCGCGCCGCGACCGAGGGCCTGGTCGGCGTCGCCTCCGGCCCCAACGTCGCCGGCATGGTGGAAGTCAACGCCGAGACCGATTTCGTCGGCCGCAGCGAGCCCTTCCAGACCTTCGTCGCTGAAGTCGCCGGCCTGACCCTGTCGGTCGGCGATGACGTCGAGAAGCTGCGCGCCGCCACCTACCCCGGCACGCGCCATTCGGTGGCCGAGGAGCTGACCCGGCTGATCGCCACGATCGGCGAGAACATGTCGATCCGTCGCGCCAAGGTACTGCGCGTGCCCTCGGGCACGGTTGCGACCTACATGCACGGTGCGATCAAGCCGGGCCTGGGCAAGATCGGCGTGCTGGTGGCGCTGGAAGCGGCGTCCGAGGACGCGGCCTTCACCGCACTGGGCCGCCAGATCGGCATGCATGTCGCCGCCGCCAAGCCCGATTCGCTGGATGTTGACGGGGTGGACCCCTCCGCACTTGAGCGCGAGCGGGCCGTGCTGATGGACCAGGCAGCCGGCTCGGGCAAGCCGGAGGCCATCATCGCCAAGATGGTCGAGGGCCGCATCCGCAAGTTCTACGAGGAAGTGGTGCTGCTGGAGCAGGTCTGGGTGCATGACGGCGAAAGCCGCGTGAAGGTGATCGTGCAGAAGGCCGGCGCCAAGCTGACCGGCTTTGCCCGCTTCCACCTGGGCGAGGGTGTGGAGAAGGCGCCGGTCGCCGACTTCGCCGCCGAGGTCGCGGCCGCGGCCGGGATTTCCGGCTGACGTCCCCCCAGCGCGGCCCTGGCCGCGCTCCGTTATCGCCCCGGGGGCGCGGCCCTGGCCGCGCTCCGTTATCGCCCCGGGGGTGCGGCCCTGGCCGCGCCCCGTGATCGCCCCGGGGGTGCGGCCCTTGTCGCGCCCCGTCATCACTCCTTAACCTGTCGCCCCAGGAGGAATCGCCATGGCCGAGCCGCGGTACAAGCGCGTGCTGCTGAAGGTCTCGGGCGAGGCCCTGATGGGCGACCGCGACTACGGGCTCGACACCCGCGTGGTGAAGGCGATCGCGGCCGATGTTCGCGGCGTGCGCGAATTGGGCGTCGATGTCTGCCTGGTGATCGGCGGCGGCAATATCTTCCGCGGCGTCTCCGGCGCCTCGGCCGGCATGGACCGTGCCCAGGCGGACGGCATGGGCATGCTGGCGACGGTGATGAACGCGCTGGCCATGCAGAACGCGCTAGAAGCCGAAAAGGTCCAGACCCGGGTGCAATCGGCGATCTCCATGGCGTCCCTCTGCGAGCCCTTCATCCGGCGCCGCGCGGTGCGGCACATGGAAAAGGGCCGGGTGGTGATCTTCGCCGCCGGTACCGGCAACCCCTTCTTCACCACCGACACCGCCGCCGC
>JBBQHE010000326.1:0-2891 GCA_038323655.1 Acetobacterales bacterium | reverse complement strand
ACCGAGAGGGCGGGCGCCGCCATCAGAAAGGCTTGGCGATGACCATGAAGACGATGACGATCATCAGCACCGTCGGCACCTCATTCATCCAGCGCCAATGCCGTTCCGTCGCAGGCCGCCCATCAGCCTCGAATTTTTTCCGCGCGGCCGCCAGGTACATGTGCTGCGCCGTCATCAGGATCACCGCCAGGAATTTCACGTGCCACCAGCCATCCTTCCAGCTGACGACACCAGGCGTCGCGATCAGCGCCAGGGCAAAGATCCAGGCGGCGATCATCGCGGGGTTCATGATCGCCCGCAGCAGGCGGCGTTCCATCACCTTGAAGGTTTCGCTGGTGGCAGACCCGACCGGCTCCTGCATGTGATAGACATAGAGCCGAGGCAGGTAGAACTGCCCCGCCATCCAGGCGAAGACCGCGATCAGGTGCAGCGACTTGGTCCAGGGATACAGCGGCACCAGCCAGGTCATCAGACACGCTCCTGAAGGCCCAGCAGGCCAGGCAATTCGCCCATGTCATGGAAGACCTCGGCGCCGGCTGCGGCCAGCCCCGGGCCCTCGCCGGGGTGCGCGAAGCCAAGCACCCGGCAGCCGGCGGCGCGGGCCGATTTCACCCCGGTCAGGCTGTCCTCGACCACCACGCAATCGGCCGGCCGCGCACCACAGGCGGCGGCCGCGGCGACCCAGAGGTCGGGCCAGGGCTTTGGCCGCGCAACGTCCTGGAAGGAAAACGCCCGCCCCGCAAAAACGCCGTCCAGCCCCAGCGCCGGCAGCTTCACCGCCAGTTCCTGGCGCGAGGAATTGGAGGCGCAGGCAACAGGAACCCCGGCGGCCACCACCGCCATGACCGCCGCCTGGGCGCCCGGAATGGGGTCCACGCCCTGGCTCAGCACCGCCGCGATCCGGGCCGACAGCGCAGCCCCCCAGCCGCGCGGCAGGGGCCCCGTCCGGGCCTCGATCAGCGGCACCATGTCGGGCAAGGAAAGGCCCAGAAAGGCCGCCCGCGCCTGCTGCCCGTCCATCGGCCAGCCGCGCAGGGACAGGTCCTCGGCGACGATCCGGTTCACCGTGCCTTCGGTATCGGCCAGGACCCCGTCGCAATCGAACAGCACGGCCCGCGGCCGGGCGAACAGGACGGCGGCCGGCCCGGTCATAGGCCGCGCGTCACGAGTTGGCGGGTTCGGTGATCCGCACGGCCGGGCGGTTGCCGGTCCCGGCGCGCGCATGCGGGCAGTCGCCATGCACCTTGGGGCACTGCCGGGGCCCGGCGAAGGAACACAGGCTGCGTCCGCCGCTCAGCGCGCGGGTCACGACGCCGGCCAGGGCGTCGATGAACGCCGCGTCGCTGTTCTGCGCCGGAACCCGGTAATAGCCCGGCACGCCGACTTTCTCCGCTTCCTCGCGGTATTCCACATCCAGTTCCACCAGCGTCTCGGAATGTTCCGAGACAAAGGCGATCGGGCAGATCAGTACCGCGGTCTTTTCATGGCCGGCGCGTTCGATCTCCACCTCGGTCGAGGGGCCGATCCACTTCTGCGGCGTCACCCGTGACTGGTAGCAGACGACATGGTCCAGCCGCGGAATGTCCAGCTGCGCGACCACCGCGGCGACGGTCTGCTCGACCTGCCATTGATAGGGGTCGCCGGCCGCGACAATGCTTTCCGGCAGGCCATGGGCGCTGAACAGCACGCGCAGCGGGGTTTCGGCCGGCAGCTCTGCCCGTGCGGCGGCATAGGCGTCCTGCACCAGCCGCGCGGTGGCGACGGCGAAACCGCGGTCGGAGTGCCAGCAGCAGACGGTGGTCGTCGGCACGGCAAAGCCCTGGCGGCGGCAGGCCCGCGCCCAGTCGTCCATCGATGACCCGGTCGTGGTGGTGCTGAACTGCGGGTACAGCGGCAGCAGCAGCACTTCCTCCGGCGCGAAGGCCATGACCTCGCGCAACGTCTCGGCGGCAAAGGGGTGCCAATAGCGCATGGCGACGAAGCAGCGCACATCCATCCCCGGGGCCAGGCGCGCTTCCAGCGTCGCGGCCTGTTCGACCGTCAGTTCCAGCAGCGGCGACTTGCCGCCGATGACCGCATAGTTGGCCGTCGCCGCCTTGGTCCGCAGCGTCGCGATCAGCCAGCCCAGAGCCGGCCGCACGAAGCCAGGCACCCGCAGGATCGCCGGGTCGCGGAACAGGTTGATCAGGAACGGGCGCACGGCCGCCGGGCTGTCCGGGCCGCCCAGGTTCATCAGAACCACGGCGACGCGACGGCGGGCGGGTGAGGGTGGCGGCGCTGCGTCCATGACAGGGGCATGTGCCATCCACGGCCGCGCGGTCAAGGCGCCTTCGCGCTTTCCCGACAAATGGTCGATCAGCCACGCCCGGTTGCATCCACGCGGCCCGCCGCCTAGGTGACGGTCACAGCCCAAAGGCGCCCTTCCCGCGCCCACCGCCAGAATGTGATGCAACATGACACAGATGCACGACAACGCGGGCGAGACCCCGCCCACCGACACCGCGGACGCCGCCCCCCCGCCCGAGGAGCGCCTGGCGACGCTTGAGGCGGACCTCGCCCAGATGAAGGACCGCTGGCTGCGGGCCGAGGCCGAGACGGCCAATGTCCGCGCCCGCGCCGCCAAGGACATCCAGGACGCCCGGCATTATGCGGTGCAGAAATTCGCGACCGACGTGGCCGAGGCGGCAGAGAACCTGCACCGCGGCCTGACCGCCCTGCCCGCCCCCCAGCCGGACGAGCCCGAATTGCTGGGCAAGCTGCGCGGCGGCTTCGAAGGCGTGGAAAAGGCCTTCATCGCCATGCTGGAACGCCATGGCGTGAAGCGCGAGGACGCGACCGGCAAGCCCTTCGACCCCGCGCTGCACCAGGCGATGGCCGAACAGCCCGCCCCC
>JBBQHE010000325.1:0-2957 GCA_038323655.1 Acetobacterales bacterium | reverse complement strand
CCACAGCAGCGGTCGGTGCAGATGGGTGATCCGCATCTGCCGGATCATGAAACCCGACCCTTCCTGGATGCTCGGCAGCAGCAGGATGCGCCGGGTCAGCACCCGCAGCCCCGCGGCGTGGGCCGCGGTGCCGATCGCCAGGTCATCCGACAGCACCCGGTCCAGCACCGTGGGAAAATCAAGCCGGTCGAGCGCGCGGCGCGACAGCGCCAGCGACCCGCCCCAGACCAGCGTCGCCGCCGGCGGCTTGGGCAGCACAGCGATGGCGCGGTCGAACCAGGCCAGCATCTGCGCGGCCAGCCCGCCGCCGCCAGGCAGCGCCCAGCGATAGCCAGTCACGAGGTCCCAGCGCCCGGCCAGCGCGGGACCGGCCAGGGTCGCCAGCCACCAGGGGCGCGGGCAGATATCGGCATCGAACAGGACCGCGGTGGCGTCAGCCCGATCGACCAGCCGCAAGCCGGCGATCAGGTTGGTGCACTTGTGGCCCCGCTGGTCGGACCGCCCGGCCAGGGCGATGACCAGCGGAAAGGGCAGCCGCGCCGCCAGCGCCAGGGCGCGGTCATGCGCGGGGTCGGCGGCGTGCTCGACCGCCACGATCAGCCGGCGCGGGGTCAGGGTCTGGGCAGCCAGGGCGTCGAACAGCGCCTCCAGCCCCGGCACCGGGCCGGTCAGCGGCAGGATCAGCGTGACCGGCCCGAGGTCCTGGCCCGCCGACGAGCGCGCGTGCCAGGCGTGCTGCAGGCAGGCGAGTGTCGCGACCACGCCAAACAGGCAGGTCAGCGCGGCCAGCGTCCAGGGCAGCCAGTCGGGCAGCAGCATCATTGGCCGGGTGACCGCGCCGCTGCATCGGCGAAGCGCGGCATCCGCCCCTCGGCGACCCAGGCGGCGCCAGAGCGCTCGGCGCCCGACGGCAGCGGCGCGCGCGGGTTCTGCGCAAAGGCCAGGATATCGGCCGCCACCACATCGCGATGCAGGTCGCGCAGCAGCGTGTGCCAGCCGTCGCGATACAGCGCGACGCGTGCGCCGCCTTGCGGCGGCAGGTCGCGCAGGGCGGCGATGGTGGGCGCCTGCTGGATCACCCGGTCGTTCGCCCCGAACAGGAACAGGCTGGGGCTGGCGCAGCAGCGGGGCATCGCGGGGCGGGTCGCGCCGTGCATGTCCAGCATGGCCGCGGCGACGTCCACGCGCACGCTCTGCACGTTCAGCGGATCGGCGCGGATGCGTTCCTGGTCGGCATCATTGTCGGTCGTCACCAGCCCCGGCATGGCCGATGCAGCACCCAGGCTCGGTGCGGTACGCAGCAGGAAGTTGAAACTGGCCGAGGTCGCGGGGTTGAGGTCGGCCGCCGTCCAGAGCCCGGGCGCGACCAGGATCCAGCCATCGACCAGGCCGCTTTCGCCCTGGTCCTGCAAGGCGGCGGCGGCCAGCATCGCCACATTCGCCCCCATGCTTTCGCCAATGACGTAGAAAGGGCGTTCCGGGTGACGGGCGCGCAGCAGGCGAATGGCGGTGACCGCGTCGCTGACCAGGGCGTCCTGCCCGGGCCAGAGCCCCGCATGCGGGTTTCGCCCATGGCCGCGCTGGTCATAGGCCAGGATCAGCATGCCGCCCTGGCGCAGCGGCGGGGCGCTGCCGCCGATGAAGGTGGCGGCGTGGTTGGTCAGCCCATGCAGGGCCAGCAGGGTTGCGGTCGGCGGCCCTTCGGGCGACCAGGCGTGCAGGGCCAGGCGCTGGCCGTCGGCGGTGCGGATGGCGTTGTTGTCCAGTGCGGGGGTGGTGACGGCGGGCCCCAGCCCGATCACGGCGGGCGTGCAACCGGCCAGCAGGCCAGCCACTAAAAGGACCTGCGCCATGCGGCTTGCCAGCCCGAGCCGCGTCATTGTCTTCCCCGCCTTGTCAATAATACGCAGTATCCATATTTTTAGCGTTCTGAAAAGGCACTATTCCGTGCGTTCCTCGCCCCGCTTGAGCCCGGCACCCCGCCGGGCCATCTGTGTGGCAGACCAGACCGGAGCCCCGATCATGCCGCCGCAACCCGAAGCCGATCTTGCCCTGGGCGCCGCCGGCGCGATGGACCCGGCCACGCGCGAACGCCTGGAAGCCGCGGCCTTCCGCAAGCTCGTGGCGCATCTGCGCGCCCGCACCGATGTGCAGAACATCGACCTGATGACGCTGTCCGGCTTCTGCCGGAACTGCCTGTCGCGCTGGTACCAGGAAGCCGCGACCGATGCCGGGATCGGGCTGGAGACCCCGGCCGCGCGTGAGGTCATCTACGGCATGCCCTACGCCGACTGGCAGCGCGCGCACCAGAAGGAGGCCAGCGCCGAACAGAAGGCCGCCCTGGCCGCCACCAACCCCGGGCATTGAGCCCGAGGCGCGGGGCCTAGCCCCGGGCCAGCCGCCGAAGCCCGGCCAAAGCGGCGTCGGTCAGCGCCAGCCCTTCGGCCGCGGCCTCGTCTGCCAGCCCCTGTCGCCGGCTGCCCGGCAGCCGCAACCCGGGCTCGGCCAGCGCCGTTTCCGCAAGCGCCGTGACGCGGTCCAGGAACACCTGTTGCCCCGCCAGCGCCCCGGGGTCGATCGCCAGCAGAAAGTGCCCCAGGCGCGGGCGATTGCCTTCGTCCTGGAAAAAACTGTCGGCCTCGAAGCCGAAGGCGGCGCCGGTCAGTGCGACGCAGAGAAGTTCCACCACCAGCGCCAGCGCCGCGCCCTTTTCGCCGCCCATCGCCAGCATGGCACCGCCGAGGGCCGCCTTGGCGTCGGTTGTGGGCGCGCCCGCGGCATCCAGCGCCCAGCCTTGCGGGATGGGCTGGCCGTCCTGGGCGGCCTTCATCACCCGCCCGCGGGCGACCGCGGACAGGGCCAGGTCGATCACCAGCGGTGGCGCGCCCCGGCGCGGAAAGGCGGCGGCGATCGGGTTGGTGCCGAGCAGTGGCCGCCGCCCGCCCGGCAGCGGCATG
>JBBQHE010000324.1:0-2989 GCA_038323655.1 Acetobacterales bacterium | reverse complement strand
CATGCTGTTCACGGACTACTACGCCGAAGCATCCTGTACCGCCGGCCGTGCCAATTTTGTCACGGGCCAGTTGCCCATCCGCACCGGCTTGACCACGGTCGGCCAGGCGGGATCGCCGCTCGGCCTGCCGGCCGAAGCCGTGACGATCGCGACCACCCTGCGCGCGCAGGGCTATGCCACGGCGCAGTACGGCAAGAACCACCTGGGCGACCACAACCAGTTCCTGCCTTGCGTGCATGGCTTCGACGAGTTCTTTGGCTACCTGTACCACCTCGATGCGATGCAGGACCCGTTCTCCCCCAACTACCCGCAGGCCCTGCTGAACCAGGTCGGGCCGCGCAACCTGACGCGCTGCACCGCAACCGATGTCGATGACGCGACCGAACAGCCTCGCTGGGGGCGCATCGGCCGGCAGCGCATCGTGGATGAAGGCCCGCTGCCCCCGCATCCGCGGCCGGGCATCCAATACAACATGGAGACCTTCGACGAAGTCATCCGCGACAACGTCATCGGCTTCATCGATCGCTCGGTCACGGCGAACAAGCCATTCTTCGTCTGGATGAACCCGACGCGCATGCATGTTGAGACCCACCTTTCGCCGGAATATCAGGCGCGGCGAAACGGTGAGAACGGGTGGTCCGTCCAGGAAGCCGGCATGGCGCAGATGGACGACAACATCGGCGCGGTGATGGAACACCTGCGTGCGCGCGGGCTTGAGCAGAACACCATCGTCGTCTTCACCACCGACAACGGGGCGGAGAACTTCACCTGGCCCGATGGCGGCAACACACCCTTCGCCGGCGGCAAGGGCACGGGGATGGAAGGCGGCTTCCGCGTGCCGATGATCGTCCGCTGGCCGGGCCGTGTGGCGCCGGGCACGGTGCAGAACGGCCTCATGTCCGGCCTCGACTGGCTGCCGACGCTGACGGCGGCGGCGGGCAATCCGAACATCCGCGACCAGCTGCGGGCCGGCGCCAATCTGGGCGGCCGGACCTATCGCAACTTCCTCGATGGCTACGACCAGACCCGGATGCTGACCGGGCAGGGTCCCTCCGCCCGCAATGAGATCTTCTACTTCACCGAAAGCACGCTCGCCGCGGTGCGGATCAACGACTTCAAGTACCGCTTCACCGACCAGCCGCAGGGCTGGCTGGGCGGCACCGTGCGGGTGGATTGGCCGATCCTGGTCAACCTGAGGCTCGATCCCTTCGAGCGGATGGGCCTGCCGAGCGGTGCGGCCGGTTCACTGAACTTCTACGGCTTCTTCCTGGACAATTTCTGGCGCTTCGTCTTCGTCCAGCAGGAAGTGGCGCGCTACGCACAGTCCTTCATCGACTATCCGCCGATGCAGCGCGGCGCGTCGTTCAACATGGAGGCGGTGAGGGCGCAGATCGAGGCCGCCATCGCCACGGCACGCAACCGGGCAAATTAAGTCTCCCGCCGCGTGCACAAAGCCGCCGGCGCAGATCCTGCGCCGGCGGCACCATTTCAAGAACTCGGCGGGCAACGGCAGACTTGCCGTCGAACCCGAATGTGGAACTGCAAAATGACGGCACTCCGACGCGAGCGGCCTTCACCGGCTGCTGCTGCGGCCCTCACGTCGCTGGAATCGCCATAGACGCCGGACGACCGCTGGGCGAAGGGCAAACAGCTTCGTGACAACGTGCCGCGCAACGCGCACGGCGACTGGCAGGCAGCAGCAGGTCGCGCAGACCCGATCGCCATCCCTCAGGCCGCTGACGCGACCCGGCAGCAGGAGTTGGTGCCGCTCCGCTACGGGCGTATGCTGGTCTCTTATTTCACCTTCTACCGTGGCTCCGCCGGCATCATGGCCGCGAACCTGGCCTGCACGCCCGCCACCGGTATCCGCGTGCATGCCTGTGGCGACTGCCATCTGATGAATTTCGGCGGCTTCGCGACGCCCGAGCGGCGGCTCATCTTCGACATCAACGACCTTGACGAGACCCTGCCCGCGCCGTGGGAGTGGGACATCAAGCGTCTGGTCACGTCCTTCGTTCTTTGGCGCGCAGCAACGGCCTGTCCGACGAAGATGGGCGAGACGCTGCGATCGCCTGCGCCAGCAAGTACCGCCGCGCGATGCGCGAATTCGCCGACATGGACGTGGTCTAGAGCGAAATCCGAACGTTTCGACTCTTTCATGGATTCCCTGCTCGGGCGAAATCTGATTCACCCTGCCTGCTGGGCACGGAGGCCAGCGCGCATGGCCAAATCCCTGTCCGAAGATCTTCGCTCCCGCCTGATCGCCGCAGTCGACGGCGGCATGTCGCGACGCGGTGCCGCGGAACGCTTCGGCGTCTCGGTGGCCAGCGCCATTCGCTGGCTGCGCGAATGGCACACCACGGGCGCCACACGCGCCAAGCCCCGTGGCGGCGACCTGCGCTCCCACCGTATCGAGGCGTATCGCGACGTCATCCTGGCCGCGGTCGAGGCAAAGGTGGACATCACCCTGGTCGAACTGTCGCAACTGCTGCGTGACCGCCACGGCGCGTCCTTCGCCCGCAGCACGATCTGGCGCTGCCTTGATCGCCACGCCATGACGCTCAAAAAAAACAGCGCACGCCAGCGAGCAGGCACGGCCCGACGTCGCCGTGCGGCGTCAGGCCTGGTTCGACGCACAGCCTGACCTTGACCCCCAACGCCTGGTCTTCATCGACGAGACCGGCGCCTCGACCAAGATGGCGCGCCTGCGGGGGCGCGCCCGGCGCGGCCTGCGCTGCCGCTCGCCGGTGCCGCACGGGCATTGGAAGACCACGACCTTCACGGCTGGGCTGCGCCTGAGCGGCATGACGGCACCCATGGTGTTGGACGGGCCGATGAACGGGGCAGCGTTCCACGCCTATGTCGAACAGGTGCTGGTACCGAGCCTCACGCCAGGCGACGTGGTGGTGATGGACAACCTGCCCGCCCACAAACTGGCCAGCATCCGCGTGATGATCGAGGCCGCGGGCGCCACACTGCTCTACCTGCC
>JBBQHE010000323.1:0-2993 GCA_038323655.1 Acetobacterales bacterium | reverse complement strand
CGCCCGTTGTGTAAGGCTGCTCCTGAATCACGGACCCCTGACCCCTGACCCCTGACGACGCGCCTCACACCGCCACCGCAAGCTGCGTGCGGGCCAGATCATAGGCTGCGCCCAGGCGGGTGAACAGGTCGGCAGCCTGCATGAGCTGCTGGAGGCGGTCGAGGCCGCTGCGGTGCCGCCCGATCTCATAGAGGGCCAGCCCCTGCTCGTAGGGCATCCCCAGCCGGGCGGCGGCGGCCAGGCTCTGCTGCCACGACTCCTCGGCGCGGGCGGGCCGGGCGGCCAGCCAGTCATACACCCCTTGCCACAGCCAGGCCTGCGGCGCAGCGATGGGGAACACCCCGGCCAAGTGGTGCAGCGCCGCGCAGGCTTGCTCTGCGCTGGCCTGGATCTGCGCCTGCGCCGTGGACGCGCCGTAGTACCCCCCCTCCCACAGCGCCAGGTAGACCTCGGCCACCCCGGCCAGCGCCTGGAGCGAATAATAGGTCAACGGCGGGCGTTCGATGAGCAGGTGGAGGGCGGTGTCCGCCGCCAGTCGCGCCGCCGGGAACGCCTCTTGCCGCAACCGTGCCCGCGCCAGTGCGCCATAAGCCCCCAGGCGGTCGGCCCGGCCCAGCGGCTCGGCCAGCAGGATCTCGACCCGCGCCAGCGCCTTGCGGTCCAACTGGTCCAGGATCAGCCCGATCGGCAGCCGCCCGACCAGCCCCCAGACCTGCCCCTCGACCACGCCGCGCCGCACCGCCGAGGCCAGCACATCGGCCCGCAACTTGGCACTCAGGCCGAAATGCCCCTGGAAGTAGTCTATATGGGCCAGGTGGGGAACACACTCCTCCCAGCGCCGCCGGTCGCCCAACTGGTCCGCGATCTCGGCGGCGCGGTGGAGCCGCTGGCGGGCGGCGGTCCACTGCCCCACCCCCGCCGCCACAATGCCGGTGACCTCGCTCACATAGGCCAGGCTGGAAAGCTGCTCCTGCTCCTCGGCCATCAGCAGCGCGGCGCGGCTGTAAGTCTCGGCCTGGTCGTGCCGCCCGATGATCGCCTCGCCCAGGCCGCAGTTAGCCAGCCCCCGCGCCAGCCCCGGCGAGGCGACCTCCCCGGCGATCAGGTTGCGGGTGCGCGCCGCCGCATAGAGGCTGGGGCGCAAGTCGTGTTCCAGGTAGTGGATCTGGGCCAGGCGTTCATAGGCGCGAGCCGCTTCGGAGCGGGCGGCGGGCGCGGCGTGGTCCACATGATTGTGCCCGGGTCGCTCTTCTGAGGGGAGGCTGGCCGGGGGGGCTTCGCCAGCGGCGGGGTGCAGGCGCGACGGCACGGGCCAGTCCAGCAGCCGCAAGGCCCGCTCAAAATGGGTGCGGGCCGTGGTGGTGCGCCCCAGGCAGTAGTAGGCCTCGCCCAGGCGGCGCTCCCAGCGTGCCCGGCGCAGCCGGTCGGCGTGCCCGGCCTCGCCCGCCTGATCGAGCCGCAACGCTTCGGTCAGGAAGTCCTGCGCCTCCTGGTTGGCATAGCTCCGCAGGGCCTGTTCCGCCGCCTGCTCCAGGTAGTGGACGGTCTTGGCCGTCACCTCGGCCTTGCTCCAGTGATGCACCAGCAGCGGGTAGAACGGGGCGATGTCGTCGGCATAGGCGTGCTCGTACCACTCGGCCACAGCGCGGTGCAATTCCCGCCGCTGGGCAAAGAGCATCAGGTTGTAGGTCACTTCCTGGGTGATGACATGCTTGAAGATATAGGTCAGGTCGGGTTCGGGGCTGCTCAGCGGGGTCAGATCGAGCCGTTCCAGCGTGGTCAGGTCGGCAGGGAGGTGGGGGCGCGCTGCCTCGATCGGATAGATCGCCTGGAGGGTATCAAAGGCGAACAGCCGCCCGATCACGCTCGCCACCTTCAGCGTCAACTGCTGCGAGGCGGGCAGGCGGTCAATGCGGCTGGTGATCACCCCCTGGATCGTATCGGGGATCGCCTGGGCGTCCAGGTCGCCCACCCCCGCAGCCAGGCGGCAAACCCCGTCCGCGATCTCGATCACCCCGGTGTCGCGCAGGGCATAGGCCAGTTCTTCGCTGAAAAACGGGTTGCCTTCGGCCCGGTCCAGGATGAGCATCGTCACTTCGGGGGGCAAGGCCGCCACGCCGAGCCGCTGGCAGGCCAGGGCCAGGGTGTCGCTCGGCGGCAGCCCATCCAGGCGCAGTTGTTCGACATTGGGGGCCTGCACGAGGTCACTATAGGCCGGGGGCGCGGGGTCGGGCGGCGGGCGCGTGGCGAGCACCAGCAGCACCGGCCAGCCATCGGCCAGGAGCCGCGCGTTCACCGCCTGGGCCAGCGCCCACGAGGCCGAGTCGAGCCACTGCGCGTCCTCGATGATCAGCAGCAGGGGGGTCTGCTGCGCCTGACGCTCCACCAGGCGCAGCAAGAGGTCGCGGATGTTACCGCCGCGCACCTCGCCGCTCATCCGCGTGGTCTGGGCGTTGTCGGGCAAGTCCAGGGGCAGCACATCGTTGAGCAGGGGAGCCAGCGCGGCCAGCCTGGGGTCGCCACCCAGCGCCGCCAGCACCTGGGCGCGCCGGGCTGCCGGGTCGGTCACCGCGTCCAGCGACAGGAGCTGGCTGAACACGGCGCGCCAGGCGTGGTAGGAGGCGGCCCGTTCCACCGCGTTGCCTGCCCCGAGCAGGACAGGTAGCCCCAGATCCTCGGCCTGCCCTTGCATCTCATCGATCAGGCGCGACTTGCCGATGCCCGCCTCACCCTCGATGATGATCATCCCGCCCTCGCCTTCGGCCAGAGCCTGCACCCGCGTGCCTAGCCGCGCCCGCTCGCGCAGCCGCCCGACCATCGTCTGGCCCCGCAGCACCAGCCGCGCCTGCCCTTGCGGGCGGTAGACCGGCACCGGCTCGGCCCGCCCCTTCACCCGGATCGGCGGCAGGGCGGCGAATTCCACCCGGTTCTGGGCGGCCTGGTAGGTGGCGGTGTCGCAGAGGATCGTGTCGGGGGCGGCCTGCATCAGCCGG
>JBBQHE010000322.1:0-3006 GCA_038323655.1 Acetobacterales bacterium | reverse complement strand
CAGGCGCCAGGCGACGGCGCAGCAGCAGCACCAGCACGACCAGGGCGCAGGCGGTCGGCAGGTGGGACAGGTGGGTAGCGATCGCCACAGCCCCGGTCAACGCCACCGCGGCCTCCGTGGCACGACCGAAGCGCGCCTGGGGCAGACCCAGCAGATAGAGGCACAGCACCACGACGGGAGTGAAGAAATCCGGCATCGCCATGGCGACGAACCAGGCCACCGAGGTCAGCGCCGAAAGTGCCGCGACCAGCAACAGATGCGCGCCCGGCCGGGCCTCGCCCAGGGCCGCGGCCTGCACCAGCCACAGCAGCCAGGACAGGATCAGCGCCTGGCCGAAGATCGAAAGCCAGAGCGAAACCCCCTGGTGGAACACCGCCAGGAAGGGCCCATAGGCGGCGGTCTTGTCCCAGGGCACCACGCCCGTGATCGTGTGCTGCAGGTAGGAGGAGGTATCGACGAACAGCAGCGGGTAGCCGTTCAGCAGCGCCGGCCACAGCAGCATCAGCGCGGCGCCGAGGATGGCGGCAAGGCGGGCGGTCACGCCGGCTCCAGATCCACACCCACATCCAGCGTGTGACGCCCGCCGCCCAGGATCACCCCGCGCAGCGGCGACACATCGGAAAAATCCCGCCCCCAGCCCAGCACCACATGCTCCGTGCCGGTCACGCAGTCATTCGTCGGGTCCAGATCCACCCAGCCCAGATCCGGCCCCATCCAGGCGCCGACCCAGGCGTGCGACTGGTCGGCCCCGCGCATCCGCACCCCGCCCGGGGGCGTATGGGTGCGGATATAGCCCGACACATACCGCGCCGGCAGGCCGAGCCCCCGCAGCCCCGCGATCATCGCGTGGGAGAAATCCTGGCAGACCCCCGCGCGCGTGGACATGATGGTCTCGACCGAGGTCGAGATGCCCGTCACCCCGGGCTTGTAGGCGAATTCACGCCGGATCCGTCCCATCAGATGCAGCAGCCCCGCCAGCACCGGCCGCCCGGCGGGGAAGGAGACGGCGGCATAGGCGCGCGCCGCGGCATTGGCCGGGATCAGCGGGCTGTCGAACAGGAATTGCGCGACCGTGCCGCCGGTGGCGGCGACCACGGCCTCCCAGGGCGGGGTGTCGGCCATGGGCGGCGGGGGCGGAAAGGCGACCTCCACCTCGGCCTCGCTGACCACGACGAAACGGTCGTGCGGGCTGTCCAGGAACAGCCAGGTCACCGCATTGCCGAAATGATCGGTGCCATGGGTCATGCGGGCGGCTTCGGGCATGGACTGGATCTGGTGGTCCAGCACCCGCTGCCCAGGCAGGTCGCGCGGGGTCAGGTGCAGCATATGCGTCGCCATATCGACCGGGCGGGCGTAGCGATAGGTCGTGGCATGGCGCAGCCGCCAGCGCGCGGGGGTGTTCACCAGGGTCATGCGGCCCCCATCAGCGGCTTGCTGTCCTCATCCGGCGCCATGGGCGATCCGATGGTCTGCACTTCCGGCAGCAGCGCGAAGTACCGGCGGGTGACGCGATCGGACAGCGCCCCGATCGCCTCCCGCAGCGCTTCCAGCCGTTCCGGCAGGGCGGCCGCGGCGGCGGCCTGGTCGGCGGCTTCCACGATGCCGGCCGGGATGGCATCGGCTTCGGCCTGCAGGGCTGCGGCGGCGCGCACAAGGTCGGGCTCGGTGCCGGCGCTGATCGCGACCAGCCGGGCACGGATCTCGGCGCATTGGAAGGCGACGCCGCGCGGATTGCCGGGGTCGGCCAGCACCAGGTCCAGCACCGGGGCGGGTTGCAGCGTGGTGAGATACCGGCTGCGATAGGTGATGACGCTGTCGCAGAGGTCGAGGGCCAGGCGCAGCGCTGTTTCCTGCCGCGGCGGGGGTTCCTTCAACGCCTCGGCCAGCCCCATGCAGGTGGCGGAAGCGCGTTCCATTCGCCGCCCGAGGTCGAGGAACAGGAAGCCGCCGCCGCGGACCATGTTCTCGGCCGCGGTGCCGGCGACCGCGGCGCAGTAGCGCAGCAATTCGCCCAAGGCTTCCTCCAGCGCATCCAGCCCGCGGGCGGCCTGCAGCTTGGTCATGGCGGCGCGCAGCGGCTGGCTGAAGGTCGCGTACATCTCCCCCGTCAGGCGGTCGCGCGCCGCTTCGGTCAGCCGGCCCACCTCGGCGGCGCGATTGGCCAGCGGCCCGCCCTCGCGCCCGACACGGCCGAGGGCGGAAATCAGCGCCCCGGGCCCGGCGCCGGATGGCGCGTCCTCGGCCGCCACCAGCCGGGCGGCGACCAGGCAGCGGGTCAGGGCGGACAGGTCGGCCATCTCACGCGGGGTCGGCGCGCCGCGCGCGATCCGCGCCACCACGAGTTTCAGCAGCCGGGCCGAGCCTTCCAGGCGTTCGACATACCGGCCGAGCCAGAACAGATTGTCGGCGGTGCGCGAGGGCAGATCGCCGGCGTTGCGGCGGATGGTGACGGCGCGGCCGGTCAGGGCGCTGGGGCCGCGGATGTCGCTGCGGTCCTCGGCCAGGACCCAGACGTCCTTGGCCAAGCCGGCGCGCGGCAGACGGCCGCCCAGGGGTTCGTCTTCGCCGAGCACGCGGGCGAGACCCCCCGGCAGGCAGCGCCAGCCGATGCCGTCATGCACCAGGAACATCCGCAGCTGCAGCGGCCGTGGTTGCAGCCGGCCGGTGATCACGGTGGGCGCGACCGAGCCGTCCGGGGTCAGCGTCGCGACCCAGCCCCCCGGGTCGGCGGCGACCTTGGCCGCGAAATGCGCCCGGGCCGCGAGGTCCAGTGCCGCGGGGTTGGTGCCCGGTGCGTTGCTGTCCAGGCACGGGCGCAGCAGCCAGCGGCCGGGCACGTTGGTGATGTCGGCCAGGACCCGCCGCGCCTGCGCGGGGTCGGACAGGGCGACGGTCGCCGCCTGCTCCAGCAGCAGCCCGGTGCCGAGCAGCCGCGGCGCCAGGCCCGGCAGCACCGTGGCCCAGGCCGGGGCTTCCATCACCCCGGTGCCGGGGTCGTTGATGATG
>JBBQHE010000321.1:0-3078 GCA_038323655.1 Acetobacterales bacterium | reverse complement strand
CGCCCCCGGCCGCATCACGGTCGCCACCAACATGGCCGGCCGCGGAACGGACATAAAACTCGCCCCCGCAGTCAAGGAAGCCGGCGGCCTGCACGTCATCCTCACCGAATTCCACGAAAGCCCCCGCATCGACCGCCAGCTCTACGGCCGCGGTGGCCGCCAGGGCGACCCCGGCAGCCACATCAGCCTGGTCGCGCTCGACGACGAACTCTTCACCCGCTTCGCCCCCTGGCGCGCCACCCTGCCCGCCCCCTGGCGCCGCCGCTACGCCCAGTCCGCCGCCGAACGCCTCAACGCCAGCACCCGCCGAAACACCCTGGCCAACGACCTCCACCAGGAACGAATGCTCGCCTTCTCCGGCCGCGGCGAATAACCCCCCCACCCCCCTCGTCATTGCGAGCGAAGCGAAGCAATCCAGTCTTGCCGCGCGTGCAAAAGTAGAAAAAAGCCCTTCTTTTTTGAAAAAAAGAAACAAAAAACTTTTTTCCACTCGCGCTGACAACCATCCTATTATACCAACCCCGTTAACCTCTGACCGATGCCCAGCTTCTGTATCCGATGGATCGGATGCGCTCTGGGTCATCGGTGAGGAACTTCCAGGCTTTGGCACATGCGTCGAGGATGTCGTCGTAGGTATCCCAGACCAGGCTGGCGAGCTTGTTGCTTCGCAGATAGGCCCAGACGATCTCCATCGGGTTGAGTTCAGGCGCATAGGGCGGCAGCCGCAGCAGAGAGATATTGTCTGGAATGATCAGGCGCTCGCCCGGCTGATGCCATCCGGCGCCGTCGCAGACCATCAGGGCGTGGGCGCCGGTTGCCACCATGGCGCTGGTCTCGCGCAGGTGCTCGCTCATCGCCTCGCTGTTGACCGCGGGCATGATGACGGCCGCCCCCAGGCCGCGCGCCGGGCAGATGGCGCCGAGCAGGTGCACGCTGTCATGGCGGTTGTCGCGCACCATCGGCGGGCGCGAGCCGACCGGCGCCCAGACATAGGCATGCCCGCCCTTCTGCCCTACGCGGGCCTCATCCTGGAACCACACCTCGACCGGCTTGCCCGCGGCTGTGGGAGGCAGAACCTGCGCGGCTAGATCGGCGAAGTTTTTTTAAAAGCCTCCTGGGCCGCAGGATCCTTCCTCGGGTGGAAGGGGCGCGGTTGCAGCCGCGTCAGCTTCATCTGCCGAAGCCAGGCGCCGATCGTGTTCTCGTGCACCCGCACCTCGAAGCGCCGCTCGACCTCGTCGCGCAGGTCCACGCAGCGCCAGCGCACCACCCGGTCGCGCTTGGGGTCCGGACCCTTGACTACCAGCGCCAGAAGTTCCGCCATCTGTGCCTCGCTCAGCGCCGCGCGGCGACCGCCACCGCGGCGCGACACCAGACCCTCAAGCCCTTGCTCGTTATAGCGGATCACCCAGTCGCGCAGCGTCTGACGATCCATCCCGTTCTGCGATGCAGCCGACGCCCGAGAGGCGCCCTCCAGCACCATCGCCAACGCCAGCAAGCGCCGAACCTGCGCACCGTCATGGCTCTTTGCCGCACGCCCACGCAGTTCCAGCGCATTGTGCTCCAGCCGCGTCACATTCAAACCAGCAGGCACCCCGAACACCCTCCCCAAACCACGCACAGCGAATCAGATCGCCGCCGCGTCGGGGAAGCACTCAGTGAGTCAACCCATGCCGGGGTTGGTATAAGGAACGATTTTCGCTTCGGCTGTCGAGAATGTCCCGTACAAGTAACTTGGGCACGTCACACGAAACGTGGGCTTCGTTCAGCTGGGCATCCGCAACCTTGGCGTCATGAAGCGCCGGGTAGAGCACCTGCTCCTAGACGGTCCTCGATATTATGAGTTCATGGGCCAGCGGACGTAGGACCTGGTCCTTCTGCGTCGCATCTGCCGTTTCATGGGCGCGGAACATCTGGCCCAGGCGCGAATCCGCGCCCTTCAACAGCTTCTGCAGCGCCGCCTGCAACTTGGCATGGCGCGACGATGAACGAGAAGGCTGTGTTCCGCGACGTCCCCGTTCGGTGGGTTGTGCGCTGCGTGGGCTTTTCCTGCCCATTGCTGGCTTGCGCTTCGGCGGCCTTTGTTTGCTTTGCTATATGCCGGCCGTTCTCGGCGACTGGAGGCCCCGGCGCCATGCCGCGGACGCTCCCGCCGCGCCTTGTTCGCGCGGCCCTGCCTGGACTGCGGCCGCGTTTGGTTGGAGTGCGTGCGCGCAACCACCGCTGCCGGTGCAGCGTTGGACGTGTTCGTGTGCTGATTGTTGATCCGGCCGGTGGCCGCGTCGCCGTTCGCCTGGGCCATCGCAATGTCCGCTTGGGCCGTTCTGACGGCCAGCACGGGCCGCCGGATTGAGCACGGATCACCGGCGGCAGCGTTTCCACGCCGGCATGCAGGCTCGATGGAGTCAGCGTGCGTTAAGCCACCCGATACGTTCGAACAACTCGCTCAACTGCGCCGGGCCGAAGGGCTTGGACAATATCGGCGCATGGGCATGGCGTGGCGTCAGGTGGCCCTGCCCGTAGCCGGTGATGAAGACATAGGGCACGCCGACGGCCACAAGCTGGTCCGCGACCGGATAGACCGTTTCGCCGCGTAGGCTGAGATCCAGCAGGGCGGCCGTCATGCCGCCCTCTTCCACCAGGCGCAGGGCTTCGGCGACCGTCCCTGCTGGCCCGAGGGTCACCGCGCCCATTTCCTCCAGCACATCGACCAGCATCAGGCCGATGAGTTCCTCGTCCTCCACCACCAGAATGCGATGGCCGTCGAGAAGCCGAGGCGGAACGGCCGGCACGGATGCGGTCACGGATCCAGCCGTTCTTTGTCGATTTCCTCGTCCGACTCGCGCCGGAACTCGGGGGAGCGGGGATCAGGCTGTTCGACCTTCGGAATCGCCGGCTTGTCCGGTAGGGTGTCAGGTGCCGCAGTACCGTCCGGCGCCTTGCCTGGCTTGTTGGTCATCGGTGTCTCCTGTCTCAGCCCGCGCGTTGGCGGCAGCATGGCCGGAAGGCGGCGCGACGCTGCGGAGTTCCCGGCCTTACGTAGCGGAAAACACCGGGTCGGGCTACAGGTCCGCGCTA
>JBBQHE010000320.1:0-3104 GCA_038323655.1 Acetobacterales bacterium | reverse complement strand
GCGGCCGGTCGGGCGCACCGTCACCGGCGGCAGCATCGACTATGTCACCCGGCTCGCCGCCCCGCTGGCCGGGCGCCAGCGGATGCACACGCCGGTGCGCGCGGTGGTGCGCGACGGGCGGGGCGTCACCCTGCATACCTGGCACGACGAGCCCGCGCGCCACGACCACGTGGTGATCGCCACCCATGCCGACACCGCGCTGGCGATGCTGGACGCGCCCTCGCCGCGCGAGACCGCGCTGCTCGGCGCCTTCGGCTACACGCAGAACCAGGCCGTGCTGCATCAGGATGCCAGCCTGATGCCGCGACGGCGCGGCGTGTGGGCGGCCTGGAATTTCATCGGCGGTGACGACGCGGCTGCCCCCTGCGTCACCTACTGGATGAACCGCCTGCAGGGGCTGGACCCGGCCATGCCGCTGTTCCTCACCCTCAACCCGCCGCGCGCGCCGGCCCGGGTGCTGCACCGCGAAACCTATGCCCACCCGCTGTTCGACGCGGCGGCGATCGGCGCCCAGCGTGCGCTCTGGTCTTTGCAGGGGCAGCGCCGCACCTGGTTCTGCGGGGCGCATTTCGGCGCCGGGTTTCACGAGGACGGGCTGCAATCCGGGCTGGCAGTGGCCGAGGCGCTGGGCGGCGTGCGGCGGCCCTGGCGCGTGGCCGACGAATCCGGCCGCATCCATCTCGGCCCACCTGCTATGTTGGCGGCATGACCAGCGTGTCGAATTCCAGTGGCTTGTACCGTGGCGTGGTGGCGCATCGCCGCTTCCGCCCGGTGGGGCATCGGCTGCGCTACCGCATCTTCCAGTTGCTGCTCGATCTCGACGAGTTGCCGGGGCTGTCCGCGCGGCTGCGCCTGTTCGGGCACAACCGCGCCGGGTTGGCCAGCTTCCACGACCGCGACCATCTGGCCGGGACCGCAGAGCCGCTGCGCGCGCAGGTGGAGCGACTGCTGGCCGAGGCCGGGCTGGCGGGCGGCGGGCGCATCCAGGTGCTGTGCATGCCGCGCATCCTCGGGCACGCCTTCAACCCGATCAGCGTTTGGTGGTGCCACAACCGCGAGGGCGTGCTGACCGCGGTGCTGTACGAGGTGAACAACACCTTCGGCCAGCGCCACACCTACGTGATGCCGGTGCGTGCCGAGGCAGGCGTGCTGGTGCAGGACTGCGCCAAGCGGCTCTACGTTTCGCCGTTCTTCGGCATGGACATGCATTACCATTTTCGCCTCACGCCGCCTGGCGCGGCGCTGGCATTGTTCATCCGTGCGACGGACGCGGCGGGCACCATGCTCACCGCCAGCTTCTCCGGCAAACGCGCCCCGCTTACCGACTCCTCGCTGCTGCGCGCCGTGCTCGGCCATCCACTGCTGGCGTTGAAAGTGGTGGGGGCGATCCATTGGGAGGCGCTAAAGCTGTGGCGCAAGGGGGTGCGGATTCACCCAAGGCCGGCTGAGGGCAAGATCTGACCGACCGGCTGAGCCACTGCCCTCCTTGCGGCCGACAATCCGCTGCCAGCAGTTAAGCCGACAACGTCGCCCTCGCAGCAACCAGCCGCTCGCGCGTCCGATGCAGCGCCCCGCCTGCGATCAGCCCCCGCTGCTGAACCAGACGTTGGACATCCGCGGAATCCGGAACGGCATGAATCCTTCGACATTGGCGCGCGTGGCCTGAACCTTGGTCCGTGCACCAAATGGGAAGGCGTAGGCGCGATCGAGGATGAGCTTCTGCATCGCCGCGAACGCCGCCTGGCGGTCGGCCGCCGCAGGCTGTTGGTTCATGTCGCTCCACGCCTTGGCCAGGTCGGGGTCACCGGCCGGGGCGGTCGGCTTGTACGCCGCGTTCGGGGGGGTAAAGAACTGCATCACCGCGAGCGGGCCAAGCGCCGGCTGGGTGCCGTAGCCGGTGAAGAAGAAGTTCCAGCCCTTGGTGGTCTTCAGATACATCTGGATCGAGGACGGCCAGTCGAGCACTTTCAGTTCGGCATTGATGCCGATAGCCTTCAACTGTTCGGCCACGACCACGGCCGCGTTGTACATGGCCGGGTAGTCCTTGTTGGTCAGCAGCACCACCGGCTCGCCCTTGTAGCCGGATTTTGCCAGATATTCCTTTGCCAGCTTGGCGTTGTGCAGGTTGTAGGTGTCCTTGCCGGCGTCGGTGTAGGCCGGCTGATTGGGATACTGGAAGCCGACATTGAGGCGATAATTGCCGTCGGTCGCGGCGTCCATGATCTCGTTCATGTCCAGGATCGCCTGCACCGCCTTGCGGAAATTCAGATCATCCGTCGGCGCCATCGAAATGTTCGGCGTGGTGATCAGGATCTCCCAGTTATCCAGCGGCAGGATTCGGATGTTTTTGTCTTTTTTCAACTCCGGCACGGATTTGGTCGGCAGGTCTTCCACCCCTTGCAATTCGCCGGTCTGCAGGCCGGCGACCCGCGCGCCTGGCTCGGTTACGATGCGGAAGGTGACCGTGTCGAAGCAGGCCTGCTTGTAGCCGCCGAAGCCGGTGCGGGTTTCGTATTTGTCGTTCGGGGTGTAGCCGTCATAGCGCTTCAACTTGGCGTAGCTGCCGGGAACAAACTTCTCCAGCTGCCAGGGGCCGGTGCCGACGATGTCAAGTTGCATCGCCGGCGCATCCGCCAGTTCGGACGGCACGATGATGACCGGCACGGAAAAGGCGCTGATCGCCTCGATGAGCGTCGGTTGCGGCGCCTTGAGATGGATCACGAAGGTGTCGGCATCCGGCGCATCCCAGCTGACGACGTTCTTGAACATGCCTCTTTCGAGACCGATCCGATTGTAGCGATCGAATGAGGCCAGCACGTCCGCCGAGGTCATCAGCTTGCCGTTGTGGAAGTGAACGCCCTGGCGCAGCTTGAACGTGTAGGTCATTCGATCCGGCGATTCGGTGTATGAGGCGGCCAGATCGGTGATCGGGTGGTTGTTTTCGTCACGCGTCATCAGCGTTTCGAAGATGTTCATCGCGATGTTGCGGGTGGAAATGGTGTTCGACGCCGGCTGGTCGAGGCTGTTGATGTTCGCCTCCTGCCCGAAGACGAAATCGCCACCGACACGCGGGCACTTGAACGCCGCCGCGGCGGTGGGGCCGG
>JBBQHE010000319.1:0-3114 GCA_038323655.1 Acetobacterales bacterium | reverse complement strand
TGTCCACGGCAATCGCGACCCCCACGCGGGCCGGCACCGCCTCGGTCGTGCGCAGCGGCTTCGGCGCCAGCGCCCGTGGCTTCAGCAGCGGTAGCTGATGGAACGGCGCCGCGCGTCGCCCCGCCGCGACTGGCAAAAGCGGCTGGAGGCCATCGGGCTGGACTACCACTCCGCCGGCCAGCCGCCCGAGACCGGCGTGCACGGCGGGCTGTGGTGGCATGAGGAAGCCTATTGGGCGCTGACCACGGCCGAGGTCGATCTGCTGGATGACGCGACCGCCGAACTCCACGCCCGCTGCCTGGATGCAGTCGATCATGTGGTGAATCGTGCGGAAAACCTGCTGGCCGAGGCCTTCCACCTGCCGCCCTGGTTCGCGGACTACGTCCAGCGGTCCTGGCGGCGGGGAGATCCGTCGCTGATGGGGCGCTTCGACCTCGCCTTCGACGACCAGTCGGGGCGCGTGGCGATGCTGGAATACAACGCCGATACGCCAACACTGGCGATCGAAACCGCCGTCGCGCAATGGCACTGGCTGCAGGACACGCATCCGGACGCCGACCAGTTCAATTCCCTGCACGAGAAACTGCTGGACCGCCTGGGCGTGATCGCGCCGATGACCCAGGGCCGGCCGATCCATTTCGCGGCCTTTGCCGACAGTGCCGAGGAATGGGCGCATGCGACCTATTTCCGCGACCTGGCGCAGCAGGCGGGCATTGCGACCCTGCCCATCGACATCCATGCCATCGGCTGGGACGGCGCGCAGTTCCTGGACGAGGCCGGGGCGCGCATCCACTTCCTGCACAAGCTCTACCCCTGGGAATGGGCGCGGACCGACGCCTTTGGCCCGCACCTGGCGCAGGACACATGCGGCGTGCTGGAACCGCCGTGGAAGGCGCTGCTGTCGGACAAGGCGATCCTGGCGGTGCTGTGGTCGCTGTTCCCCGGGCATCCGCACCTGCTGCAAACGCAGCCCGGGCGGGTGACTCTGGCCGGGCCGCATGTCCAAAAGCCCTGCCTCGGGCGGGAGGGCGCGAATGTCACGATTTTCGGCGATGGCGCGGTGGTCGCGCAGACGCCCGGCCCCTATGCCGAGGCCGGCGCGCGCTTCGTCACCCAGGCCGCGGCCCGGCTTCCGGAACGGGATGGGTGGAAGGCGCTGGTCGGGTCATGGGTGGTCGGGGACCGGCCCGCCGGGATCATCCTGCGGGAGAGTGAGGCCGCGATCCTGCGCGACAACAGCCGGGTCGTGCCGCACCTGTTCGAAGGATAGCGACGGGGCGGGCGTGCCCCTTCGGCCACGCCCGCCGGGCCAGTGCTATTCGACGCCGAGCAGTTCCACATCAAACACCAGCGTCGCATTCGGCGGGATCACCCCGCCGGCGCCGCGCGCGCCATAGCCCTTCTCGGGCGGGATGGTCAGCCGGCGGCTGCCGCCGATCTTCATCCCCGCAACACCTTCGTCCCAGCCGGCGATGACGTGCCCGGCGCCGAGTTCGAAGCGAAACGGCTGGCCGCGGTCGCGGCTGCTGTCGAACTTGCGGCCCTTGGTATCGGCCGCGGCCGGGTCGTGCAGCCAGCCGGTGTAATGGACGGCCACGTTCTGGCCGGCGGCGGCTTCGGCGCCGGTGCCGATGGTTTCGTCGGTGATCTGCATCGTCTCGCTCCGTGATGGCGCGCCCGTAAAACATACGGCGGGCGTGGCGGCTACCCCCGGCGCGGCTTGTCGGGCGGCGGGGTGGCGCGGGCCGGATCCTCGGGCCAGTCATGCTTGGGGTAACGCCCGCGCAGATCCTTCCGCACATCGGCCCAGGCCCCGGCCCAGAACCCAGCCAGGTCGGCGGTCACGGCGATGGGCCGGCTCGCGGGGCTCAGCAGCACGACCTGCAAAGCCAGGCGCCCTTCGGCCAGCGGCGGCAGGCCCGCCACGCCGAACAGGTGCTGGGCGCGGGCTTCAAGCCGCGGCGGGTTGGCCGCGTAGTCGACCGCCGCACTTCGCCCGGCCAGCAGCGAAAGCCGGGTGGGCAGGGCCGCATCCAGGCGTTTCTGGGCCTCCCACGGCAGCAACCCACGAAAGATCGCGGTCAGGTCCAGCCCGCCCAATTCGGTCAGCCGCGTCAGCCCCTGGATATGCGGCGCCAGCCAGGCGGCGGAAAGCGTGGTGTCGGGCCAATCGCCCGCCGGTTCGAGCCGCCGCATGGTTTCAATCCGCGCGCGGGTCTGCCGGGCCGCCTCGGTCCAGCCCAGGTCACGAAAATCGCGCGCCGAGGCGGCCTCGGCCAGGGCCAGCGCCACGGCCTCGGGGTCGGTCGCGGGGATGGTGGTTTCTTCCAGCACCAGCGGACCAAAACGCAGGCGGCGGCGGGCGGTGACGGCGCCAAGCCGGGCGTCGAAGGCCGCCCCTTCCTCCCGCACAAAACGCTCGGGGAAGCGGGCTTCCAGCACGGCGCGGTCCAGCCGGGCGGCCATGCGGATGCGGGCCTCGGTGCCCACCAGGTCGAGGTCGGCAATCGCCAGCAGCGGCGCCTTGGACAGCGGGTCGGTCGGCGGCAGACGCGCGCCCATGCCGCCCCCGGCCAGGCGAAAGGCGCCCTCCATCGTGCCGCGCCGGGCCGCGATGCGGTCGGGAAAACCCGCGGCCAGCAGCGCGCCGGGGTCGCCGGCGGCCTCGGTCCCGCCCGGCACGCCCAGGCGGCGGCGGTGCAGCGACGACGCGCGGCGGATGCGCTGGATCGCGCCGCGATCGGCCGCGGCATGGTCGCCGCCCGACAGCAGGTCCAGCCGCAGCCCGATTTCGGCCGGGGCGTCGCGGTCGCGGATCGGGTCGCGTTCTTCCAGCAGCGCGGCAATGTCGGCGGCCAGGGCGGCTTCCTGCTCGTTCTCGGCTGCCGCCATCATCCGGGCCAGGCGCGGATGGGCGCCGAGGCGGGCCATGCGGCGGCCCATGGCGGTGATGCGGCCCGCGGCGTCCAGCGCCTCCAGCTCCCGCAGCAGCACCCCCGCCGCGGCCAGGGTGCCGGCGGGCGGCGCGTCCAGCCAGGGCAGGTCGGCGGGTGCGGCACCCCAGGCGGCGCAATCCAGCAGCAGCCCCGACAATTCGGCCTCCAGCATCTCCGG
>JBBQHE010000318.1:0-3119 GCA_038323655.1 Acetobacterales bacterium | reverse complement strand
CATCAATGCGTCGGACGCAAGTTGGTCGCACAGAGGGTCCTGCGGCCGTGGAAAGGCACTGTCGTTGCGATGGACGTGTGCGCTCGCCGTAGTCAAAGCCCAATGAACATGGCCCGCCAGCATCGGGAACTACCTATGCCGGGCATCCCGCCGCCGCCACGGGGCGAGGGTGGGGGCCCTGAGTAGATTCTGCGGGTGCTGCGATGCCGATCCGCGGCGCTAGACTGGGTCGAGAGCCGGTGCGCGGCCGCGCGTGCCGTTCCGCACCCATTCGAAGGAAAACTCTATGACATCTGATACGTTAGTCGCCGTTTTCGCCGATCACGGGCTTGCCGAACGCGCAGTGAAAGACCTCGGCGAAAGTGGCTTCGACATGAAGCAGATCAGCGTCATCGGCCAGGGCTACCACACCGAGGAGAAGGTGCTCGGATTCTACAACACCGGCGATCGGGTCAAGTTCTGGGGCAAGCGCGGCGCGTTCTGGGGCGGATTATGGGGCCTGCTGTTCGGCGGCGTGTTCATGATCGTGCCGGTGGTTGGCCCGGTTATGGTGCTCGGCTATCTCGCGGCCGCCGTTGTCTCGGCGCTTGAGGGTGCCGTTGTGGTCGGTGGCCTGAGTGCGCTCGGTGCCGCGCTGTTCAGCATTGGCATTCCGAAAGACAGCGTGCTCGACTATGAAGCCGCGCTGAAGGCCGACGAATTCCTGGTCGCCGCGCACGGCACGCCGGAGGCCCTCGGCCGAGCGCGCACGGTCCTCGCGAACGCCACGCCTTTGCGTATGGAGATGCACGCGGCGGTGGCTGCAAACCCGTCGGCGCACACGTAATCTAGATACGACAGCCTTGCGGCACGGCGGTTCGGTGGGAACCGCCGACGCGGGCGGGCTAATCAGGGGCCCGCTCGCCGTCGAGTTGATCGTGCGGCCCCCGGGGCGGCTCCGCCGGTCGGGGGCCCCGGCACAGCCAGTGTTGCGGTCGCGACCGGATGCCGATGGGGTTGAGGCAACGGGCCCTGCTGGCAAGCCGATCAGGGAAGATCCAGGCAGATGCGAAGGCGTCGGAGACACAGCACGTCGCCAAGGTGGGGTCTGAGTAGGTTCCGACCCTCATCCCGGACGCCGCAAAATGGTAGGCTCTGGACATAGACCACAGCAACTCCGCTCGTCGCCCCGCCCAATCGCTTTGTTTGAGACGGGTCACGGAATCAGGCAACGCAGATGACCCGTTCGCCCACGACGGCCCAGCCAGGAGCCGAGTTCGACGCCTTTTTGTTCGCCCCCATCGACGAGCGCGACAGCAGCGCCTGGCTGAGCGTCCTCTCGGCGCTGGCGCGGCTGGATGTCGACCCCTGGGGGGAAGCCGCGGCATTGGCGCGGATGCCGAAGGTGACAGCGCGGCAGCGGCTGGCCTCTCTTATCGCGGCGCTTCCGGATGCGCCGGCGAGGCGGTTGCACCCCACGATGATCGCAGACCGCCTGATCAAGCTGCTGCCGCGCGGCGAACTCGCCTCGACCGCATCGCGCGCACATTCGCTTCGCGCAGATCCGGCCCCGACGATCCGCGGGGCCACCAAGACGATCCTGATCAATCTGCTCCTGATGGCCGGCATGATGTTTGTGCAATGGGGCCTGGCCAGCATGCGGCCATCGCCGGTTCACGTGGCCCACGCCACGATGTCCGGCACCGTCCAGCCGAAGCTGCCAGCACCGGCTCCGTTAAACTGACGATCCAACGCTGGACATGCTACGAAACACCATCACGGACCACCTGCCCTAACCGCCCCGTCCGGGCCCTCTGGTCCTATCGGCCCCGCCAGCTTGCCGCCGCAGGCCGTACCGCACGGTTCATGCCTGCCAGAAACCGGGATTCCCAGAATGGCCACACCCTCTGCACCGAACGACGCCAAAGGCCAAGGTCGCGCCCCAGACGCCGCCGCGCTGAGCGCGGACGAATTGCGCCGCATCGATGCCTATTGGCGCGCCGCCAACTATCTGTCCGTCGGCCAGATCTACCTCTACGAGAACCCGCTGCTGCGCGAAAAGCTCAAGCTGGCCCACGTGAAACCGCTGGTGGTCGGGCACTGGGGCACGACGCCCGGCCAGAACTTCATCTACGTGCATCTGAACCGCGTCATCCAGAAGCACGACCTCAACATGATCTACATCGCAGGCCCGGGACATGGCGGCCCGGCCCTGGTCGCCAACGTGTATCTCGCAGGCACCTGGAGCGAGGTCAATCCGAACGTTACCCAGGACGCGGCCGGGCTGCAGAAGCTGTTCAAGCAGTTCTCCTTTCCCGGCGGCATTTCCAGCCACGTCGCGCCGAGCACCCCAGGATCGATCCATGAAGGTGGCGAGCTCGGCTACTCGCTCAGTCACGCCTTCGGCGCAGCGTTCGACAATCCCGCGCTGATCGTCGCCTGCATCGTTGGCGACGGCGAGGCGGAGACGGGCCCGCTTGCCACCGCGTGGCATTCAAACAAGTTCCTCAACCCGCAGACCGATGGCGCGGTACTGCCGATCCTGCATCTCAACGGCTACAAGATCAGCAATCCCACCGTGCTGGCGCGCATTCCGCACGAGGAACTGAGACGGTTCTTCGAGGGCTGCGGTTGGAAGCCGATTTTCGTGGAGGGCGACGATCCCGCCACGATGCATGCGCTGATGGCCGCGGCGACCGAGCAGGCGGTCGGCGAGATCCAGCGCATCCAGCACCACGCCCGCACAACGAACGACCCGGCGCGCCCGGACTGGCCGATGATCGTCCTGCGCTCGCCAAAGGGTTGGACCGGCCCGAAAATAGTCGACGGGCTGCAGATCGAGGGCACCTTCCGCTCGCACCAGGTGCCGCTGTTGGTCGATGCGGCCCATCCCAACCATGTCGAGCTGCTGGAAGCCTGGATGAAGAGCTACCGGCCCGAGGAACTGTTCGACGAGCACGGAACCCTGGTCGCCGAACTCGCCGAGCTGGCGCCGAAGGGGGCGCGGCGGATGGGCGCCAATCCGCACGCCAATGGCGGCGCCCTGCTGCGCGACCTGCGGATGCCGGATTTCCACGCCCATGCGCTCAGCGTCCCCGCGCCAGGCGCCGTCATGGGGCAGGACACGATGGTGCTCGGCA
>JBBQHE010000317.1:0-3124 GCA_038323655.1 Acetobacterales bacterium | reverse complement strand
TCCAGCGCCGACTGGCGCTGCCCGGCCACGGCGCGGCGGGTGCCGACCAGGAACAGCGTCACCGCCTCCGGGCGCTCACCCGGGGCGGCCACGGCGAAGCGCCCGGCGGCCTGGCTCAGCAAGGCGGCCGAGGCATCCTCGCGTCCGGCCTGGGCCTCGACCTCGCCCTGGGTCCGCAATGCGCGGCCGGTCAGCATGTTGGCCTCAAGCCCCGCCCTTCGCAGCAGGCTGCGGCCGTTGGCCAGTGAAATCCCGGCTTCCTGGCCACGCCCGAGCCGTGCCAGCACCACACCCTTGGTGCGCTGGCTTTCCGCCAGCCCCAGGATCGCCGATTGCGACACGGGGTCGGCAACCGCGACCAGCGAGGAGGCGGCCTGCCCGTCCGACAGGCTGGAGGGCAACAGCGGTATATACAGGCGCTCCGCTGCCTCAAGCCGCGTCAGGGCCGGGGCAAACTGGCCGGAGTTCAGCGCGTGCAGGCCGCGGTAATGCTGCAACCGGGCCGGTGCCGCGGGGTCGGCCGCGCGCGGCGTCAGCGCATCGGCGCGGACGAACAGCGCCTCGGCTTCGGCCAGGCGCCGCTGGTTCGACAGGTTCAGCGCCAGGTGGATCAGCGCGCTCACGGTGTTGGGGTTGCCGACGCCGATGGTGCGTTCCTGCACCGACAGCGCCTGGCGATAGGCTTCCTCCGCTGCGCCGAAGGTCTCGACCTGGTTGAGGTCGCGCCCCAACGTCATCAGCGCCTCGTACCGACCGACCTCTGAGGTGCCGAAACTGTCAGCCGACAGGCGCGCCACGGCCAGTTCGAGGGCCGCGGAGCGTGCGCCCGTCGCGGCTGAGGCGCTCTGGCCGGTCGCCAGGCGTTCGATGACGGGCACGGCGGTGGACACGCCATCGGCCAGCACCGGCCCGTTGGGCCCGGCGATGACCATGGCGACCTGCGGCCAGCCGCCAGCCCGGCGCGTGCATGCCAGCAGCCGGGCATCGGCCCCGCCGGTGACGCTGGTCCGGGTGGGGGCGACGCAGGCGTAGCGCTGGTCGATCCAGTTGCGCCAGGCACCGGCCGTGGCCAGGGCGTCGAGATCGCCGGCACTGCGGGGCAGGTCGATCAGTCGCGCTGCTGGCTGGGTCCAGCCGCCGCAGAAGACTTCGCGTGTGCGCAACGGGGTCGCATCGGTCGACACCGCGCGGCCCGGCTGCACGGTGCAGGCTTCGCCGCGCGCATCGGTGCCGGCCGGCTGGCCGCTCGCGGTGCCGGCGGTTGCGACATAGGCGCTGTCCGGCGGTGTCTGGCAGGCGGCAAGGCTGGCCAGCAGCGCCAGCGCAATCGGCATCCGCATGGGTCAGTAATCCTCTTCGGCGATGTTCGGCAGCAGGGCGTCCGGGTCCCGCGGATTGGCCGCGATCCGCAGTTCTGCCTGCTGGGTGGTCGGCGGCGGGATCGGCGTCAGCACGGCCAGCACGTTGCAGGTGAAGGCGCCGATGACGCAGCTGTTGAAGCGGTAATTCTGCTGGCTGCCGGGGGAGAAGGCACCGTCGACCACGGTGGAGAGGCTGGCCTGGCTGGCCGCGGCCGAGCCCTGGAACTGGCCAAGGCTGCCCTGGATCTCCACCCTGCCGCCGGTGCCCTGCACGCCCAGGCGGCCCGCGTCGAGCACGCCACCCGCCGAACCGCCGTTCAGCAGCAGGAAGACCGGCAGGTTGAGCGCGGACAGGTTCAGCAGCACGTCGCCGCCCGGATCGGCTTTCGCCGCCGGGGTGAAGGCGGAAATCGGGGTCAGCCGGGTCGCGACCTGCGTCGGCTGGTCCGCCGGCTGGGCCCCCGGCGTATCGGGCCGCGCGGTGGTCGGGAAGCTGGTGTAGGCATCGCCGCCGCGCCGCGTGTCGATCACCAGCGGGGCAAAGCGGCCGGTGGCACCTGGTCTGACCGTGACCAGGGCGGGCATGAAGACCCCGCCCGGGCCCGTGAGCAGGGCGCCGGTGTCCACCGCGATGCTGACGCCGCCGAGCGTGATGCGGCCGTTGCCGGTGCCGGCGACCACTTCGAAAACATCGGCGGTGAAGGCGCTGGCCGTCAGCAGCACCTGGCCCCCCGCTGCAATGCGGAACAGGCCGGAGGACTGCCCGGTCAGGCCGTTGGCCGTGAAGTCCCCGACTGCGGTCAGCAGCACTGTGGTCGGGTCGATCACCGTGTCGGTAAAGGCCATGCTTGCGGCCGCGCTGACGCTGACGGTGTCGCGCGCGGAGATGCGGGCGGCGGTGAAACTCGCGCCGCCGCCGGCCGTAAGGCGCGCATCGCCGCCACTGGCCGCGACCGTCAAGGCATTGGCCGAAATCCCGCCGCCGGTGGTGACGCGGACCCCGCCCTGGCCTGACAGGGTGCTGGACTCGAAGGTGCCGGCGCCATTGGCCGACATGCGCAACGCACCCGAGGTCGTCGTGGCGCTGGAGGATGTGAGCGACAGGTTGCCGCCCGCGAAGAGCGTCGCATCGCCCGCAGCGGTCAAGGACGCGTTGGCCAGGCTGACATCGCCCGCGGCGGTGGCGCCGATGGTACCGCCTGCCACCAGGCTTGCGCCCGAACGCAGCGTCAGCGCCCCGCCGTTGGCGGCCAGCGTCACTGAACCACCGGTGGCCCGCACGGTCCCGGTGGCCAGGTCGATCCCCCCGCCTGCCGTCACGTTCACCGCCCCGGCGGTCAGCACCGTGCCGACGCTGGCGGTCGCCGCCAGGGTGACGCTGCCGCCGGCCTGAAGGCCCAGCGTGCCGCTGGCAGTGGCGCCGGGCCCGCCGGTGATCCCGATGGTCGTTCCCGCGACCAGGGTGGCGTCGCCAGCCCCGGCCTGGAGCCCGCCCGCCGAACCGATGGCCAGGCTGCTGCCCGCCGTGACGCGGACCGAAGCCCCGTTGAGCGAAGCGGTGCCGCCTCCATTGCCCAGCGAAATCGCGGACGCGGCCTGGACCGTCGCCTGGCCCGAGGCCTGGACCGTCGCCGTGGTGCCGGCCGCGCCGCCCAGCGTGACCGACCCCCCGTTCGCGACAAGCGCAGCACTGCCCGCGGTCGCGGCGAGGTTGGCTGCCCCCACCACGATGTCGGTGCCGGCGGTGATCTGCAGGCTGGCCC
>JBBQHE010000316.1:0-3190 GCA_038323655.1 Acetobacterales bacterium | reverse complement strand
TAGATGTCCACCTGGTCGCGCCGCAGGCTGGTCACCACCAGGTGCCGCCCGTCCGGGCTGAATTCCATGTGGTAGGGGTTGGAGATACGCTCCCGCCGCAAAACCTCGCCAGTCGCGGGCTGCACGAAGAGCATCTCATTGCCGCCGGAATCCCCGATCAGCAGGACGGAGCGGTCCGGCGCCCAGACCAGGTGATGCGCCTCCCGCATCACGCTGATGCGGCGGATTTCGGTCCGCGTCGTGGCATCCAGCACCAGGATTTCGGCGTCGCCCGAGTTCAGCACAAAGAGCACGTCGGCGCGGACGGCGGTCGCACCGAGGCAGAGGAACAGCGACAGGATGGCGAAGAGGCGGCGCATGCGGGCTCACTTGCGGGGGATACGGCGCTGCTTCTAGATCAGCCTGCAGTATGGCGCGAGTCGACTTCGCCTCAGCAAGGCCCAGGAATCCCCGCGTGACCCTTCCCGCCTTCCTGATCCTGACCGGCATCTGGGGCTTCGCCGCCCTCGTGTTCCTGCTGCTGGCCGCCTCCAGCGAGACAGGGTTCCGCTATGGCCGGCGCCATGCGACGCGCGATGAGGACCATGTCTCCTCGGTCAGCTTCATCGTCAGCGGCATGCTGGGGCTGCTGGCCTTCGTGCTGGCCCTGTCGCTGTCCATGGCGCAACAGCGCTTCGACGACCGGCGGGCCGTGTCGCTGACGGAAGCCAATGCCATCGGCACGGCCTGGCTGAGGGCAGGCCTGCCTGACGGCCCAGAAGCCAGTGTCTTGCGCCAGACGGTGGAAGCATGGGCCGGGTTGCGGCTGGAATTCGTGCGGGCGGGGCCGGATCCGGCGAAGATCGAAAGGCTGAACGCGGAGACGAACCGCCTGCAGACGGCGATCTGGAACCAGGCGGTGGCGATTGCGCGGCCACGGCCGGACCCGCTGGCGGCGCTGATGCTGGCGTCGATGAACGACATGTTCGATGCCGCGACTGCCCAGCGGCGCGCCTTCTCAACCCGACTGCCAACCGAAATTCTGTGGATGCTCTTCGGCATGTCGGTGGCCGCGACCGCAGCGGTCGGCTTTCACCTCGGCCTGGCAGGGCGACGGCATATCGTGCTCGCGCTGGGGTTGCTGGCGATGTGGGCCGCCTGCATCACCTCGATCGTTGATGTCAGCGCACCACGCGTGGGCTCGGTACGCGCCGATGACACGCCCTACATCTGGACCATCCAAGGCTTCGGCCGCACGCCTTCAGTGGGTGACGGCGAAAGACCCGGTTCTGCGGGGCGCGTGCCCTGAGCCGCGCGTCGTCGTGCCGACGGCGCGGCCCGCCACGGCTCGATGCGGATGCGGCACCCCAAGGCGCGAGGGACAGGTCCATCGTCAGGACGAAGGGTGCGGTGAAGGACGGCACGCCGGCGGGCGCCACGATGACATCGCGTGCACCCCGCACGAACACCGTCACGATCGAGGCGAGCCCGGCGTAGAGCGCCACGCGCAATGATGGCCGCAGGAAGACCACGCCAACGGCCAGGGCCGTCAGGACCAGGCTGAAACCGTAAAGCCCCGGACGCACCAGCCCGGGGCCGGCGACCATGCCGATCGACACGCCCGTTGCGATGAGCGACCCCGCGATGACGGCGATGCCAGCCGGCACGGAGGCGATGAAGACGCCAGCCAGGATGATCGCGCCGCTGAACCAACTGCCGAGCAGGAAGACCTGGCCGATGTTGCGGAAAAAGATCTCGACCAGCGCCATGCCCGGCGGAATATCCATCTGGTGATGCGTGACGGCCGAGGGCAGGCGCGGCTGATCTGCGATCGTCCAGCCCGCCGAAGGAACAGGCGCCGGCCACCATCAGCCAGCCGGTCAGCACGCAGGGCCCGGTCGAGCCTGGCACGCCGAAGACCCGGGTCAGGGTCGCGGTGAAGGTGGCGGTGAGGACCGTGCTCGCCGCGGCGCCGACCAGGACATAGGCCCACAACCGGGGCGAGACGGCCTCAAGAACCGCGCAGCCCGCCGACGGGCTGGTAGCCCTCGGCCAGCGACACCCGCGACGTGGTGCAGGCCTGGCGCATGGCGATCAGCGGGGCGTAGTCCGGGCTGTCGTAGAAGGCGCGCAGGGCCTGCATCGTCGGGAATTCGAGCACCACCAGGCGGTTCAGGAAGTCCTCGCCTTCGCGCAGCTCCAGGGCCGGACCGCGCATCAGGTAGCGGCCGCCGAAGCGTGCGATCATCGGCGCCACGGCCTCGCGATAGGAGGCGAACTGGATCGGGTCGTGCACGTCGATATCGGCGATCAGATACGCGGCCATCCTCGGGTTCCCCTTGGCGTCAGACGGGCGGCATGGCGCGGGCGATGTCGCGATCCATCGCGATGCGCCCCAGCGCGCTCCATCCGCGATCATACTGCGGCGGGGCGCGCACCGCATCGAGCCGCCCCAGGGTCACGGCCGCCTGCACCGGCCAATAGGGGTCGCGCAGCATCGCCCGGGCGAGCAGCACGAGGTCGGCCTTGCCCTCGGCCAGGATCGCCTGGGCTTGGGTCGGTTCGGTGATCATGCCCACGGCGGCCACCAGCATCCCCGTGGCTTGCCGCACCGCCTCCGCGCCCGGCACCTGGTAGCCCGGGCCGACCGGGATCTTCGCGGCCTCGATCCCGCCCGAGGAGACGTCGATCGCCTCGACGCCCATGTCCTTCAGCAACGCCGACAGCCGCACCGTTTCCGCCGTGGTCCAGCCGCCCTCGATCCAGTCGGTGTGGCTGAGACGCACCCAGAGCGAGACATCGGGCGGGATGGCGGCCTTCACCGCCCGCGTGACGTCCAGCAAGGCCTTCGTGCGGCCGGCAAAATCCCCGCCCCAGGCGTCGTCGCGGCGGTTCGCGACGGGCGAGAGGAACTGGTGCAGCAGGTAGCCGTGCGCGCCGTGCAACTCGATCATCCGATAGCCGGCGCGGACGGCGCGGCGGGCGGTGGCGGCGAAGGCGTCGATCATATCCTCGATCTGCCCCGCCGTCATCGCGCTGGGGGTGGCGAAGGCGCCCATGGGCACCGCACTCGGCGCGCCGCAGGCCCAGACGGGGTCGGAGGGGCCGTCGCTCCAGGGCGCACCGCGGCTGCCCTTGCGCCCGGCATGGCCGAGCTGGATGGCCGGCAGCGCACCCACATGGGCGATGGCCGCGGCCAGGCGGGCGTGGC
>JBBQHE010000315.1:0-3213 GCA_038323655.1 Acetobacterales bacterium | reverse complement strand
CATGAACACGGCATCCGGGCAGCCGGCGATATGGGCCACGGCCTCGCGGAAGTACCGCAGCCGGTGCGGCGCCCCCATGATATAGGGGTGCAGCACCAGCGCCATGACGCGCGCGCCGTGGCGGGCGTCGCTGCGTATCTGTTCGAACTGGTCGATCGCGCGGTCGCGGTATTCGGACGCCTTGTGATGCTGGATCAGCATCATCGCGACGTCGTTGCATTCCTGGGTATAGGGCACGTTGGCCAGCGGGCCGCGGCGCGTGTTCAACACCACCGGCTGGTCGTCCAGCACCCAGTCGGCGACGTAGTCGTAGCCGGCATCGACGAGCCGTTCGGGCGTTTCCCAGGTCTCGGTCAGCCCCGGCCCCAGCCAGCCGCGCGGGCGGGTGCCGGTGAAGGACTGGATGGCTTCGGTGGTCAGGCGGATGTCTTCCGCCTCGTTGGCGACCTTCTGCATGTTCTTCTGGGTGTAGCCGTGGCCCATGAACTCCCAGCCGCGATCCTTCGCCGCCTGAGCGATCTGCGGATAGGCCGCGATGGCGCAGCCGTTGATCGCGAGCACGCCCGGCAGGCGGTAGTCGTCGAAGACCTCCAGGATGCGCCAGAAGCCGACGCGGTTGCCGTATTCGTGCCAGGCCCAGTTGGGGATGTCGGGCATCGGCGCGCCGCCCGCGGGGGGCGTCAGCACCGTGCGCGGCATGGTTTCCAGCGGGTTCCATTCCTCGATGTTGACGATGATCCAGACGGCGACGCGCTTGCCGTCGGGCAGCGCCAGAACCTTGCGCCCGGCGATGGGGTCATAGGCGATGCGCTCACCGGGCAGCATCCCGCCGGGCGGCACCTGGTTCACGGATGCACCTTCGCCGCGGCATTGTACCAGTCGTACAATTCGGCGCCGTTCATGTGCACCACGCCCGCGTAGTCCGCGACCTCGGCGTAGATTTCCTCCAGGTAGCGGATGCGATGCGGCTGGCCGGAGATATAGGGGTGGATGGCGATCGAGATGATTTTTGGCCGCTCGGCGCTTTCCTCGTAGAGCCGCTTGAACTGGTCCATCACCCGCGTCTTCCAGTAGGCGCTTTCGTGGTGCTGCACGATCATCATCGGGATGTCGTTCAACTCCACCGTATAGGGCAGCGTCACCAGCGGGCCGCGAGCCGTGCTGATCACCGTGGGATCGTCGTCATAGACCCAGTCGCCGATGTATTTTACGCCCGCTTCGACCAGGTTTTCCGGCGTGTCATAGGTCTGCGTCAGCCCCGGCCCGAGCCAGCCGACGGGGCGCTTGCCCCAGAAGGATTCCAGCCGGTCCATCGAGCGCGCGATCATCGCCTTCTGGTCATCGATCTTGTGGATCGGCATCTGGTCCCAGGCGTGGCCCATCGGCTCCCAGCCACAATCCCGCGCCTGCGCGGCCACCCGTTCGTAATCATCGCAGACGCGGGCATTGATCGACAGCGTGGGGCGGATGCCCAGCCTTTCGTACAATTTGAAGAAACGCCAGACGCCGACACGCATCCCGTATTCATGCCAGGACCAGTTGGGCACGTCGGGCAGCAGCACCTGGCCCGTGGGGGCGGGGATCACCTGGCGCGCCATGGGGCGGGAAATGTCCCAGACCTCCAGGTTCACGATGCTCCAGAAGGCCATGCGCGCGCCGCCAGGCAGCGGCGGCAGGGGCGCACGGTCCACGATGGCGGTAAAGGGGTTGCGGGCACCCGGCAGGGTCGGTTCGTTCATTGTTGTCCGAGGCGCTTCAGCGCCTCCTCCCCGGTCATGACTTGAGCAAAGGCGGTACGCAGCAGCATCAGCGCGGCCTCGTGGTGGGCCGGGCCGTCCATCGTGTCGACGCAATCCTCGATGACCACGACGGCATAGTCGCGCACATTGGCGGCACAGGCGGTCGCGAGCACGCAGGAATTGGTGTTGATGCCGGTGATCAGCAGCGTGTTGGCGCGCAAGCTCCGCAGCCGCAGGTCAAGGTCGGTCGCAACGAAGCAGTCATAGCGCTTCTTGGTGTCCACCACCGCGTCTTCCGGCGCGCGCAGCCCGGGCATGATCGTAAGGCCCGGCATGCCGTCCAGATTGTGCCGCAGCACATTCTTGCGGGTGGCGGCGGGGTCCTCGGCTCGGGTGCGCCAGAAGGGGTTCAGCGCGATCTCGGCCGCGTCGCGATACCGCGCGACGCAATGGATCACGGGCACGCCGGCCGCGCGCGCCGCCGCGAGGAAACGCAGGTTCGCCGCAACCAACCTGGCCGCGACCTCCGGCGCCGCCGGCATGGTGGCGACCGCCGGGTCCAGGTGCCCGCGGTGCAGGTCGATGGCGACCACCGCCGCCACTGGCACGTCAACGCCAAAACCGCTCACGCCGAACTCCCTGCCAAGCATATCCACTTTGAAAGCGGAGCCGACGCAGGTCAACGCGCATTGTACACAATCATTGCCATTCGGTCGCAAGATGCTGCCGCCCGCGGCAGGCCCTGGCGGCGTAACAGGCAACATTGTATTCAATGGCTATGGATGGCCCCGCCCGAGCGACGACCCACCTGCTGCCCCGCGCCATCCGCGTGGCCGATACGCTGCGCGACATGATGCTCGATGGCGCGCTCGGCGATGGCGAGAAGATCAACGAGGCGCGGCTGGCCGGCGAGTTCGGCGTCTCCCGCACCCCGTTGCGTGCCGCCCTGCACGCGCTGGCCGCCGAAGGGCTGCTGGACTACGCGCCCAACCGCGGCTTTACCGTCCGGGATTTTTCGGCCGAGGCGATCGACGAAGCCTTCGAGATCCGCGCCGCGCTCGAAGGCCTCGCCGCACGCTTCGCCGCACGGCGCGGCCTGGCCACGACGGCACGTCAGGCCGCCGAAACCGCCCTGGCCGAAAGCGAAGCGGTGGTCGCCACCGGCCTCTGCGGCCCCGACGCGCTGGAACGCTACCGCGCCGCCAACGTCGCCTTCCACGAAACCATCCTGGCCGCAGCCGACAACCGACAACTGGCCGATACCCTGCGCCTGGTGCTGAACCGCCCCGGCGCCTCACTGCGCCGGATCGTCGCCTTCACACCCACCGATATCCGCCGCCGCACCGATGACCACCGCCGCATCCTGGACGCCGTCCTGGCACAAGACGCATGGCGCGCCGAACTGCTGATGCGCGAACACGTCAGCGGCATACGAAACGGGCCTGCCAAGGGGTAGCGCGCCTTTAGAGGGGCT
>JBBQHE010000314.1:0-3290 GCA_038323655.1 Acetobacterales bacterium | reverse complement strand
AGGGGCCAGGGCGGTCCCGTGAAGAGGGGCGTATGGGCCGGGTGGCCCGGCAAAGTCAACCGCCGAGTGCGCCCAGCACCTCCGCGACACCGAGCCCCGCCATCGCCCCGCCAGGCGCCTGCACCACCGTCACCCGCGCCCCCTGCGGCCGAAACTTTTGGGCATTGGAAGGCCCGAACAGGCTGACCAACGGCGTGCCGCTGGCCGCGATCATGTGCCCCGCCCCAGAGTCATTCGCCAGCCCCAGGGTGCAGCGCGCGGCCAGCGCCACCGTCGCCAAGGGTTGCGGCACGCCAATGGCCGGGTGTTCCAGCGGAAACAGCGCCCGCGGCAGGGCGGCGGCGATGGTGGCGCGCAGCGGCGCCTCGGCCGGGCCGAGCAGGAAGACCGGCGTTTCCGGCCGGGCCGCGGCCACGACGAGGAACCGTTCCAGCGGCCAGATCTTCTTCACCCCCCCGGCCCCGGGCGCGATGGCGAGATACGGCCCCTCTCCCGGCAAAGCGACCGCCGCCGCATCGCGCAGCGCCGCGGGCACCGGCAGCGGCGACACATCACGCGGCGGGTCGCCGATCAGCGCGAACAGCCGGTCCAGCACATGCGGCCCCGCGGGCTTGCGCGGCGGGCGCACCGCGGTCACGAAGCGGCCATGCGGCACGCGCCAGGCCGCCAGTGTGCGCCAGGCCAGCGATTGCGTATCGATCAGCAGGTCGAAGGGCCCGATGCCGGGCGGGGTGCGGGCAAAAAACCGCTCCCCAATGCCGCAGCGTTCCACCACCACATCCAGCAGCGGCGCCACCACGCTGGCCAGTGACGACGCATAAAGCGTCGTCCCCGTCACGAACCAGGTGATACGCGCGTCCGGGAATTCGGCCCGGAGCGCGCGGCAAAAGACGACCTTGTAGATGGCGTCGCCATAGGTCTCGCCGGTCGAAAAAACGCCGATGCTGGCTGGCGTCAACGGGGCAATTCGCGTTCCGCCAGCCGCGCGAACCAGGCAGCGCCCAACGGCGACATGTCGTCGTTGAAGTCATAACCCGGGTTGTGCACCGGCACGGCGCCCTTGCCCCCAGGCTCGGCCTGGCCGAAGCGCACGAAGGCGCCGGGGCGGGCCAGCAGCATGTAGGAAAAATCCTCGCCCCCCATCACCGGCGGGTTGTGGCGCAACACGTGGTCCGGGCCCAGGATTTCCTCCAGCGTGCGGGCGGCGCGTTCGGCTTCCTCGGCGTGGTTCACCGTGGGCGGGTAGCCCCAGCGGTATTCCACCACCGCCTCGGCGCCATGGGCGGCGGCGGTGTTTTCCGCGACCTGGGTGATGAGGGCGGCCACCTTCTGGCGCACGTCTTCCTTCAGCGCCCGCACCGTGCCCTGGATTTCGGCGACCGGGGCGATGACGTTCATCGCCGATCCCGCATGGAACATCGTCAGCGACACCACGCTGCTTTCGATCGCGTCCACCCGCCGCGCGACGATGCTTTGCAGCGCGACCACGACATGCGCGCCGACCAGCACCGGGTCGATGGTGGTATGCGGCCGGGCGGCATGGCCGCCGCGGCCCTTGATGGTGATGAACAGCCTGTCGCTGGCCGCCATGATCGTGCCCGGAACGCAGGCCGCGGTGCCCAGCGGCAGGCTCGGGTCATTGTGCAACGCATAGACACTGTCGCAGGGGAAGCGGTCGAACAGCCCTTCCTCCACCATCACCCGCCCGCCGCCGCCGCCTTCTTCCGCCGGTTGGAACAGGAAGTTCACCGTGCCGGCGAAATTGCGCGTCTCGGCCAGGTACTTGGCGGCCCCCAGCAGCGTCGCGGTATGGCCGTCATGCCCGCAGGCATGCATCACATTCGGGGTCTGGCTGGCATAGGGCAGGCCGGTCTGTTCCGGCATCGGCAGCGCATCCATGTCGGCGCGGAAGCCGATCGACTTGCTGCCCGGCTGGCCGCGCAGCACGCCGACGACGCCGGTGCCGGCGATGCCGCGATGCACCTCGATCCCCCATTCCGCCAGTTTGGCGGCGACGATGTCGCTGGTGCGGTGCTCCTCGAAGCCGAGTTCGGGATGGGTGTGAATGTCCTGGCGCCAGGCCTTGATCTCGGGGGCCAGGTCCATGAGGCGATTGGGCACGGGCATGTGTCTGTTTGTCCTGTCTGTCAGCCACCACGCGCGGCATCGGGATCGATCGCGCGGGTCACGAATTCATCGGCCCAGGGGGCGTAGTCGGCCCAGAGGCCGGCGAGGGTGGCAATGGGGTCATCGGCCCGGTCCACCCGCAGATCGGCATAGGCAAATTCCTGGTCGGTGACGATACGCAGCGCCGCCGAGACGACCGGCCCGTGTTCGCCCCCCGCGGCCTGGCCGGCCACCAGCCCGGCCAGCAGCCGGTCGGCGAGCGCACCGGTGGCGGCGGCGAAGGCCGCGACCATCGCCGCCGGCACCTGCTCGTTGGCCAAGATGTTTCCCAAGGCGACGACTCCCGGTCCATGGACTGCGGCATGGGCGGGTTTTACCCGCTGACCGTGGAAATGGGCTGTGGCCCCGGTCACATCGATCGCCGCCAATTGTCGCCAGCCGTGGTCAGGCGTGCTGGCGACCAGGGCTGCGATGGTGTGCTGCGCATCGCTGCCCGAGCGCAGCAGCCCGACCCCACGCGGGGCCAGGCGTGGATCGGTGCGGTGCTGGGTCAGCACGCCCCCCACCCCGGCCGCCAGGGCGCAGATGCGGGCGCCGACGCCGATATTGCTGGTGGCGGCGGCATAGCCGAAGGCGCCGGTCGTGGGGCAGCGGGCGAGGAGGGAGAAGGTCATGGGCGGGCAGGAAAGCCCCGGGGGCGGCGGCTGTCCATCATCGCGGTCAGGGCGGCGTCGTGGTGCAGGCGGACAGCGGCGCCACGCGGGTTGCACAGGACTAATTTCTTACACAACCGGCGCAAAGGGTGTAAGATGACCGGGCCAAGGGGGAAGGTGCGTCCGCTTACGACCCAGCCCGGCAATTTGTCCGAAACGCGAAAACCTATGCTACGCCTGGGCGGCATTGCAAAAACCCCGCCCCTTGGATCCAGGCTTCCAGGAGCCCGAGATGATCCAGACAGGCAGGATTGCGGCCTAACAGGTTGCTGAAAAAGGCCTGGTGCTGGGGGACGCGGTCCTTGAGAGGGGCTTTGCCCCCCGCAAACTCCCCCCAGGACCGGGCTTCTGTAAGCAACCTGCTAAAGCCGGATATCCGCCGCGCGGATCAGCGCCGCGAGGCTGGCTGTCTCGGCCGCCACGAAGGCGCGACAGGCATCCGGCGACATC
>JBBQHE010000313.1:0-3302 GCA_038323655.1 Acetobacterales bacterium | reverse complement strand
GAGGTGAACTCCTTCCAGTTCGGCGTCGGCCGCGGCATCTCGATGGGTGTCGGCGGCGGGTCCAAGCGCGAAGCCTCGGCCCCCTCGGTCAGCGAGATCGTGGTCACCAAGACCTTCGACATCGCCTCCCCGCTGCTGTTCAAGGAGTCGATCGGCGGCAAGGCGGTCGATGTGAAGATCGAGCTGACGCAGACCGACAACAGCGGCAAGCATGTCGCCTTCCAGAAGTACATTCTGAACGGCACGCTGATCTCGGGCTACAGCGTCTCCTCCGGCGGCGACCGCCCGAGCGAGAGCCTCAGCCTGAACTTCGCCAAGATCGACAGCGAATACCTGAACATCGACGACAAGTTCCAGGCCAAGACGACCGGCCACGTCGTCTATGACATCGGCAAGTCCGAACTGACCTGATCCGCGCCGGGCGCAAGCCCGACCGGTTTCGAAAGGGCCGCGGGGCATCCCCGCGGCCCTTTTTCGTGTCACGCGTCCACCACCACGACGGTCACATTGTCCCGCGCGCCGGCAGCGACAGCGGCGGCGACCAGGTCCTGCGCCGTGGCACCCTGGGCGATCAGCCCGGCGATCTGCGCCTCCGGCAATTCCTTGAACACGCCGTCGCTGCACAGCATGAACCGGTCGCCCGGCTGGATCCGATTGGACACCTTGTCGAGCGCCAAGGCGCCCTGCGCGCCGATCGCGCGCGTGATGACGTTGGCCTGCGGGTGGCGCTCGGCTTCCTCTTCGGTCAAGGCGCCGCTGTCCACCAGTTCCTGCACCAGGCTGTGGTCACGGGTCACGCGGTGCAGCCCGCCGTGGCGGAACACGTAGATCCTGCTGTCCCCCGCCCAGAGCGCTGCGTAATGCCCGCCCCGCGCCAGCAGGACCACAACGGTCGAGGCAATGACGCCGCCGGTGCCCCGCTCGTCCGACTTGGCCTGAAGTTCGGCATGCACGGCATCAAGCCGCAGCCGCACCTGGGCCAGCATTTCGGCGGCGGAGAGCCCGGGCGGGATGGCCTGCAGCGTCTCGGCGATGGCCGTGCTGGCGACGTCGCCAGCGCCGTGGCCGCCGGCGCCATCGGCCACCACCCACAGCCCGACTTCGGGCCGGTCCACCATATTGTCTTCATTGCGCTTGCGGACAGCACCGGGATGCGAGCAGGCAGTGGATGCGAGTGTGCCGCTCATGCAGCCGCTCCGGCTTCGGGGTCGTGGGGGTCTTTGGTCGGCGGGGCTGCGGCCGTCCAGGGCAGTTCCACCGTCTCGGCCCAGACATAGGTGTCGTGCGGTGCATCGATGCCGGGGGCGGCGGGCCGATCGACGTGCTGATCGATCGGCGGATCGGCATTCTCCCCCGGCCCATCCGCGGGGTCGAGCCAGAGCAATTCGCCGCCCGCATCGATGGCGACCTCGCCCGCTGGCCCGGGCGCAAACGCCGCCTCGGCGAAGGGCAGCGACGGCGTATCGGCCGACATCGGCAGGGGCTCGGGCGCGGGATCGTCCGTGGGCGGCGCCGGGTCCGGCGCGGTGAAGGGCAGGCCGGCCACGAGCGGTGCCACGGCCCCCAGCAGGCAGGCGAAATCCAGCGCCAGCGGCATGCGCTGGGGGGCCGCACCGCTGATCCAGAACAGGCTGCGCCCGTCCAGCGTCGCGTCCGGATCATCCGGCGGCGGCGGCGGCAGCAGGGCCAGCAGCCCGTCCGCGTCGACCTCCCCGGCACGGCCCTGCCAGGCCGCTGCCTCAAGCGCGTCGAACCAGGCTTCGGGCGGCGGGATGGCGGCCGAGGGCAGGACCGCTGCCAAAGTCAGCGGGAAGCGCCGCCCGACGGTGTCCGCCGAGGTCACCACCACACCGACCGCGGCATCGGGCCCGCATGCGCCCGGCGCCAGGCGGAAACGCCAGGCGGGTGCCGTCTCCCAGGCCTGGTCCCAGGCCTGGCCCAGGTCGTGACGCGAGGCCTCGATCCCGGCCGAAAGCCACGCGTCCCAGGCGGCGATGAAGCCGCGCGGCAGGCTGCGGCGCACGAAGTCCCCATGTGCCGGCAGCTTGCCGAAAAGCCCCGTGGCGGCGGCCTCCGGCATCGGTCAGTTCGGCCGCAGTTCGGGGCAACGGAACTCAAGAAGTTCGCGCAGGCCGAAGGGGTTTACGCTGCTGCCGGCCTGGACGATGAACTCCGCCGCGCGATCACCCTGCGTCACCGACAGCCGGAAGCGGTCGGGCTGGGGCGTCCCTGTCAACCGGCCCAAAAAGACGAAGCGCAGCGTCGCCCAGGGGCCGTCATAGGTCAGCGGGCCCGCGCTCGACACCGGGTCGAAGGTCAGCGTCACCGGGTTCTGCGCCGGGAAGGTCACATCGGCCGGCCGCCCGCCGCCGCCTGGCGCCA
This sequence comes from Acetobacterales bacterium, assembly GCA_038323655.1. GTDB lineage: Bacteria > Pseudomonadota > Alphaproteobacteria > Acetobacterales > Acetobacteraceae > Humitalea. Next base: position 920 of record JBBQHE010000313.1, on the reverse strand, counting down.
GGGCCAGCCGGTTGCCCGAGGCTTCCAGCACGCCCGCGGTGGTCCCTGCGGAAAGCCCCTGCGGCACCAGTTGGAACCGGAAACCGCTGTTGCCGCCGGTCGGGAAAAACGCGTCGCGGATGGCTGCCGCACGCTGGAACTGCACCAGGTCCGCGGGGCTGATCGGCGGCGGCAGCCCGTCGGCCGCAACGGGGCGCCACGGCCGCTGGGTGGTATCGGCGAAGTTGCGGACATTGGCCGTGAAGAAGGTGTCGAACAGTCCGCCGGGGGCGAAGAGGCGCACGAAGTCATCCACCGGCATGTCGGGTGCGGCGAGGGTGCGGCGGAACGGGAAACGGGTTTCGATCGCCCGGCACAGCGGCGCCAGTTGCTGCCCGCCCGCCGCCGCGATGGCCGCCTGCGCCCCGCCCGCCCGCGCCCGGCCGGTCGATTGCGCCAGCGCCGTCATCCAGCCCTGCAGGGGCTGCGGCTGGCGCTGGGCCTCGGACAGCAGGCGCTGGCCCGGGTCCAAGCCCTGGGACGGCGGCAAGGCCGTGCCGGGTGGCGAATTGGCCAGCCGCGCGACCTGCACATAAAGGTCGTTCAGAATTGCCAGCACGCCGTCGATCGGCGCACCGGCCGCGTCGCGCAAATCCTTGAAGCGCGGCTCGACGACATCGGCGACAGGCTTGGCGCCGTTGCCGCCCAGGTTGGCGCCGACCGCCGCCGCAAGCCTGCTCGCGGCCGCTGTCGCAGCCTGCGCGGCAGCCCCGGCGACGGCAGCACCTGCGGCACCGCCAGGGACCTCCGGCGCCGTGCCCGGCGACAACTGCCGCGCGATGGACCGCAGCAGGTCCTTCATCGGGCTGTTCGGCGCCCCCAGCAGGTTCAACGCCTCGGCCGCCGCGTTCAGATTGGCGAAGGGCGGCAGCACGAGGTCG
>JBBQHE010000312.1:0-3341 GCA_038323655.1 Acetobacterales bacterium | reverse complement strand
GTGCAGGTCGCTCATGACGCCAGTCTCCAAGCGTCCATCGCCCGGGCCGATTGCGGGGAGGACAGGGTTGCGATCAGGGCGCGCAGGCTGCTGAGATTATGGACCGGCCGGAACTCGTCGACATGCGGCAGCATGGCGCGGATGCCCTGTGATCTTGGCTCGAAACCGTCCCAGCGCAACAGGGGGTTCAGCCAGATCAGCCGCCGGCAGGATTTGTGAAGCCGTTCCATGTTCTCGGCCAGCCCCGCCGCCCCGTCGCGATCCAGCCCGTCGGTGACCAGCAGCACCACCGCCCCCTGGCCCAGCACGCGGCGCCCCCAGTCGTGGTTGAAACGCGCCAGGGCGTCGCCGATGCGGGTGCCGCCGGACCAGTCGGGCACCGCGTGGGAGACCATTTCGAAGGCGACCTCGGGGTCGCGCGCCCGCAGCGCCCGGGTCACGTTCGACAGGCGCGTGCCGAACAGAAATGTGTGCACCCGGTCCCGGTCATTCGCCACCGCATGCAGAAAATGCAGCAATATCTGCGCATAGCGCGCCATACTTCCACTGATATCGCAGAGAACGACCAAGGGTGGCGGCCGCACCACCCGCCGCCGCCGGGCGATGCCCAAGACCTCGCCCCCGGTGCGAAGACTGTCCCGCAAGGTCTGCCGCAGATCGATTTTCTGGCCCGCCGCATGGGGCTGGAAACGCCGCGTCGGGCGTTCGTCCAGCGGCAGGCGCAGGCTGCGGATTTCCTGCTTGGCGGCGGCGATCTCGGCCGCCCCCATCGCCTCGAAATCCATCTTCATCAGCCGTTCGTGGTCGGAGACGGTCATCGCCACCTGCAAGGGCGGCGGGTCGTCGTGCGATTTCGGCGGCGGGGGCGGGGGGCGGTCGCCCTGCAGGGCCTCGGCGACGCGGCGGCTGGCGGGCGGGGGCCGGGCCTTGTCCTTCACCCCATCCAGCAACGCCATGGCGGCGGCGTGCTGGGCGGCTTCCGGGTCGCGCCAGAACAGCGAAAAGGCCTGGTCGAAAACCTCTGCCTGGTCGTGGCGGCGGATCATGGTGGCACGGAGCGCGGCCTGGACCTGGTGGCGGTTGCCGATTTCGATCCGGGTCAGCGCCTCGGCCGCAAGCAAGGCGTCGGCGGGGCCGAGCGGCAGGCCCGCGCGGCGCAGCAGGCGGACGAAGGCGAGCAGATTGGGCGCGATCGCGCCCATCAGGGGGTCTTGGATTCGCCGACGAGGCGCGCGGCTTCCGCCCCGCGCAGCTTGGCGATGTCATCCTGGTATTTCAGCAGCGCGCCCAGGGTTTCATCCACCAGGCTCGGTTCCAACTCGGTCGCATTCAGCGCGGTCAGCGCCTGGGCCCAGTCGATCGTCTCGGCGACCCCCGGCAGCTTGAAGTAATCGCCCTGGCGCAGGCGCTGGACGAAGGCCACCACCTGACCCGACAGCGCCTCGGCCACCTGCGGCGCGCGCAGGGCCAGGATGGCGCGTTCCCGCGCCGCATCGGGGTAATCCACCCAGTGGTACAGGCAACGCCGGCGGATGGCGTCATGCACCTCCCGCGTGCGGTTGGAGGTGATGATGACCACCGGCGGGGTTGCCGCGCGGATGGTGCCGAGTTCGGGGATGGTGATCTGGAAATCGGCCAGGATTTCCAAAAGAAAGGCCTCGAAGGGCTCGTCCGCGCGGTCCAGCTCGTCGATCAGCAGCACCGCCGGCGTGCCGGTCAGGGCCGAGAGCAGCGGCCGCTCGGTCAGGAAGCGCCGGTCATAGAGGTCGGTGGACAGCCGGTCGCGATCGGTGACCCCCGAAGCCTCGGCCATGCGGATTTCCATCAACTGCCGCGCATGATCCCATTCATAGGCCGCGGCCGACAAATCGAGCCCGTCATAGCATTGCAGCCGCACCAGGCGCCGGCCGAGGCGTTCGGCCAGGACCTTGGCGATCTCGGTCTTGCCGGTGCCGGGCTCGCCCTCCAGGAACAGCGGCCGGCCCATGGCCAGCGCCAAGTGCACGGTCGTCGCCAGCGCCGTATCGGCGACATAGCCGCCGGCGGCCAGCAGCGCCCGCGTCTCCTCGACCGTTGCAGGCAGGCGCATCAGTAGAGGAACAGCAGGATAAGGATGATGGCCTGGAGGAAGGCGCCAATCCAGAAGACCAGCGGCAGGCCCAGGAATTCGCTGGGGATCAGCGAGAAGATGGAGATCGCGGCATTCGGCGGCGGCGGGGCCACCACGGGCGCCGCACCCGGTGCGACGGGCGCGTTGTCGGCCGCGACCTGGGCCTGGAAGCGATCGAAGAACTGGTCGGCCATCTGCTTGGCCGTGCTGTCGATCAGCCGCGCCCCCAATTGCGCGATCTTGCCGCCGACCTGGACCTTGACGGCGTAGGTGAGGTTGGTCGTCGTTGGCGTGACCTCGGCCAGGGAAACATCGGCCCCGCCCTTGGCGAAGCCCATCGCCCCGCCATTGCCATCGCCGGAGATGGTGTAGCTCACCGGGGGCACGACATTGTCGAGCTTCACCTTGCCCGAGAACTTCGCCGCCATCGGCCCGATCTTCAGCGCCAGCTTGGCCTCGAAGGTCTCGTCGCTGGTGCGGGTCACGCTCTCGCAACCGGGGATCGAGGTCTGCAACACCGCGGGATCGTTCAGCGCTTCCCAGACCCGGGCGCGCGGGGCGGCGATCAGCCGCTCACCGGTCATTTCCATCTAGCGAGACTCCTGCAAGCGCTGTCGCCCGCAAACTAGGTCCGGGGCGAGGAATGGCCAAGGGGGGCGGGGTATGTGCCGGGGGGAGGTGGCGCTTTGAGGGGGGCTTCGCCCCACCTCAAACGCCCCCCACCAAGGGCCGGTGGCCGCTTGGAACCCACGACAAACGGCGGGTGCAGGGGACACGGTCCCTTGCTGGATGGGGTCTGGGGAGGGCAAAGCCCTCCCCAGGGCGCCGCTTTCCGAGCTCACACCGCCTGGCCCGCGGCGTACCCGCTGGCCCAGGCCCACTGGAAGTTGTAGCCGCCGAGCCAGCCGGTCACGTCCACAGCCTCCCCCACGACGAAAAGCCCCGGCAGGTGCCGGGCCTCCAGGCTGCGTTGCGACAGGGCGGCGGTGTCCACGCCGCCGGCCATGACCTCGGCCTTCGCATAGCCCTCGGTGCCCGAGGGCGTCAGGCGCCAGGCGTTGATCGCCGCACCGATGCGGGCCAGGTCGCGGTCCGGCGTGTCGGCGAGGCGCGCCGTGCTGCCCAGGACCTCGGCCAGGCGGCCGGGCAGCAGGGCGGAGAGCAGTGTGGTGACCTGGGCTTTTGGCCTTTCGCGCTTGGCCGCGAGCAGCCCGGCGGTGGCATCGGTCCC
>JBBQHE010000311.1:0-3373 GCA_038323655.1 Acetobacterales bacterium | reverse complement strand
GACAATCACTGGCAAGGAGGGCACGGGACTGATGCCTGACAATACCCGCGAACCCCAACCTATTGTGGTCGCCCGCAGCGATCGGCCTCCTGTCCCCGACGCCGAGAAGATGATGCTCACGCCGCTCAATATCGGGCTGCGGACGATGGAGCCGTACCTCACTCCGGACAGCCGGGCGGCGATTGTGGCGCAGTTCAGGACGTACCTGGACACTGTCAATCATCCCATCCTGGTGAGTAATGCCTTTGTCGATGCGGTCTGCCGGGCGGGGTTCCCGCTGATGTCCCTGCCCGAAGCGCGCCTCCGGCTGGCCCGCCTCTCCGTCGCCCAGTACCAGCAATCGATCCTGGGGCGCGTGATGCTGGCCCCGATCCGGCTCATGGGCATGGAGCGCGTGCTCAAGCAAATTCCCCGGCAGTTCGCCGCCACGACCAATTATGGCACCCGCTGGGTCGCCATGCGCGGCCCGCAGCACTGGCTCCTGGAATTCGAGGACGAACTCATGCACCCGGAAACCCCGCAGGGCAGCGTCGAGGCAGTCGGGGAATTTGTGGGGGTTAAGCAACTCCGCGTCGTCTTCACCCTGCGGGCACCGCGCCATTACGCTTACGATATTACCTGGAGCAACTCATAGGGGAGTCGCGCTGCTCCAGAGCAAGCCGTAGCATTTTTCGGGCTGTGATAGGGGTAAAATTTAGGGGACCTGGGCAGATTGTGGTACAGTAGATAGGATCAGGAGCAAAACCGGGCACCGGCAGCAGGCCGCAGGACACCAGCAGGCGTGCCGCCCCAGGAGCAGGAACAGAGGAGCGGATTAATGGTCAGCGCCTTTTCGTTTGGCGCATGGGTCAGACAGCGACGGCGGGAACAGGAGTGGACCCAGGAGACCCTGGCGGCCCAGGTGGGGTGTTCGCCCGCGTTGATACGCAAGATCGAAGCGGGCGAGCGCCGCCCCTCGCGCCAGGTTGCCGAATTGCTGGTGGAGCGGCTGGCCGAGGCCCCCGACGAGCACGAACAGATACTGCGGCTGGCCCGGATGGAGCTGCGCGGGCTGGAAGAGTCGCCTGCCCTCCCCCTCGCCATACCTGCGCCGCCCGCCCCCCCACCGGCGCCCTCCAGTAACCTGCCAACCATGCTCACCCCGTTGCTGGGGCGCGGGGACGACGTGGCCGTTGTGCGCGCTTACCTGACCGCGCCGGAGGTGCGCCTGCTGACCCTCACCGGGCCGCCGGGGATCGGGAAAACCCGCCTGAGCCTGGAAGTAGCGGCGGGTCTGGGCGGGCACTTCCCCGACGAGTGTACTTTGTTGGGCTGGCCCCGATCAGCGATCCGGCCCTGGTCGGCGCGACCATCGCCCAGACGCTGGGGATGCAAGAAGCGGGCACCAGGTCCTTCAGGCCAACCTGACCCAGTATTTACGCGAGAAGCAACTGCTCCTGCTGCTGGACAACTTCAAGCAGGTGGTCTCCGCGGCCCCGGTCGTGACCGACTGCTGGCGGCCTGCCCCCGGTTGAAAGTGCTGGTGACCAGCCGCGAGGCGCTGCATGTGCGCAGCGAACGGGTCTGGCCCGTGCCGCCGCTGGCAGTGCCCGCCGCTGGCCCGCCTGCCGACCTGACGGCGCTGGCCGCGATCCCTGCCGTCGCCCTGTTCATCGAACGCGCCCAGGCGGTGCGCCCGGCCTTCGCCCTCACCGCCGAGAACGCTGGGGCCATCGCCGCCATTTGTGCCGGGCTGGATGGGCTGCCCCTGGCGATCGAGATCGCAGCGGCGCGGATCAAGCTCCTATCGCCCCAGGAGATCGCCGCCCGGCACAATCAACGGCTGAAGATGCTGGTCGGCGGTCCCCGCGACCTGCCCGCCCGCCACCAGACCCTGCGCGACGCGATCGGTTGGAGCTATGATCTGCTCGATGCCGGGGAGCAACGGCTGTTCGCCCGGCTGGGCGTCTTCGTCGGGGGCTTCAGCCTGGCGGCGGCAGAGGCCGTGGGCAACGCCGTGGGCGACCTGCCGCTGGAACTGGTGGACGGGCTGACCTCGCTGCTGGACAAAAGCCTGCTGGGGCAAGAGCCGGGCAGCGACGGCGATTTGCGTTTTCGGATGCTGGTGACAATCCGCGAGTACGCCCTGGAGCACCTGGTGGCGAGTGGCGAGGCCGAGACCCTGCGGCGGCGGCACGCCGAATATTATCTGGCCCTGGCCGAGGCGGCGGAGCCACACCTGCGCGGGCCGCAGGCGCGGGCCTGGGTGGAGCAGCTTGAAACCGCCCACGACAACCTGCGTGCCGCCCTGACCTGGGGGCTGACCGCACCCGACGGGGCCGCGCTGGGGCTGCGCCTGGCCGGGGCGCTCTGGTCGTTCTGGCACACCCAGGGCCACATCGCCGAAGGCCGGGGCTGGCTGGAGCGTGCCCTGGCCCTGCCGGTGGAGTCCACCCCCCGGCGGGCGCGGGCTGTGGCCCTGCTCGGCATCGGCAACATCGCCTGGTCGCAGGGCGACCTCGCTGCCGCCCGCGCTTTCGAGGAAGCGAGCATCGCCGCCTGGCGCGAGGTGGGCGATCGCCAGGGCCGGGCCGGGGCCGAAATCCTGCTGGGGGGCGTGCTGGTCGAACAGGGCGAGTTGGCCCAGGCGCGCGCCCTGCTGGAAGAGAGCATCGCCCTGACCCGCGAGTTGGGCGACCGCCGCCTGCTGAGCTGGGCCATCTACGACCTGGGCGTGGTCAACCTGCGCAAGGACGGCCATGCTACGGCCCGCCCCTACTTCGAGGAGGCGCTGGCGTTGGCGCGCGCGGTCGGCAATCCCGCCGACATGGTGCCGCTGCTCTGTGCGTTGGCCGACGCCCGCTCGCTGGCCGGAGACGAGGCGGCGGCCAGGCCCCTGGCCGAAGAGAGCCTGGCGCTGGCCCGCCACCTGAGCGACCGGCGGGCGGAGGCGCGCGCCCTCCATACGCTGGCCTTCATCACCTACCGGCACGGCGACTACAAACACGCCGCCGCGCTGTTCGCCGAGAAGCTGGTCCTGGTCCGCAGCCTGGGCGATAAACGCGGGATCGCCTGGGCGCTGAACCACCTGGGCGACGTGGTCCGCAGCCAGGGCGATTATATCGAGGCGGCCACTTTCTACGCCGAAAGCCTGGCCCTGTTCGAGGAGCGGGGCGATAAGCACGGCATCGCCGTTGGGCGGCACAACCTGGGCTATATCGCGCAGCACCTGGGCGATTTGCCGCAGGCGGCGGCGCGCTTCCGCGATAGCCTGGTCCTGTTCCACGAACTGGGGCACCCCTGGAGCGTGGCCGACGCGCTGGTCGGGATGGCCGGGGTGTGGGGCCACGAGGAGCGGGCCGAAGGAGCCGCCCGCCTGCTGGGGGCCGCCGAG
>JBBQHE010000310.1:0-3429 GCA_038323655.1 Acetobacterales bacterium | reverse complement strand
GCAGGGCTTTCGCCGGCCGAGCGCGAGGTCCATGTCATGCTCGATCAGCACCATGGCGATATCGCGCGGCAGGGCGCGTACGATGTCGGCGACAGCCCCGCGCTCGACCGGCGAAAGCCCTGCGGCCGGTTCGTCCAGCAGCAGCAGCCGCGGCTTCTGGACCAGCGCCATGGCCAGTTCCAACTGCCGCTGCGCGCCATACGACAGGTGTTTCACGCGGGTGTCGTCCTGGCCTTCCAGCCGGGCCGCGGCCAGGGCCTCGGCGATGGCAACAGCCCCTTCGCCCGCCTCGTCGCCGCCCCAGAAATTCCACTTGGCGGGGGTCAGGCCGCGCAGGGCGACGCGCATGTTCTCGGCGATGGTCAGTTCGGGAAACAGGTTGGTGATCTGGAAGGTGCGGCCGACGCCGCGCCGCGCCCGCGCCTCGGGGCTGGCCCGCGTCGCGTCCCAGCCCGCGATCATGACGCGACCTTCGTTCGGCCGGATCACCCCGGTGATGGCGTTGAACAGCGTGGTCTTGCCGGCGCCGTTCGGCCCGATGACGGCACGCCGCTCGCCCTGTTCCAGGGACAGCGACGCACCATCCACCGCGCGCAATGCGCCGAAGCGCACCACGACGCCGGAAAGTTCGAGAGCCTTCACCGCGGCCCTTGGAAAGCACGCGAATAGGGCGGCTGGCGCATGTAGGCCTCCGCCTCGAACCCCCAGAACTGATCGACGCGCGGGTAGGTTGCGATCGGCGCGTTCCACAGCTTGCCGTCCGGCCGGCGCACCACCTGGCGGATGAAGGCGTCATAGACCGGGTTGCCATAGGCATCGAGCGACACCGGCGCGCCCAGCGGGCTGCCGGTCAGCGTGGTGGCGCGCACGGCGGCGAGCAGCTTGGCGCGGTCCTCGCTGTCGGCGCCGATCGTCTTCAGCGCCTCGGCCACCCACATCGCGCCGGAGAAATGGCTGAAGCCATAGAGCGAGGGCAGCTTCTGGTAGCGCCGGTCGTAGTCGGCGACGAAGCCCTGCGTGACAGGGTTGGTCGAGCCTTCGGCGAAATGCGCGCAGGAGACGATGCCCTCGGCCTCCGGCCCCATGGTGCGGATGACCGACTGGTCGGAGGCATTCATCGCGGCGATCAGCGGGATGCGGCCCTTCAGCCCGAAGCTGGAATAGGCCTGGATCATGCGCGTGGCATCCGCCCCCGTTTCCATCGCGAAGACCGCATCGACCCCGGCATTCGCCAGTTGCCCCATGTAGGGCGAGAAGTCGGCGGTGTTCAGCGGGTGCCAGTACTGCTGCAGCACGCGCCCGCCCATCGAGGTGAATTTCTGCGCGAAGCCGCCGCATTGCTCGTGACCAAAAGTGTAGTCCTGGCTGATCGTGGCGATGCGGCGATAGCCTTGGCTGTAGGCCCAGTCGGCCATCGGCCGGCTGAACTGGCTGCCGGTATAGCCCGCGACGCGGACCACATTCGGCAGGCGCGCGCGCTGCGTCAGGTCGTCGGCCGCGATGACCGGGATGAAGTAGGGCGTGCCGGTGCCGCGGACGTAGTTGGCGACGGCGAGACCCGTGTTCGCCAGCAGGTTGCCGAAGAGGAAATGCACCTGGCCCTGCTCGACCAGGCGGCGCGCCTTCTGCAACGCGGTGTCGGGGTTGGAGGCATCGTCCTCCACCTCGATCTCGACCGCGCGGCCGGCGATGCGGCCGTTGATCGTCTCGAAGTACATCCGGAAGCCTTCGACGATCTCGCGCCCGCCGGAGGCCGCGACGCCCGTCAGCGGCGCCATCAGCCCGATCTTGATGGGGCCGGAGGCGCCCTGGGCACGGACGATCGCGGGAGCGGCCAAGGCGGGGGCCGCCAGGGTGGCGAGGAAGAGTCTGCGCTTCATGTCGATTTCCTTTTCAGCAGGCCGAGCAGGCCCTGTGGCGCGAAGATCATGATGGCGATGGCGGTGACACCGAGCACGGACTGCCATCGTTCGGTATAGGCGCTGACGAATTGTTCCAGCGCTATCAGCACAAAAGCGCCGACCAGCCCGCCGAGGATGCTGCCGACGCCGCCGATGATCGCCATCAGCAGCCCTTCGACCGATTGTGCCAGGGCGACGGTGGTGGGGCTGACGAAGTCGTTGAACAACGCATAGAGCGCCCCGGCCGCGCCAGCGAAGAGCCCGGAGGTGACGAAGGCCGCCAGCAGATGCGCCGGCACGTCATGCCCGAGCGAGGCCATGCGCGAAGGGCTGTCCTTGATCGCCCGCAGCGTGAGGCCGAAGGGTGAGCGTACCAGGCGCCACATCGCGAAGGTCAGCACCGCGCCCACCCCCAGGATCAGCCAGTACAATCGCTGCGGATCGGCGAGCCACCCCTGGCGCAGATCGCCGCGCAAGCCGTTCTCGCCCCCGGTCATGCCGGTCCAGCGCAGGCAGATGCCCCAGATGATGAGCCCGAGCGCCAGCGTCAGCAGCAGGAAATACACCCCCGAGGTCCGCACCGCGATGATCCCGAAGACCACCGACAGCCCGCCCGCGGCGGCCACGCCAAGCAGGCAGGCCGCCCAGACCGGCAGCCCCGACGCACCCGCCAGGATCACGACATAGGTCGAGGTGCCGAAGATCGCGCCATGGCAGAGCGGCGTGCGCCCGGCATGCCCCGCCAGCAGGTCGATCGACATGGCGAGCACGGAGAAGATCAGGATCTCGGTCGCGATACCGAGGTGGTAGGACCGCAGCAGCAGCGGGGCCGCGGCCAGCACGCAAAGCCCGGCCAGGATGCCAAGCGCTTTCACGCCGCCCGTCCGAACAGCCCGTAGGGCCGAAAAGCCAGCAGCAGCACCATCGGCCCGAAGACGACGAAATACGACAACTCGGGGAACCAGACCTGACCAAAAGTGTTCAGCAGCCCGATCAGCAGCGCACCGATCGCAGCGCCCTCCAGGCTGCCGCGGCCGCCGATGATGACCACGGCCAACGAGAAGACCAGGATTTCGGCATCCGCCCCCGGGTAGAGCGAGAGAAACGCACCCCCCATCGCGCCGCCAAGCCCGGCCAGCGCCGAGCCGAGCATGAAGGTGATGACGAACAGCCGCCCCTGGTCCACCCCGGTCGCCGACAGCATTTCGGCATCATCCACGCCGGCGCGGATCAGCGCGCCATAGCGCGTGCGGTTCATCACCAGCCAGAGCACGATGAAGATCACCAGCCCCGCCACCAGCACGAACAGCCGGTATTTTGGGTAGAAGACGCCGGCGACGATGGCTGCCCCCTGCAAGGCCTGCGGCGTCGGCACGGTGAAGGCATCGCCGCCCCATATCACCAGCGCCAGATCGTTCAGCACCAGCGCCACGCCGACGGTCAGCAGCACCTGGCGCAGGTCATGGCCCTTCACGAAGCGCAGCAAGCCGCGGTCCAGCGCCAGCCCCGCCAGCGCCACGGCCACCAT
>JBBQHE010000309.1:0-3510 GCA_038323655.1 Acetobacterales bacterium | reverse complement strand
AACTGGCGCTCCGGCCCGTGGAGCTGGCGGCCAAGCCACCAGTTCACCACGGCCCCCAGCGTGTTACCGATGCTGGCAACCGCGACCAGCAGCCAGGCAGGCTGGTCGCCGACCAGCAGCAGGGCGACGAGCACGGCCTCGGACTGCACCGGAAAGAGCGTCGCGGCGATGAAGGCCGCGGCGAAAAGGCCGGCCAGAGCGGTCAGAAATGCTCCGCCCGCAAAACGGTACAATCGCTGACCGAGATGATCGCCGGGCGTGCGCCCAGAAGTTCGTCCCGGGCCGCGGTAATGCGGGCCGCGACCTCGGCCGAGACGATGGCCAGGATCATCACATTGTCCAACACCCCGCCCGGCACGCCGCCCTGGCGTAGCCCCTGGCGGCCGCGGCCGGCGATAACGGGCAGCATGGTCCAGCCGGTGGCGCCCAGCTGGTCGAGCAGGTCGGTGACGGTTTCGGCCTGGACCTGTTCCACGATGATTTCGACGCGTTTGCGGGGGTGGGTCATGGCTGGATCATGCCGACCATCGGGCTGCTGGCAGCCGCCTTGTATTCCCGCGGCATGCGCCCGGCGAGATACGCCTCGCGCCCCGCCACCACCGCGGCCTTCATGGCGCGGGCCATCCGCACCGGGTCCCCCGCATGGGCGATGGCGCTGTTCAGCAGCACCGCGTCGCAGCCCAGTTCCATCGCAAAGGCGGCCTCGGACGCCGTGCCGATCCCGGCATCGACCAGCACCGGCACCCGGGCCGCGGCCTTGATCGCGCGGATCAGGAAGGGGTTCACGACGCCCATGCCCGAACCGATGGGCGCACCCAGCGGCATGATGGCGACGCAGCCCATCTCCTCCAGCCGTTTGGCCGCCACCGGGTCATCGGCGCAATAGACCATGACCTCGAACCCATCGGCGATCAGCGCGGCTGCGGCCTCAAAGGTCGCGGCCATGTCGGGGTAGAGGTAGGGGGGCGGGCCCAGCACCTCCAGCTTGACCAGGTTCCAGCCCCCCGCTTCCCGCGCCAGGCGCAGTGTGCGGACGGCGTCATCGGCGGTGAAGCAGCCGGCCGTATTGGGCAGGTAGGTGTAGCGGGTCGGCGAGACGAAGTCCTGCAACAGCGGGGCATTGGGGTCCGACAGGTTCACCCGGCGCACCGCGACCGTGACCATCTCGGCCCCCGAGGCCTCGATCGCCGCCGCCGTCTCGGGCAGGTCCTTGTACTTGCCGGTGCCGACGACCAGGCGCGAGGCGAAACGCCGCCCGGCGACTTCCCAGTGATCGTCCAAGCTCAGCCCCCCCCGATGAAGGCGACGATTTCAAGCGTATCGCCCTGCGCCAGGGCGGTGCTCGCCCAGACGGAGCGGGGCACGATCTCTCGGTTTCGCTCGACCGCGATCTTCCGCCCGTCGAGCCCTATGCTGGCCAGCAGGTCGGCGACGGAGGCCGTCGGCGGCAGCGGCCGGTCCTGCCCGTTCACGGTGACGGTCATCTGCGTTTCCATGGCGTCTACATGGCTGGGGCCGGGTGGCGCTGCAAGCCGGGCCGTATCAGCCGGCAACAAACCGGGAAGCCGGCGCCGCTTGCCGCGCCGAACCCCCCCGTGATAGCCCGCAGCGGCTGGAGACAACGCCCCCGGGCTGGAAGACCGCCGTGAACCCGCCGCTGATCTACGTGCTGAACGGACCGAACCTCAACCTGCTTGGCCTGCGCCAGCCCGAGATCTATGGCGCGACCACGCTGGACGATGTCGAAGCGCTTTGCGCCGAAACGGCCGAGGCGCTCGACCTGGCCATCGACTTCCGCCAGACCAACGGCGAGGGCGAGTTGATCACCTGGATCCATGAGGCCCGGGCCGCGGCCGCCGGCATCGTGATCAACCCCGCCGGCTATTCGCATACCTCGGTTGCGGTGATGGATGCGCTGCTCGCCTCCGACCTGCCGGTGATCGAGGTGCACATTACCAACATCCACAAGCGCGAGGCCTTCCGGCACCACTCCTTTGTCAGCGGTGTCGCGACCGGTGTGATCTGTGGCCTGGGGCCGGGCGGCTACGCCCTGGCCCTGCGCGCCATGGCCGGTATCCTGGCCCAGGAGGAAGACGACGCATGACCACTGGCATCCAGTTCGACCCGGCCGCGATACGCGAACTGGCAAAGATCCTGCGCGAGACGGACCTGTCCGAGATCGAGTTGGTGGAGGGCGATCGCCGGGTGCGCGTCGGCAGGTCAGTGACCATGGCGCCGCAGGTCGTGTCGGTCGCCGCGGCCCCGGTCGCCGCCGCCGCCGTCGCTGCACCGGAAGTCATCGCCGATGCCGCCCATCCGGGGGCTGTGGTCTCGCCCATGGTCGGTGTCGCGTATCTCTCGCCCGAGCCGGGGGCAGCCCCCTTCGTCACCGTCGGCAGCCGCGTGGCACAGGGCCAGACCCTGCTGCTGATCGAGGCGATGAAGACCTTCAACCAGATCCGCGCCCCCAAGGCCGGGACCGTCACGCGCATCCTGATCGACGGCGGCACGCCGGTGGAATACGGCGAAGCCCTGCTGATCGTCGAATAGAATGTTCAAGAAAGTCCTCATCGCCAACCGCGGCGAAATCGCGCTGCGCATCCATCGCGCCTGCCAGGAGATGGGGATCCGCACCGTCGCGGTGCATTCCACCGCGGATGACACGGCGATGCATGTGCGGCTGGCTGACGAATCGGTCTGCATCGGCCCGGCACCGGCGCGCGATTCGTATCTGAACACGGCGGCCATCCTGTCGGCCGCCAGCATCACGGGTGCGGAGGCGATCCACCCCGGCTATGGCTTCCTGTCGGAGAACGCCAACTTCGCCGAGATGGTGGAGGCGCATGGTCTCGCCTTCATCGGCCCGACCGCCGAACACATCCGCATGTTCGGCGACAAGATCGCCGCCAAGGACACGATGCGCGCGCTCGGCGTGCCGCTGGTGCCCGGCAGCGACGGCGCGCTGAATACGCTGGAAGAAGCCCGCGCGGTCGCCGAGATCGTGCAATACCCCGTGCTGATCAAGGCCGCGGCCGGTGGCGGCGGGCGGGGCATGAAGGTCGCCCGCAGCGCCGACGAATTGGAAGACGCCTGGCGCCTGGCGCGGACCGAGGCCAAGGCCGCCTTCGGCGATGATGCTGTCTATCTGGAAAAATACCTCGACCGGCCGCGCCATATCGAATTGCAGGTGATGGCCGACGCCTACGGCAACGTCGTGCATTTCGGCGAACGCGACTGTTCGCTGCAGCGCCGCCACCAGAAGCTTGTCGAGGAAGCAGGCTCCCCCGCGCTGAACGCCGCCGACCGCGAGGCGCTCGGCGCCCAGGTCACCCGCGGCCTGTCGGGCCTCGGCTATCGCAATGCCGGCACGCTGGAATTTCTCTGGCAGGATGGGCAATTCGCCTTCATCGAGATGAACACCCGGTTGCAGGTGGAGCACCCGGTCACGGAAATGATCTCGGGCGTGGACCTGGTGAAGGAACAGCTGCGCATCGCCGCGGGCGAACCGCT
>JBBQHE010000308.1:0-3661 GCA_038323655.1 Acetobacterales bacterium | reverse complement strand
CGCGACGGTCGCTGCCTGCGAAAGGCATGCGGCCGGTGTCGCGGCCTTCAACGTGGGCTCCGGCACGCCGCGCACGGTCGGGGAGATGGCGGTGGCGCTGGCGCGGTCGTTGAACGGCCCGGCGCCTGTCGTGACCGGGCAGTACCGCCTCGGCGACGTGCGGCACATCACCGCCGATTCCGCCCGACTGCGCGACGCGCTGGGCTGGCAGCCGATGGTCGCCTTCGACGACGGGATGGCCGAGCTGGCGCGCGGCGGCACCTGATCAGGCGGCCGCGTCCTGCGCCGGCAGCGCTGCTTCGCCTTCGCTCGGCGGCAGATGGCCGAAGCCCAGGCGGAAGACGCGCCGCGTTTCGCCGAACCAGGGACGAGGCGCAGCCGCAGTCGCGGCAAGGCGGCCCAGAAGCGTGTAACCCCGGGCTGACCGGCTTCCGGCCCCGGGCAGCTAACGCCACCGCGCCGCATCATCGTGATGCGCCCCGCATCCGGCACCGAACCGCCTCAAAGACCGCTGAACCAGTTGAAGCCGCGATCTTCCCAATAGCCACCGGGATAATCATTGGTGACCTCGATTGAAGTGATCCACTTCGGATTCTTGAAACCAAGCTTGACCGCCGTGCGCAGGCGCAGCGGATAGCCGAAGGGGTCGGCCATCGCCTCGCGCGCGTACTTCGTCGCAAGCAGGGTCTGCGGGTGCAGCGCGCTCGCCATGTCGATGCTCCCCCAATACCCATCGGCGCAGCGGAAGGCGACATAGCGGCAAGACAGGTCGGCCCCGACCCGCTCCAGGAACAGGCGCAGCGGCACGCCGGACCACTGGCCGATGTAATCCCATCCTTCGACGCAGATGTGCCGGATGATGATCTCGCGTTCCGGCAATGCCATGACCTGGGACAGGGTCCAGGGTTGCTTCTCGGCGATGCGTCCCGCGAGTTCCAGCCGCCAGCTCGCGCCATCCACCGGGCGCACATCCTCCGGCCCGTAGAAGGCGTTGAAGCGTGGCGGCTTCAACACCATCGATTCCGCATAGGTCGGAGCCAGTCGCTCAGGATCGAACATCCACGCCTGGACGCGATCGTTGAAGCGGGAGATTGCGCGCAGCGTCGCCTGCACGGCCTGCGAGTCGTTCGGGCTGCAGCCGCCGAGCATGGCGACCGCGCCCAGTGTCAGGCTGCCCCGCAGAAGACCGCGCCGCTCGATGCTCTCGATCAGCGGCCGGTGCGCTTCCAGAAACGCAGGATCGGGGGCTTGTGCGGGGCGCAGCCTGGACTTGGAGAGGGGGCGCGTCATGCCAGGTTACTCCGCTGCCTGAGATCGGGCTGTGCGCGGCGTCACCTGGGGCCCGCCTGTCAGCATCGCGACCAGCGTGCGCGGCACCAGGAAAGCGAGCGCCACATGCACCACCATGAAGCCGACGATGCCGGCCATGCCAATGAAATGCGCCAGCCGCGCGCCCTGAAAGCCGCCGAACAGATCGGTCAACCCGGCGAACTGCACAGGCTTCCAGATCGCGAGGCCCGAAAACACCTGCACGATGCCGCAAAGGATCACGAAGATGTACAGCAGCTTCTGCACCGAATTGTACACGGTGAGGTCGGCATGCGCGAGCTTGAAGCGCAGCGCGTCGCGCACGTCGCCGATCGCCTCGGTCGCGCTGATCGGCAGCAGGCGCTGGCGGAACCGGCCGGTGATGACACCATAGCCGAGATAGACAAGGCCGTTGACCACCAGCAGCCACATGCCGGCGAAATGCCACAACAGGTGTTCGGCGGCCCAGCTGCCCAGCAACATCCAATGCGGAAAGGCCAGCCCGCGAAAAATCACCTCGTCGTTGTAGATGCCGAAGCCGGAGAAGATCATCACGACCATGGCGAGCGCATTGACCCAATGCATGATGCGTATGGACAAGGGATGCAGGCGTGGCGATTTGGTCGTGCTGGCCATTGATCTGCAACTCCGCAGTCAAGCTTGATATTCACAGGCTGATGCACGAAGGTTACGCAGCATCGAACGGGTTTTGCCATGATTATTCTGTTGCGCCTTGCTGTGGCGACGCTCCTGCTGACCGGCACCGCCCGGGCCACCGGCGTTGCCCAAGCCCCCGATGAGCGCCCCCGTAGCGCCGAGGCGCTCGCCCGCTTCCCGCAGCCCGTGCTGGTCGGGGCGTTGGCCGGGCGTGAGGTTCTGGAGGATTCGCTGGAACAGCGCCTATTCGGGCGCGTGGCCGGTGTCACACGTGATGCCGCCGGACGTATCAGCATCCTGGTGAATCAGGGCGGCTGGTTCGGCTTCGGGACGCGCAAGGTCGCCGTGCCGGTGGAGCAGATGGCTTTGCTCGGCCCCTTCATGGTGGCGCTGGAGTTCACCCCGGCGCAGTTCGCGGCACTGCCCGACGCGCCCACGAGCGGAACCACGCTGCCACCCGAGACGACGATACGGGTCGGGCTGACGAAGAACTGAGCGCGAACCTGCCGGCCAATCGCGAGACTGGCCAGCCGGTCAGCGCGACGCCATCAGACCAGCGTGCCGCGGATCGGGTAGTTCATCTCCTGGATACGCTTGGCTCCGCGGGCGATGCCGGCCAGGTCCGGCCGCGCAAAAGGCGCGTTGGAGATGTCGATCAACTGCACGTCGCCCGCCGGATTGATCAGGAACAGACCGGGCTCCGCGAAGGGCCGGTCGGTTTCCTGGGCCGAGCGTGGGTTGGAGATATAGAGGCCCAGCGCCTGCATCTGTGCGACGGTCAACCCATAGCCCAGCGGGAAGCGCCAGCCGAACTCGGCCTGATCAGCCGCAGCCTTTTCCATCGGATCGGCGGAGATGGCCGCGACCGAGACACCGGCGGCCTCGAACTCCTCAAGCAGCTTGTCGAGCGTGCCGAGATAGGGCTTGCAAAGCGGGCAATGCTTGCCGCGATAGACGATCAGCAGGCGCCAGCCTTCGGTCGCGGCGGGCGAGACTTCGCCGCCGCCGAGACGCGGCACGGTGATCGCGGGAAAGGCTGCGCCGGCGGCAAGCTTCGTGGTCTGGGTCATGATCTCGCATTCCTTCTCGTTGATGACGCGTCACGCGGGCGCGGCGCGATGGTCTTGCAGGCGGGCGTGTAAAACAGCCCGATAGGAGTCAAGCTGCTCGGAGAGGGTCTCGGGCAGGCGGCAGGTCCTGCCGGATCAGACAGAGCGGAGATGGCGGCGCTTACTCCGACGTATTCGCGATCTTGTCCTGCGTCCTGGTTTGGAAATCGCTGGCGTCGTGGCGTTCGAGCAGCTGTTCATGCGGTTCGCCGCGCAGGCGGTTTACCATGCGTCCGCGCGGCACTGCCGGCCGGTCGAGAATGCTGTCCGCCCAACGCTGTACATGCGCGTAATCCTGCACGCTCAGGAACTCCGCCGCGCCATAGGACCAGCCCTTCACCAGGCCGCCATACCAAGGGAAGACCGCGATATCGGCGATCGTATAGGTATCTCCGGCAAGGTACGGGCTTTCAGCCAGCCGCCGGTCGAGCACATCAAGCTGCCGCTTCACCTCCATCGCGAAGCGGTCGATCGCGTATTCGATCTTGGTCGGCGCATAGGCATAGAAATGGGCGCAGCCCCCCCCCCCAAAAACGCCGCGGGCCCCCGGCGGCACTATGACCGGTGGCAAAAACCCCGCGGCGGGG
>JBBQHE010000307.1:0-3673 GCA_038323655.1 Acetobacterales bacterium | reverse complement strand
GGACGGTGTGACGGTCGCCAAGGAAATCGAACTGGCCGACAAGTTCGAGAACATGGGCGCCCAGATGGTGCGCGAAGTGGCCTCCAAGACCAACGACACGGCCGGCGACGGCACGACGACGGCGACGGTGCTGGCCCAGGCCATCATCCGCGAGGGCTGCAAGGCCGTCGCCGCCGGCATGAACCCGATGGACCTCAAGCGCGGCATCGACCTGGCCGTGGCCGCGGTCGTCGCCGAACTTGAGCAGAAGACCGTCAAGATCACGACCTCGGCCGAAGTCGCCCAGGTCGGCACGCTGTCCGCCAATGGCGAGACGGAAATCGGCGAGATGATCGCCAAGGCGATGGAAAAGGTCGGCAACGAGGGTGTCATCACCGTCGAGGAAGCCAAGTCCATCCAGACCGAGCTCGACGTCGTCGAGGGCATGCAGTTCGACCGCGGCTATGTCTCCCCGTATTTCATCACGAATGCGGAGAAGATGATCGCGGAGATGGAAAACCCGTACATCCTGATCAACGAGAAGAAGCTCTCCAGCCTGCAGCCGATGCTGCCGCTGCTGGAAGCCATCGTGCAGTCGGGCCGTCCGCTGGTGATCGTCGCCGAGGATGTCGAGGGCGAAGCCCTGGCCACCCTGGTCGTGAACAAGCTGCGCGGCGGGTTGAAGGTCGCGGCGGTGAAGGCCCCGGGCTTCGGCGATCGTCGCAAGGCGATGCTGGAAGACATCGCGATCCTCACGGGTGGTGAAGTCATCTCCGAAGACCTCGGTATCAAGCTCGAGAACGTGACCCTCGCCATGCTCGGCCGCGCCAAGACCGTGCGGATCGAGAAGGAGAACACCACGATCGTCGACGGTGCCGGCGAGAAGGAAGCCATCACCGGCCGTTGCGAGCAGATCAAGGCGCAGATCGAGGAGACCACCTCGGACTACGACCGCGAGAAGCTGCAGGAGCGCTTGGCCAAGCTGGCCGGTGGCGTCGCCGTCATCCGCGTCGGCGGCTCCACGGAAGTGGAAGTCAAGGAGCGCAAGGATCGCGTCGATGACGCGCTGCATGCGACCCGCGCCGCCGTGCAGGAAGGCATCGTCCCCGGTGGCGGCGTGGCCCTGCTGCGGGCCTCGCAGAACCTGGAGAACATCAAGGTCGCCAACCACGACCAGCAGGTCGGCGTGGACATCATCAAGCGCGCCATCCAGGTGCCCTTGAAGCAGATCGCCGCCAACGCCGGCCAGGACGGCGCCGTGATCGCAGGGGAAGTCCTGCGCGACAGCACCTACGTCTACGGATACGACGCCCAGACCGGCCAGTACAAGGACCTGGTCGCGGCCGGCATCATCGACCCGACCAAGGTCGTGCGCACGGCGCTGCAGGACGCGGCTTCGGTCGCCTCCCTTCTGATCACGACCGAGGCGATGGTCGCCGAGCGTCCCGAGAAGAAGGCGCCGATGGGCGGCGGCGGCGGCGGCGGCGGCGGCATGGGCGACATGGACTTCTGATCCCTCAAAGGATCAGCGTTCAACAAGGGGGCGGTCCGGCAACGGGCCGCCCCTTCTTGTTTTCGGCGCTCTGCCGGGCGACCCTGCGGGCATGACCGAACTTCTCCTGCGCAATGTTCGCCCCATGGGCGCCCCCGCCACCGACGTGGTGATCCGCGACGGCCTCTTCGCCGCCTTCGGCCCCAACCTGTCCGCCGCCACGATCGAGGACGGCCACGGCGCGCTACTGCTGCCCGGACTCATCGAAGGGCATACCCATCTCGACAAATCGCTTTGGGGCATGGGCTGGTACGAGAATGACGTAGGGCCCCTGCTGACCGATCGCATTGCCAACGAACGCCACCAGCGCCGCGCGCTGGGCCTCGACCCGCTGCGGCAGGCGCGGCGAATGGCCGATGATTTCCTGGCCCTCGGCGCCACCCGCATCCGCAGCTTCGCTGATGTGGACACAGAAATCGGCCTGTCGCACCTGCGCGCGCTGCTGCAACTGCGGCAGGACCGCGCGGGTGTGCAGGACATCCAGGTCATCGCCTTCCCGCAATCGGGGCTCATGGGCCGGCCCGGCACGATGGAGCTGATGACCGAGGCCATGGCCGAGGGCGCCGACATCATCGGCGGCATCGACCCCTGCCTGATTGAGCGCGACCCGAAGGGGCACCTGGATGCGATCTTCGGCCTGGCCGAACGCTTCGGCGCGCCCGTCGATATGCATCTGCACGAACCGGGTGAACTCGGGGCCTTCTCGCTCGAACTCATCGCCGAACGGACCCAGGCCCTCAGTATGCAGGGCCGGGTCGTGGTCAGCCACGCCTTCTGCCTGGGCGATGTGACGCCCCCGCGCCAGGCCGGGTTGCTGACGCTGCTGGCCCGCGCGGGAATCGCGCTTGCGACCACAGCGCCCGCCTCCCGCCCCGTGCCGCCCGTGGCCGCTTGCCGTGCCGCTGGCGTCACCATCTTCGGTGGCAATGACGGCATACGCGACACCTGGACCCCCTATGGCAGCCCCGACATGCTGACGCGGGCCATGCTGATCGGGCTGAAGAACGACTTTCGCCGCGACGACCAGATCGCCGTGGCGCTGGATTGCGTGACGGGCGCCGCCGCCCTGGGCTGCGGCTTCGCCAACTACGGCCTGGCCGTGGGCGCCCGCGCCGAAGCCGTGCTGGTCCAGGCGCAGAGCCTCGCCGAAGCCGTCGTCGCCCAGCCCAGGCGCCAGGCGGTCATCGCCGGCGGCCGCGTCGTCGCGCGGGACAATGCCCTTTGCTGAGGCATCTGGCCGCCCTGCTGCTGCTCGCCCTGCCCGCCACGGCGCAAGAGATGCCGGCCCATGGCGGCCCGGTACGGGCGCTGACGACCACACCGGGCACGCTCGCCAGCGCGGGTTTCGATTCCGCCGTCATCCTGTGGGATCCGGGCGCCGGCACCGCACGCCGTGTGCTGCGATGGCATACGGGGGGTGTGAATGCGCTGGTCATGCTGCCCGACGGGATGCTGGCCAGCGCCGGTGAGGACGGGCGGATCGCCCTCTGGCCCCTGGCCAACCCCGACCGCGAACCAGCCCGCGTGCTGGAAGGCCACGCAGCGCCCATCGCCGGCCTCGCCTCTGCGGGCACGCGCCTGGCCTCGGCCGGCTGGGACGGCACGGTGCGGCTCTGGGGCGATGCGGCGCAGGTGTTTGCGGGCCACCGTGGGCCGGTGAATGCGGTGGCCTTCCGCAGCGACGGCAGCCTGGTCTCGGCCGGCTTCGACGGCACGGTTCGCGCCTGGCCCGAAGGTGGCGTCATCGCCGAATACGGGCTGCCGCGCACCGCGCTTATCGCCCTGGCCGATAATGGGCTGGCCGTCGCCGGGGTGGATGGCAGCCTGCGCGTCATCGCCGCCGACGGCCGCGAAACCCTGCTGGCTGAAGGCGGCCGGTCGGTGTTGGCCCTCGCGACAACGCGCGGGCTGCTGGCCGCCGCCTCCCTCGGCGGCAGCGTGGCGCTGTATGACCTGTCCAGCCGGCGCCAACTGCGCGTGCTGGAAGGCCCCGGCCTGCCGGTCTGGTCTGTCGCCTTTTCGCCCGACGGCGCGACGCTTTGGACCGGCGGCGCCGACCGGCGCGTGCGGGGCTGGGACGCCGCGACCGGCCGCCATCTGTCGCCGCTGGGTGCAGAGCAAGCGCCCACCCCCGACCAGGCC
>JBBQHE010000306.1:0-3703 GCA_038323655.1 Acetobacterales bacterium | reverse complement strand
CACTTTGCCCAGCCAGCGCACCGCCGGGGCGGCGGCATCCAGCCGGGCGGCGCAACCGACCAGCCCCAGCAGGCCCCAGGCCCGCTCGCGCTGGCTGCCGATCGCCTGCGCCCGGACCAGGCTTTCGGCAAAGCGGGCCTGGGCCGCGCCCAGATCCCCGACCATCGAGGCGACGACCCCCAGGTTGACCAGGGTCATGGCGATGCCCATCTGGTCGCCCAGCGTGCGGAAGAGGGCCAGGCTCTCCTCGTGTAGCGCCTGGCCTGCCGCCACGTCGCCCTGCCGCCAGGCCACCGCCCCCAGGTTGTTCAGGCTCGTGGCGATCCCCGACCGGGCACCCAGCACCCGGCGCTGGGCCAGCGCCCTCTCGTACAGCGCCCGCGCCGCCGGGTAGTCACCTTGCGACATGGCAACGAGGCCGAGACCGTTCAGCGCCGTGGCGATGCCCGCCTGATCGCCCCGCATCTGGTGGAGGGCCAGGCTTTCCTCCATCAGGGCTACCGCCGCGTCGTAGTCGCCCTGGCGACAGACGACGGCCCCCAGGCTGTGCAGCGCCCGCGCCCAGCCCAGCACGTCGTGCGCGGCCTCGGCGCGGGTCGCCGCCTGCCCCAGCATGGCCCGCGCCGCGCCATAGGCTCCCTGTAAATGATACATCCGGCCCAGTTCGGCCAGCGCCCGGCGCTCCCCCGCGCCATCGTCCACTCCGGCAAAGGTCGCCCGCGCCGCCTCCAACCAGGGCCGCGCCTCGGCATAGGCCCCCTGGTCGCGGCGCACCACGCCCAGCCCCAGTTGCGCCCGCGCCTGAGTCACCGCATCCACAGCGGGCACCGCCAGGGCGGCCTGATACCGTTCGCCCGCCGCCGCCCAGGCGCTGGTCCGCTCCAGCACGTCGCCCAGCGCGACCAACACCGGGGCGCGACCGGGTACGCCGTCGGGCAGATCGGCCAGCAGTTGCTCGTAATAGTCCAGCGCCGCCGCGTTGTTATACGCGCTCACCGCTGCATCCGCCGCCCGTCGCAGGTACTCCTGCCGCTTGGCTGCGTGCCCGCTGCGGCTGTAATGAAAAGCCAGCAGGTCCAGGTCGGTGCTCCCGGCGCGCTCCAACCACGTCCCCAACTGCTCATGCAACGTGCGGCGCGTGGCCTCGGCCAGGCTGCTGTAGGCCACCTCCTGGGTGACGATATGCTTGAACAGGTAGGCCAGATCCGGCTCCGCCCCCGCCAGCGCCGTGAGGTCGGCGCGCGTGGTCGCCTCCAGGTCGGCCCGCACGGCCCCCGCCGCGCCCAGATCGGGGTAGTAGCCGCCCAGCCAGGCCGCGCGGAACCGCCGTCCGACAATGCTCGCCACCTTCAGCGTGCGCTGTTGCCGAGCGGCCAACTGGTCCAGGCGACTGAGCACCAGACTATGCAGGCTGAGCGGCAATTCGACCGCGGCCAGCGCCGCCGGGTCGGTGGGGTCCACCTCTTGCTCGGCCAGGTAGTTCACCAGTTCTTCCAGGTAGAACGGGTTACCCTGCGCCCGCGCCGCCAGTTGCGCCACCACCGCCGGGGGCACCGGCGTGTCCTCCGGCAGCAGCCGAGCCAGCCGCTCGGCCAGCAGCCGGGCCGCCTCTTCGGGCGGCAGTTCGCGCAGGGCGACCGGGGTGAAGTGCGGCAAGGTGGTGATGCGCGGAGCCTGGAGCCGGGCGACCTCGGGCGGGCGATAGACCACCAGCAGGGCGACCGGCAGCCGGGTGATCGCCCGCCCAGCGGCGGCCACCAGATCGTGGGACAGCGGATCAAGCCAGTGGGCATCCTCGATCACCAGCAGCAGGGGGCCGCGCCGGGCCTGCCCACGCAGCAAGTCGATCAGCAAGGCTTCGCGGGACTCCTGGCGCAACTGCTCGTCCAAACCCGCCGTCAGGGTGGTGTCGGGCAGGGCGAGGTCCAGCACCGCGCCCAGCAGCGGCACACGGTCACGCAGCGCCGGGTCCAGCGCGGCCACGACCGCCATGACCCGGGCCTGCTGCGCCGCTGGGTCCGCTCCGTCGCCCAGGCCAAAGAAGGCCCGCCAGACACCGCGCCAGGCCAGGTAGGCGGTATTGGTGCCGGTGGACTGTGCCGCGCCCCCATAGACCGCCCAGCCCCCGGCCTGCGCCGCCTGCATAATCGCGCCCACCAGCCGGGACTTCCCGATCCCGGCCTCGCCGGTGATACCCAGCACCTGCCCCTGCCCCTGCGCGGCGCGGGCCAGCGCCGCCGTGATCAGGGCTGCTTCGGCCCTGCGCCCGACGAGCGGTCCAGTAGCGCGCGGTTCGAGCAGGCGGATCGGATCGTGTGCCGGGGCGGCCTCCAGGGCATAGACCGCCACCGGCTCGCGCTTGCCCTTCACCCGCAACGGCGGCAGGGGCACCCAGGTAAACGCCTCCGCCGTTGCGTGGGCCACCCGCGCGCTCGCCAGCACCTGCCCCGGCGCGGCAGCCGCCATCAGCCGCGCCGTCAGGTTCACCTCGTCGCCCAGCACAGCATAACTGCGACGGCTCCCGCCGCCCACCGCCCCGGTACGCATGACCCCCCGGCTCAACCCGATCTGCACCGGCCCGACAAAGGCCAGGTCCTCCGGGGGGTGCTGGAGTTCCTGGGCCGCCACCGTGGCCCGCCGGGCGTCGTCTTCGTGCGCCGCCAACGCCCCCCAACTGGCGTACAGGTAACTGCCCTTGTCGCCCACGGTCAGGTCGATCAGGGTGCCCGCGCTGCGGGTGACGACCGCTTGCACCCAGCGGATGTAGCCGTCGAGCTTGACTCCGGCAGCGGGATCAGCATCGTAGTCCAGCCCGCCAAAGCGCAGAAAACAGGCAACGGTGGGGCGCAATTCGGTCAGGAACACCGCCTCCCCGGCCCGCAAGCGGTCGTAGACCATCCCCGGCAGCCAGGGCCGGATGGCCGCGGGCGGCAGGGCACCCGGCAGGAGGCGAGCCAGTACCGGGGCGTCATAGGGTGGATGTGCATCGAGAACCGCTGCGGCGAGGGAGAGGACGGCGAAGCGCTCGTCCGTCGCGGGATCGACCCGCCATTCCGCCTTCTGCCCCCCATCCACCGCCTGGGTCGCCGCATCCACGACGACCTCACCCGGCGCGGCCAGATGTTCGGCGGCGGCCATCCGCAGCACGGTCGTGCCCGCCAGGACTTCGAGCACCTGCACACCGGGATCACCGACGAGGAAGCGGCGGGCCGGGCCGGTGGCGATGGCGATTTTCAGCGCCAGGCGGAGCGTGCCGGTGCCCGCCGGGTGGGGCAAGGCGGCGAAGGCGGCCATGGCCGCCTGCTGGGCGCGAGCGCAGGCGCAGGCGCGCACGGCCCCGACGGCGGCTGGACCGTCCCCGTCCCCAGCGATGGGCGCGTCATCGAACCAGCAGGTAATGGCATCCCCGGCGAAGCCGATCACGCTGCCCCCATAGCGGTCCACCGGGGCGATCAGGGCGGCGTATACGGCGTTAATCTGGTCGGTGAGGGCTTCGCCGCCCCGGCGCGGGCCAAGGGCGGTAGTCAGGGCTTCGGTGAGCGGAGTAAAACCGGAAATGTCCGCAAAGAGGGCCGCGCCGGTGCAATGGTCGGGGAGGGGGTGCCCGGTGGCGAGGGCCGCCCGGCGGTCCTGGGGCACATAGGCCAGCAAGGCGTCCATAAGCCATCTCCGGCGAGGAACAGAACAGGCCAGCCGCCAGCCA
>JBBQHE010000305.1:0-3716 GCA_038323655.1 Acetobacterales bacterium | reverse complement strand
CAGCAGGGCGGGGCAGCTGGCGCGCAGCCTTCGCCACAGCGGGCCAAAGCCGCCCGGCAGCGCCTCGACCGGCACGGCGGGCAGGGCATCGCCCAGCGGATGCGGCCCGTGATCGGCCAGCAGCAGCACGCGCGGGCGCTGCCCGGCCTCGCTCAGGCCGCGTGCGAGCTCGGCCACATGGCTCTCGATACCGCCGAAGCCGCGACTGTCGAGCAGGATCCATATGTCTTGGGTCATGGGCGCGAGGAGGCACGCGCCATGCCGCGGGTGGATTCGCAGCCTGCGAGGCAAATTGACGACCTGCCCCCGGCACGGTGCTTGCCCTTCCGCAGCATCCCCTGTCCCGGAGCCCACGTCATGACGACCCTCGCCCGCATCGCCCCCGACACGCTGCGCCTTGCCCCCGGCAAGGCACTCGACGCCGACGCCATGGCGGCGCTGCGGCCCACGCTGGAATGGCTGGCCCGTTCCGGCGCGCCCCGCGTGGTCCTGGACCTGACGCAGGTCGAGCGGCTGGATGGCTCCGGCATCGGCGCCATCGCCTTCCTCCGCAAGCGCCTGCTGGCGGCCGGCCAGGCGATGGAGGTGGTGGGCGCGAATGGCCAGCCCCTGGCGCTGCTGCGCATGCTGGGCCTGGCCGCCGTCTTCGGGCTGGAGGAAGCCCGCCGCCCCTTCTGGTCCGGCCTGTTCCGTCCGCTGCCGGGCCATGGCTGGAGCCTGCGCGCGTGAGCCGCCTCGCCCTGCTGCTGCCGCTGCTACTGCTGGCCGCCTGCGCCCGCTGGCCCGAAGCGGGAAGCGGCGGCCTGGCCGAGCGACGACCCATGCCGGTTTCGACCGAGGCGGGGCTGGCCGAACGGCTCGCCTGCGCGCTGTCGCGCATGGACGCGCTTGAAGCCGCATCCCGGCAGACCGGCCGTGGCGGCGGGCAGGCCGCGCTGCTGCGGCTGGTCGCCAACCGCGCAACCCGCGAGGTGCATGGCAGCCTGCCCGGTGAGGCCGATCGCACGCTCGTTCGTCTGGGCGAAGATGCCGCGGTGCTGCACAGTGCATTGGGGGCACCCGCCCTGCCGGAGTGCACCTGAATGTTCCGTCGCCTGATGTTCGTGCTGCTGCTGCTGCTGACGGCGCTGCCTGCCCTGGCGCAGACCGGCCAGAACGGCGCGGCGCGGCTGAATGTGGGCGACATCATCCAGGTGACCCTGCCGGGCGAGGAGGCCTTCGCCCAGCCTTTCCAGATCGACCGCGAGGGGCGGCTGACCCTGCCGGAGGTCGGCCCGGTCGATGTCGCGGGGCTGAGCGTGCCACAGGCGCGTGAGCGTGTGCGCGCCGCCCTGGCGCAATCCTTCCGCGACCTCGGCCGGTTCAACCTGACCCTGCGTGAGCGCCGGCTGCTGCTCTCCGTGGGCGGCTTCGTGCGCAATCCGGGCCCGGTGGAATTGCCGGCCGGTGCCAATGTCCAGCAGGCGATCGTGGCGGCCGGCGGCCTCGTCCAGGGCGCGCAGCTCGACCGCATGCAGGTTCGCCGCGGCGACCGGGTGGTCACCTTCGACTACAAGCGCTTCCTCGACACCGGCGCGCGCGACATCCTGCCGGTGCTGCGCCCGCTGGATGAGCTTTTCGTCCCCGCCTCGCCGCTGACCGGCAATGTGCAGATCGATTTCGACGCCCGCACGCTGGCCGCGGCGGGCGACGCGGCCGAGGACCGCAGCTCGGTCCGCGTCTTCGGCGAGGTCCAGAGTGCCGGCAGCTTCGCCTGGCGCGAGGGCATGACGGTGATGGATGCGCTGCTGCGCGCCGGCGGCGTGACCCGCTTCGCCGGGACCGAGCAGGTTCGCATCATCGCCGGCAACCAGCCACGCACCTTCAACCTCAAGGCCTTCCTCGACAGTGGCAACGCCACGTTGAACCCGCTGGTCGCGTCCGGCACCACGATCTTCGTGCCGGTGCAGACCGAGGAGGTTCGCCAGGGCCCACGCGTGGTCTATGTGATGGGTGAGGTGGCACGCCCCGGCGCCTTCGACGCGCGGCCCGGCACCGGGTTTTTCGATCTGCTGGCCAACGCCGGCGGCCCGACCCGCTTCGCCGAGACACGGCAGGTCCGGATCATCCGCGCCGATGGGCGGCGGGTGGACCCCTTCGACCTCGGTGCCTTCATCGAGGGTGGCGGTGGCGTCCCGCCGGCACTCTCTCCCGGCGACGCCATCTTCGTGCCGGAGAAGACGCAAGGCGCCGAACAGGCGAGCTGGCTGCGCACCCCGCCCAGCCGCGCCGTGCGCGTCATCGGCCAGGTGCGCAACCCCGGCCGCTTCGAATGGTCGAACGAGATGAGCCTGCTTGACCTGATCGCCCAGGCCGGTGGGCCGGCGGAGCGGGCGGACCTGGCCAGTGTGCAGATCCTGCAGGGCGACCGCGGCCAGGTCCGGCGCTTCGACATGCGTCGCTTCCTGGCCGAGGGCGGTCGCGTGGGCCAGTTGCCGCAGATCCTGGCGGGCTACACCGTGACCGTGCCCGAGCTGCCGGTCAGCCCCAACGACCAGCGCAGCACCTGGACCGGCCTGCCGGCCGACCGCAGCATCTACATCATGGGCAGCGTCGGCCGGCCCGGCCGCTACGCCTTCGAGCCGCAGCTCTCCTTCCTCGACATCCTCTCGGCGGCCGAAGGCCCAACCCCCGCCGCCGACCTGCTGAACATCCGCGTCTCGCATCGCGGCGAGGGGCGCGACCGGGTCAGCCGGGTCAACCTCGCCGCCTATTTCGAAAGCGGCGACGACACGCTGCTGCCACGCGTCCGCCCCGGCGACGTGATCTTCGTGCCGGACCGCAACCGCAACTGGCTGGAACTGTCGGGCGGCAACACGGTGCGCGTGCTGGGCGCGGTCAACCGCCCCGGTCGCTTCCAGTTCAATGACAGCATGACGCTGCTCGACCTGCTCGCCGAGGCGGGTGGCCCGACCAGCGATGCGTGGCAGGCGCGGATCGTGGTGGTGAACCTCGGCTGCTGTGCCGACCAGGCGCGCAGCTTCGACCTGCCGGGCTTCGCGCGTAGTGGCGACTTCACCCGCATTCCCGTCGTGCGGGCGGGGGACACGGTCTACGTGCCGTCCAACGCCCAGAGCAACTGGCGCATCGCCTTCGACACGCTGCGGGACATCGTCTCGGTCCTGTCCGTCATCGCCCTCATCGGAGCCCTCTGACCATGTCAACGCATCATGACGCCGACCATCCGGAGATCGAGGCGCTGTGGCGCGGCCTGCGCCACGCAAGCAGCGTTGCCGTCACCGCCGCGCGCCGTGGCGAAGGCACCAGCCTGGTCGCGCGGGGGCTCTGGCGCCGTGCCGCGGCGGCCGGCCGTTCGGCGCTGCTGCTGCATGACGATGGCGAGGTCTCGGCCGCGCCACGCCGGCTGGGCAATGGGCTGCTCGGCGAATGGACGCCCGAGCCCGCGCGTCTCGCCGCATGGCGCGAGCCCGCCCGGCTGCGTGAGGCCATCGAGACCGCCGCGCGGGAATGGGACATGGTGATCCTGGACGCACCCGCGTTGGTCGATCGCGCGCC
This sequence comes from Acetobacterales bacterium, assembly GCA_038323655.1. GTDB lineage: Bacteria > Pseudomonadota > Alphaproteobacteria > Acetobacterales > Acetobacteraceae > Humitalea. The sequence continues at coordinate 161 of JBBQHE010000305.1, read as the reverse complement.
GCGCCCCCTGCCGGGCCTGACCGCCGCCGCCGCGGCCGAGGCGACGCTGCTGGTCGTCCTGGCCGGCCGCACCCCGGCCTCGGCCCTGCGCGAATCACGGGCGGCGCTGGACGCCGCCGGCGCGCGTCTGGCGGGCGTGGTCATGAATGACCACCACAATC
>JBBQHE010000304.1:0-3811 GCA_038323655.1 Acetobacterales bacterium | reverse complement strand
CCTAACCTAACCCGCCGCCAAACCTTCGCCCTCTGGCCGGCTCAGCCGGTTCGCCGGGCGGGGCAGGCCGAGATGCTCGCGCAGCGTGCTGCCCTGGTAGGCGGTGCGGTACAGGCCGCGGCGCTGCAGTTCCGGCACCACCTGGGCGACGAATTCTTCGAGCGGCACCGGGTAATAGGGTGAGAGCATGGTGAAGCCGTCCGCCACCCCCGCCTCGAACCATTCCTGCATCAGGTCGGCCAGCCCGGTGGGGGTGCCGATATAGACCATGTGGCCGAGGCTGAAGGTGAAGCGGCGGGCGAGCTCGCGGATGGAGAGATTCTCACGCGTCGCCAGCTCGACCAGCATCTTCTGGCGGGCCTTGGCGGCGTTGGAGGGCTGGAGCGGCGGCAGCGGGCCGTCGAGCGGGTAGTCGCGCAGGTCGACGCCGCCGGTCAGGCGCTGGATGGTCATCAGCGCCGCGTCGTCGGAGGCCGCCTCGACCATCATGTTGTAGCGGGCCTGCGCCTCCTCCTTCGTGGCGCCGAGCACGTAGCGAATGCCGGGCATGATCTTGAGGTGGTCCGGGTTGCGGCCGTGCGCGGCCATGCGGCTTTTCACGTCGTCGTAGAACGCCTTCGCCTCGCCGAGCTCGACCTGGGCGGTGAACACGACGTCCGCGGTGCGCGCGGCCAGCGCCCGGCCGGGTTCGGAAGAGCCGGCCTGGGCGACGATGGGGTGGCCCTGTGGCGCGCGCGAGACGTTCAGCGGGCCGCGCACCGAAAACCGCTCACCCTTGTGGTTCAGCACATGCACGCGCGCCGGGTCGGTGTAGCGGCCGGTGGCGCGGTCGCGGATGATGGCGTCGTCGTCCCAGCTGTCCCACAGGCCGCGCACCACGTCGTGGAATTCCTCGGCGCGGGCGTAGCGGTCGGCGTGTTCGACATGCGATTCGCGGCCGAAATTCTGCGCCTCGTCCTCGTTCTGCGAGGTCACCAGGTTCCAGCCGGCGCGGCCCTTGCTGATGTGGTCGATGGTGGCGAACTTGCGGGCAATGTTGAACGGATCATTGTAGGTGGTGGTCGCGGTGGAGACCAGGCCGATGCGGCTGGTGACGGTGGCCAGCGCGGCCAGCAGGGTGAGCGGCTCCAGCCGCACGCAGCGCGAGGCGCGGGCGATGATCTCCGGCGTGCTGCCCGGCAGGAAGAAGGATTGCGGCACCGCGGCGCTGTCCTGGAAGAACACCATGTCGAACAGGCCGCGCTCGGCGGTTTGCGCGAAATGGGCGACCTCGGCGAATTCCATGTCGGTGGGCAGCGCGCCGGGCATCTGCCAGTAGCCGGGCGGGAAGCAGAAGGCGGTGAGGTGCATCTGGCGCTTGGGGTTCGGCATGGCGACGTCTCCGGGAGCATGGTGTGTCCGCCCACATAATGAACCGGTGCGGCCGCGCCGGGCAGGGCCAAATTCGCGCCGCGCACGGTGGGGAAAGAAAGCCGCAGGCAATAGTCGTGGGGCAGGGGCGCGCAGTAACGCGCGGAACTCGTTGCGGTGAGGCTGGCAATACCGCGGCCGACGAAGATGCATACGGCCGGACGCAAGATACGCCGCGTAATGCGCCGGGGTGGCGGCGAGTTTGATTGACTTCCTGGGTTCACATAAATAGGTTTGTGTTCAGAAACGTTTGCAACAGTATGTAACGTGATGACGCAAACTGTCTAATACTGGCCGATATCGACAACAGAAAGCCGCAATGGCTTCGGACTGGGAGAACGTGATGAAGGCGATGAGACTCGGCGCGATCGGCGCCGCTGTGGGTGCGATGTTTGCCGTCACCACGGCGCGGGCACAGATGGTCGACGGACCGGCGGTAACCTGGAACATCTCGCATTGGGGCAAGCCGCGCGCTGCCTCGGCCGGCAATTTCGCGCTGTCCGAGATCGTCAGCAAGCGCACCGGCGGCAAGTTCAAGATCAAGGTGCATATGGGCGAGGCGCTGTCCAAGGCGCGCGAAAACCTGGATGGCATCAAGCTCGGCGCGTTCCAGATGGCCGATTTCTGCAATTTCTATCACCACGGCAAGAACCCGGCCTGGATGGTGCTGTCGCTGCCCTTCCTGCCGCTGGACGACTACCGGGTGTCGCGGCCGGTGCGGGAGGCGATGTACAAAAACCCGCTGCTGATCGCCGACATGGCGCGCTGGAACGCCATTCCCTACGTCTCGACCATGCTGCCGCAGTATGAATTCCTCGGCCGCGGCAAGCCGCCGCTGAAGATGGAGGACTGGAAGGGCATGCGGGTGCGCGCCGGCGGCGGCATCGGCGACGCCATGCGGGTGCTGGGCGCGGTGCCCACCACGGTGCCGGCGACCGAGACCTATACCTCGATCGAGCGCGGCACGCTGGATGCGGTCTCCCTGCCCTATACCGACAGCCAGGCGGCCTACAAGATCAACGAAGTCGCCAAGTGGTTCACCGGCAACATGTCGCCGGGCACCAGCGAGTGCGGCCTGGTGATGAACAAGGACGCCTACGAGAAGCTTCCGCCGCAGTACCAAAAGCTGCTGATGGACGTGCGCGACGAGGTCGACACGCTGCAGGTCAAGGCCTGGCAGGACAAGGACAAGATCAACCTGCCGGTGTTCAAGAAGGCCATGCAGGAGATCGACTACTCGCCCGAGGAGCTGGCCCGCTTCCAGGCGGCCGCCGGCAAGCCGGTCTGGGACAAGTGGATCGCCGACAACCAGTCCAAGTTCGATGCCCAGGGGCTGTTCAACACCCTGATGGCGGAGATCAAGAAGGCGCAGGCCGCCGTCGGCAAGAAGTAGCCGGGCGGGATTGAGGCGCAGCCGGGACGGTCGGGGATCGATCGTCCCGGTTGCTGTTTTTGGCAGCCAACGGCGCGGGTTCGCGCCGCGACGACACGGAGCGGGGAGAGCGATGGAAGGGCCTTCGGACACCTACCCGGCGGAGCAAGGCGGCGGCGCGCTCGGCGCGGTCGACCGCGCCTTCTTCGCCGTTGAGAAGGCGATGGCGCTGATCTCGGCGATCTGCATCTTCGGGCTGATGGTTGTGGGCGTCTGGCAGGTGCTGGCGCGCAAGCTGCTGAACGCGCCGATCTACGGCTATATCGACATGGTTGAGATCGCCATGACGACGTTCGCCTTCATCGCGATTTCCTATACCGAGCGGCTGGGCGGGCATGTGCGCATGGAGATCTTCGCCTCGCGCATGCGCGGGCGGCTGCTCTGGTTCGTCGAGGTGGTCGGCGTGCTGATCGGGTTGTTCGTGGTGGGGACGCTGACCATCTATTCCTACACCCATTTCCTGCGCGCCTATCGCGCCGGGGATTCGACCATGGATCTCGAATTGCCGTGGTGGCCCTCCAAGCTGCTGGTCTCCTTCGCGTTCGCGTTGCTGTTTCTGCGGCTGCTGATCAGCCTGTGGGGGTATATGCGCCTGTTGCTGAACCCGGCGCTGAAACCGGTCGGCGTGCCGCTGTTGGCCAATCTGGACGAGGTGGCCGAGGATGCCGCGCGGATCGGTTCCGGCGACAGCGGCGCGGGGCGGAGCTGAGATGTTTGAATTTTCCAACGACACCATCGGCATCATCGGCGTGGTCGCGCTGCTGGTGCTGGTGTTCGCCGGTGTGCGTGTCTACATCGCGGCCTCGCTGGTGGGGCTGCTGGGGACGGTGGCGATCATCGGCTGGGATGCCGGGGCGGGCATTATCGGCACGGTGCCGCATTCCAAGTCGATCCAGTATACGTTCTCGGTGCTGCCGCTGTTTATTGTGATTGGGTATCTGGCGTTTTATGCCGGGATCACCCAGGCGC
>JBBQHE010000303.1:0-3812 GCA_038323655.1 Acetobacterales bacterium | reverse complement strand
GCCGGGCATCGGCCTCGCGCCGGGCCAAGCCGTCCAGCGCGATCACCGCGTCCAGGTCGGGCACCGGCGGGGCCGAAAGCCGGTCAAGCACCCGGGCCACCAGTCTGGCGATGCCCAGGAAGTCCAGCCGCCCCGCCAGGAACGCCGCCACCGCAATCTCATTGGCGGCATTCAGAATGGTGGGGGCGCCGCCGCCCGCACTCAAGGCCTCACGCGCGAGGCGCAGGGCGGGGAAACGTTTCGTATCGGGGGCGAAAAACTCCAGCCGGGCCAGGGCCGCGAGATCCAGCCGCGGCACGCCGGCCGCCATGCGGTCGGGCCAGGCCAGGCAATGGGCGATGGGGGTGCGCATGTCGGGCGAACCCATCTGCGCCAGGATCGACCCATCGGTGAACTGCACGAGGCCATGCACCGCCGATTGCGGATGCACCAGCACCTCGATCCGCTCGGGCGACAGGCTGAACAGCCGGGCGGCCTCGATCACCTCCAGCCCCTTGTTCATCATGGTGGCCGAATCGACGCTGATCTTGGCCCCCATCGACCAGGTCGGGTGCTTCACCGCCTGGGCCGGGGTGACGGCGGCCAGGGCCGCGTCATCCATCAGTCGGCACGGCCCGCCCGAGGCGGTGAGCACGATCTTCTCCACCCCCGCCAGGCCGTGGCCCTGCAGCGCCTGGAAGATCGCGTTATGCTCGGAATCGACCGGCAGCAGCGTGGCACCCGAGGCCTGGGCCGCGGCCAGCATCACATCACCGGCGCAGACCAGGGCTTCCTTGTTGGCCAGCGCAACCGTGCGGCCCTGGGCGAGGGCTGCCAGCGTCGGCCGCAGCCCGGCCGCGCCCACGATGGCGGCCATGGTCCAGTCGGCGGCCAGGCTGGCGGCCTCCTGCAGCGCCTCGGGGCCGGATGCGCTGCGCAGGCCGGTGCCGGCCAGGGCATCGCGCAAGGCGCCACCGCAGGCCGGGTCGGCGACCACGACAAGCTCGGGGCGGAAGCGCCGGGCCAGCGCCGCCAGGGCCGCGACATCGCTGTTGGCGGTCAGCGCCACCACGGCGAACTGCCCGGGCGCGGCCGCATCCAGCAATGCCGTGGTGCTGCGCCCGACCGATCCGGTCGCACCCAGGATGGAAACGCGCTTCATGTCATCTCCAGAGCGGCACGCCATAGCCGACCGACAGCGCCAGCAGCGCCGCGGCCGGTGCGGCGGCCAGAACCCCGTCAAGCCGGTCGAGCAACCCGCCATGGCCGGGGATCAGGCTGGAGGTGTCCTTGACCTTGAAGTGCCGCTTGATCGCGCTTTCCAGCAGGTCGCCGGCCTGGGTCGCGACGCCCAGGATGACCGCCACCGCCGCCACCCGCCCCAGGGCGCCCGGCGCCACGGCGGCTGCGACCGCGAGACCGGCCAGGACCGAGGCCACCAGCCCGCCCGCCGACCCCGCCCAGGTCTTTCCCGGCGAAATGGCTGGCGCGAGCTTGGGCCCGCCGAGCAGGCGCCCGGCCAGGTAGGCGCCGCTGTCGCTGGCCCAGACCACGGCGAACAGGAACAGCACATTGGCCCGCCCGGCCTCATTGTCGTGCCGCAGTTCGATCAGCGCGATACCGGCGAGCCCGATGTAGAGCACCCCTGCCGCCAGCCACAACGGCGGCTTTTCTGGCGCGAGGCCGCCCCAGCGTCGGTTGGCGGTCACATAGGTCGCGGCAAAGCCGAGGCCGAGCACGATCAGCGCCGCCCGCCCCTCCTCCACCACCGACAAGGCGCAGGCCAGCAGCACCACCGCCGGCAGCGCCGCCCCCGGCAGCACCCGCGTCCGCAAGCCGCACAGATGCACCCATTCCCAGGCCAGGACGGCGATGCAGACCGCCATAAGCGCAGTAAAGAACTCGGCCCCGAGCCAGATGCAGGCGACCGCCGCCGGCAGCAGCACCGCCGCCGAAAGCACCCGCTTGCGCAGGTCGCGCCAGTCCTTGCCCGCCACGGCCGCCGACATGGCCCCTAGCCTGCCCGCAGCCCGAAGCGACGCTCGCGCCCGGCGAAATCGGCCAGGGCCGCGCGCAGGTGATCGGCGCCGAAATCGGGCCAGAGCACGTCGGGGAAGGCGAATTCGGCATAGGCCGCCTGCCACAGCAGGAAGTTCGACAGCCGCTGTTCGCCGGAGGTGCGGATCACGAGGTCCGGGTCCGGCATGCCGGCGGTGGACAGGTGGCTGGCCAGCAGCGCCTCGGTCACCTCGGCGGGTTTGACCCGCCCTGACGCCACGTCTTCAGCAATGGCGCGGGCGGCGGCGGCGATCTCGGATCGCGCGCCGTAGGACAGCGCGACATTCAGGTTCAGCCGGGTGCCGCCGGCGGTGCGGGCCTCGGCCGCCGCGGCGGCCTCGGCGATTTCCTCGCCGAAACGCTGGCGATCGCCGATCACCCGCAGCCGGATGCCGTGCTTCACCAACTGGCCGACCTCATGGCGCAGGTACATGCCCAGCAGCCCCGTGAGGTCGGTGATCTCCTCCTCCGGCCGCTTCCAGTTCTCCGAGGAGAAGGCAAACAGCGTCAGCCAGCTGATGCCGGCCTCGGCCGCGGCCTCGATCGTCCGCCGCGCCGCATCGGCGCCGGCCTTGTGGCCGAGCGACTTCGGCAGGCCGCGCGCCTCGGCCCAGCGGCGGTTGCCGTCCATGATGATGCCGATATGACGCGGCACGCGCGCGACCGGCGTGGCCAGCGCGGCATCGGCCACAGGCGTTGCGGGCAGGGACGCGGCCATCAGACGGTTTTGATGTCCTTTTCCTTCTCCACCAGCACCACATCAATCTGCTTGATGTACTGGTCGGTCAGCTTCTGCACCTGGTCGGTCCAGTCCTTGGCCTCATCCTGCCCGATCGGGGCCTTCTTGTCCTTCTCGGCCGTCTTGACCTGCTCCATACCGTCGCGGCGGACGCCGCGGATGGAAACCTTGGTGGCCTCGGCATATTTGCTGGCCGCTTTCACCAGATCATTGCGGCGTTCCTGTGTCAGCGGCGGCAGCGGCACGCGGATCACCTGGCCCTCGGTCTGCGGGTTGAAGCCGAGGTTGGCTTCCCGGATCGCGGCCTCGACCGACTTCACCAGCGACTTGTCCCAGACCTGCACCGACAGCAGCCCCGGCCCCGCGACCGAGACGCTGGCGACCTGGTTCAGCGGCGTGTTGTTGCCATAGGCATCGACCCGCACCGGTTCCAGCAACGCCGGGCTCGGCCGGCCCGTGCGCAGGCCCTGGAATTCCTTCTTCAGGGTCTCCATCGCGCCGTCCATGCGGCGCGTCAGATCCTGTTTGAGGCTTGCGAGGTCGGTCGCCATGGCGTTGGTCCTGCGGTCAGACGTCGATCAAGGATCGACGACAGTGGTGAATTTTCCCTCGCCCTTGATCACCGCAGTGAAGGCGCCGGGCTCGTGGATGTTGAAGACGATGATGGGCAGGTGGTTTTCCCGCGCCAGGCTGATCGCCGCGGCATCCATCACCGCCAGGTCCTGCGCCAGGATATCGTGATAGGTCAGCGTTTCATACCGCACGGCCCGCGGGTTCTTGCGCGGATCGGCGGAATAGACTCCATCCACCTGCGTACCCTTCAGCAGCGCGTCGCAGCCCATCTCGGCGGCGCGCAGCGCGGCCGCGGTGTCGGTTGTGAAGAAGGGGTTGCCGGTGCCGGCGGCGAAGATCACCACACGGCCCTTTTCCATATGCCGCATGGCGCGGCGGCGGATGAACGGCTCGCACAGGCTGGCCATCGGGATGGCACTCTGCACGCGGGTCTGAACATTCACCTTCTCGAGCGCGTTCTGCA
>JBBQHE010000302.1:0-3847 GCA_038323655.1 Acetobacterales bacterium | reverse complement strand
GCATGAACATCGCCCCCACCCTCCCCCGTGCCGCCCTCGTCACCGGCGGCGCCCGCCGTCTCGGCCGGGCCATCGCCCTGGCGCTGGCCGGCGCCGGCTTCGATATCGCCATCCATTACGCCGCCAGTGGCGCCGAGGCGGAGGCGACCGCTGCCGAGATCCGTGCTCTCGGCCGCCGCGCCGTCACCCTGCGCGCCGACCTGGCCGTGGAAGCCGAGGTGCAGGCCCTGATCCCCGCCGCAGTCGCAGCCCTGGGCCCGCTCGGGGTGCTGGTAAACAACGCCAGCACGTTCGAGCGTGACGAGATCGGCGACGCGACCCGCGCCTCCTGGGACCAGCACATGGAACCCAACCTGCGGGCACCCTTCGTGCTGACGCAGGCTTTTGCCGAAGCCCTGCCGCCGGGCGCCGAGGGCGTGGTGCTGAACATGATCGACCAGCGCGTCTGGTCGCTGACGCCGCATTTCGTGTCCTACACCGTCTCCAAGGCCGGGCTCTGGGCGCTGACGCAGAGCCTCGCCCTGGCGCTGGCCCCGCGCATCCGGGTGGTGGCGATCGGCCCAGGGCCGGCCCTGCCCTCGCCCCGCCAGTCCCAGGCGCAGTTCGACGCGCAATGCGCCTCGGTCCCGCTGGGACGGGGCACCAGCCCCGAGGAAGTGGCGTCGGTGGCGCTGGCCCTGCTCGCGATGCCCTCGGTCACTGGGCAGATGATCGCGCTGGATGGCGGACAGCATCTGCAATGGGCGTCGCGGCCGATCCATGCGATGCCTGAGGAATGAGCATTCCCTTCGCCCCCGATGCCGATGCGCGCATCCGCCGGGTTTTCGTCCGCGGCCTGACCGTGCTGGCACGTCTTGGCGTCTATCCGCAGGAGGAGGCGGCACCGCAGCGCCTGGTGCTGGATATCGAACTGGCCGTGGTGGACGACCACGCCCCTGACGGCGTGGGGCCGGACCGCCTGGCCCGGGTGGTGGACTATGCCGCCGTCGTTGCCGCCGCTCGACGCATCGTGGCCGAGGGCCATACCCGCCTGGTCGAGACCCTGGCCGAGCGCATCGCCGTCGCGGCGCTGGAGGATCCGCGTGTGCTGGTCGCCCGCGTCACCGCCGCCAAGCCCGATATCGTGCATGACGCGGCGCTGGTGGGGGTGACCGTGGAGCGCCGGCGCGCCGTCCCCGGGCCGGGGTGATCACGCAGACTTTCGCCTGTCATCAAGGGAATAGGCCGGCCGAGTGACGCCGGGCCGAAAAATCATCCACCGCGCTTTCCGTCTGCAACAGAGGCACCGTCCGGGTCAATCCTACATTCCCCCTTGACGGCAGGGTTTCCGGCGGCACGTCGTTTATTCAATGAAATCAACGACCTGCCCTTCTGCTTAATTCATCGGCAACACGCTGTTACCGGCGGATGACCACGGGTTTGGGCCCTTGCCCGGCATTCCGCCCACAGACTTGTCCACAGGGTTGGGGGATAAGCGGCGCGCTTGCGAGGCAGCACCGTCGCGAGTATCGCCACCCCATGCTGAGCGATCCGCCGCCCCAGGACCCAGGCCAGGCGCCGACCGGCGCGGCCGTCCTGATCGCTGCCCTGCCCAACCTGCCGCCCGGCCCCGGCGTCTACCGCATGCTGGATGCCGAGGGCGGTGCCCTTTACGTCGGCAAGGCCCGCGCGCTGAAGAAGCGGGTCGCCGCCTATACCCGCCCGGCCCGGCTGCCCGAGCGCCTACGCCGCATGGTGGCCGACACCCACAGCCTGGAGGTGATCACCACCAAGAGCGAGGCCGAGGCCCTGCTGCTGGAGGCGAACCTGATCAAGCGGCTGCGGCCGCGTTTCAACATCGTCCTGCGGGACGACAAATCCTATCCCTGGCTGGTGCTGACCGAGGCGCATCCCTACCCCCAGATCGCCAAGCACCGGGGCGAGAAGAAGCCTGGTGCCTCCTACTGGGGGCCTTTTGCCAGCGCCTGGGCGGTGAAGCAGACGGTGACCGCGCTGCAGCGCGTCTTCCTGCTGCGGTCCTGCCGGGACACGGTGTTTTCCACCCGCTCGCGCCCCTGCCTTTTGTACCAGATCCGCCGCTGCTCGGCGCCCTGCGTCGGCCGCATCAGCCAGCCCGACTATGCCGACCTGGTGGCCCAGGCCAGGCAGTTCCTGTCCGGCGAAACGCCGTCGATCCAGAAGAAACTGGCCCGCGAGATGGAGGCCGCCGCCGAGCGGATGGAATACGAGCGCGCCGCCGCCCTGCGCGACCGTATCCGCGGCCTGACCCATATCCAGGGCACCGACCGGATCAACCTGGACGGCATGGGGGATGCCGATGTGGTGGCGCTGCACCAGGCAGCCGGGCAGTCCTGCGTGCAGGTGTTCTTCTACCGGGGCGGGCGGAACAACGGGAACCGCGCCTTCTTCCCCGCCCATGCCCGGGGCGATGTGCCGCCGGCGCAGGTGATGGGGGCGTTCCTGGCGCAGCTCTACGACGACATGCCGCCGCCACCGCTGGTGCTGGTCAGCCACGAGCCCACCGATGCGGCGCTGATCGCCGAGGCCCTGGCCCTGCGCGCGGGGCGCCGCGTGGAACTCCACCGCCCGCAGCGCGGCGACAAGGCGAAGGCGGTGGACCACGCCGAGACCAATGCCCGCGAGGCGTTGGAACGCCGCCTGGCCGAAGGCACCGCTCAGACCGCACTGCTGGAAGGCGTCGCCCGGGTCTTCGATCTCGCCGAACCACCCGCCCGAATCGAGATCTACGACAACAGCCATATCCAGGGCACCAATGCCTATGGGGTGATGGTCGCCGCCGGTCCTGGCGGCTTCATCAAGTCGGCCTATCGCAAATACGGCATCAAGGCCGCGGGGCCGGTCGGCGGCGGCGACGACTTTGCGATGATGAAAGAGGTCTTCGAGCGCCGGTTTGGCCGCGCGCTGAAGGAAGACCCAGGGCGCGATGGCGCATCCTGGCCCGACCTGGTGCTCATCGACGGCGGGATCGGGCAACTCAACGCCGCGCGGGAGGTCCTGGCCGAGCTTGGCGTCGAGGACATCCCGCTGATCGGCGTCGCCAAGGGGCCGGACCGCGACGCAGGGCGCGAATGGTTCCACATGGCCGGACGGCCCCCGATCCAACTGCCGCCGCGCGACCCCGTCCTGTACTACCTGCAACGCCTGCGGGACGAGGCGCATCGCTTCGCCATCACCACCCATCGTGCCGGCCGGTCCAAATCCATGGTGAAATCGGAGCTGGACGACGTGCCGGGCGTCGGCCCGGCGACCAAGCGCGCGCTGCTGAACCATTTCGGCAGCGCCCGCGGGGTACGGCAATCCTCGCTGGAGGACCTCACCCATTGCCCCGGCATCGGGCCCAGCACGGCGCGCCGCGTTTACGAGCATTTCCACCCTGGCGCAGGGACGGCTACAACGGCGGCGCACTGACCGACCGAGCGAGCGCCCTTGCCGACAGACCTGCCCAACCTGCTGACGCTGTCGCGTATCGCGGCGATTCCGCTGCTGGTGTTCTTTGCGATGCTGCGCCAGCCCTGGGCGGACCTTGCGGCCTGCGCGGTGTTCTCGATCGCCGCGATCACCGATTACTTCGACGGCAAGCTGGCGCGTGACTGGCAGCAGACCAGCGATTTCGGCCGCATGCTGGACCCGATCGCCGACAAGCTGCTGGTGGGTGCGGCGCTGATGCTGCTGGCCGGCACCGAGCGCCTGTCGGTGCTGGGGCTGATCCCGGCCATCGTGATCCTGCTGCGCGAAATCCTGGTCTCGGGGCTGCGCGAGTAGCTCGCGGGCCTGCGCGTCGGCCTGCGCGTGTCGCCACTGGCCAAGTGGTAGACCGGTGTGCAGA
>JBBQHE010000301.1:0-3886 GCA_038323655.1 Acetobacterales bacterium | reverse complement strand
GGACGCCCTTGATCAAAGGCGCGCCATGCCCCTCCCTCCGCCTTGCCAACAAAACCCTCGGCGGGTGCAGGGGGCACGGCCTGTTGCTGGGGGAGGTCTGGAGGGGGCAAAGCCCCCTCCAGCGACGCCGCCCTACCCAGCCGGACCCTCGATCGCCCGGCGCACGATCGCTTCGGTCAGGACTTGCGGCAGCAGCACCGGCGCCCCGCCGCCGGGCGGGTAGAGCAGGTACAGTGGCACCCCTTCCCGGCCGTTGTCGCGCAGCAGCGCTGTGATGGCGGGGTCGCCCCGGGTCCAGTCGCCTTTCAGGTAGGCGATGTCGCGCACCGCCAGAAGGCTGCGGGTTGCGTCGGTTTCCAGCGCCAGGCGGTCGTTCACCTTGCAGGTGATGCACCAGGCTGCAGTCATGTTGACCAGAACGCCCCGGCCTTCGGCCTGAAGTGCTGCGACGCGTGGGGCCGACCAGGGCTCGGCGCCGGCCGTGGTGGTGGCGATGGCCGGTGAGGCAAGGCGCAGCGGCGGCAGCAGGGCGATGGCAGCCAGGGCGGCGGCCAGGGCGGCGGTCTGGGCCAGCCTTCGCCCGCGGCCCAGCGAGGCTTGCGCGACACCCAGCGCCCAGGCGCCAAAGGCCAGAAGCAGCCCGCCCCCGAGCACCATCAGCACCCCATCGGGCCCGGTCTGCTGCGCCAGCACCCAGACCAGCCAGGCCGCGGCCCCGTACATCGGGAAAGCGAGGATTTGCTTCAACCGCTCCATCCAGGCCCCCGGCCGCGGCAAGCCGCGCACCAGGCCCGGAAACAGCGCGAGCGCGGCGTAGGGTGCGGCCAGACCCAGGCCCAGCGCCAGGAACACCGCCAGGGTCCCGACCGCTGGCAAGGTGAAGGCAGCACCCACGGCCGCCGCCATGAAGGGCGCGGTGCAGGGGGTCGCCACCAGCACGGCCAGCGCCCCGGTCATGAAGGACCCCAGGTGCCCGCCCCGCGCCGCCAGCCCCGACCCCGCACCGACCGGCCCACCGACCGCAAAGACCCCCGACAGGTTCAGCCCCACGCACAACATCAGCCAGGCCATGACGGCGACGAAGATCGGCGACTGGAACTGGAACCCCCAGCCCGCCGCCCCGCCCGCCGCGCGCAACGCCAGCATGACCGCGCCCAGGGCGGCAAAGGTAACCAACACCCCGGCGGTATAGGACAGCGCCTCGGCCCGCACCGCGCCACGCGCAGCCCCGCCCATGCGGGCGATGGCCATGCCCTTCATCGCGAGCACAGGAAAGACGCAGGGCATCAGGTTCAGCAGCACCCCGCCCGCCATCGCCAGCAACAGCGCCTGCCACAGCGCCAGCCCGGCCTCGGGCTCCGGCAGCCCGACCGGGGCCGCGACGGCATAGGCGCTGCGCACCCCCGCCGCATCGGTCAGGGTGACGACGCCCGAGATCCCGGCCGGTGCGGTGCCGGCGCGCAGCCCCAGGGTCAGCGACCCATCGCGCAGCGTCATCGGCTGGGGGGCCGCATGGTCCAGCACGCCCGGCGCATCGGGGAAGAAAAACGCCTCGCGCACCGCGCCCGGCGCGAGCCCCGCGCCCGCCAGGGTCAACGTGCCGCGGGCGCCGTCAAACCCGGCACGGACGGCCCAGGGGCTGGGGCGCGGGGCCGCGGCCTCGGCCGCCATGAAGCCAGGCGCGGCGGGGCCGGGCCGGGCCCTGGCCACCACAGGCAGGGCCAGGGTGAAGCGGCCTTCCTCGGGGATGCAGACTTCGGCGCAGACGAGCCAACTGGCTTCGGCCTCGATCGTGAAGACGCTGCCAGGGGCCAGGGTGTCCGGCGGCGTGACCGTCACCGGCAGCAGCACCTCGCCCTCATACCCGAAATTCACCAGCGGGCCGAAGGCGAAGCGGCGCGGCGCGGGCCAGGCAATCTCCCCGGCCGAGGCGCCCTCCGGCAAGGTCAGCGCGATCTCGGTCGGCTGGCCGGCATCGCCCGGATTGCGCCAATAGGTATGCCAGCCCGGCGCCAGCACCTGGCGCAACCCGATCCGAAACGGCGTGCCCGGGGCAATGGCCTGGGCTTCCGACAGCAGCGTGACCTCGGCGCGGGGCGACACCACGGCCGCACTTTCCCCCGCCGGCGGCCCGGGGCGCGACATGCGCGGCGCCTGCGCGACCGCGGCATCGGCCAACAGAACAGCAATCAGGAGGAAGCCGAGGCGCATGCCACGATAGAACGGGTGCAATGGCTCCGGGATCAAGTGCCGATGGCGCGGCCCGGCGTTGCGGCGGCCGGGCGAGACCGTCACCATGGCCGCCATGCAGCCGAATGTGACCGCCAGATCCCCCGATACCCCGCAGGACGTGGCCGACTGGCTCGTGGCGCATCCGCGCTTCCTGGCGGAAAACCCCGCGCTCTACGCCCGGCTGGACCCGCCCCGCCGCGTGCATGGCGACCGCTTGGCCGACCACATGGCGGCGATGCTGGCCGCAGCCCGGGCCGAAAGCCTGGACGCCGCCGCCAGCCGCGGCCGCGCCGATGCCTTCGCCGCCCGCGTCCAGGCCGCCGTGCTGGCGCTGATCGAACAGCCGGACCCGCTCGCCACCATCACCGAAGACTGGCCCCGCCTGCTGGACCTGGCCGGCTGCGCCCTGCGCAGCGAGGCCCCAACCCATCGCGCCCCCCTGCCCCCCGGCACCATCGCCGCCCTGCTCCCCCCCGGCCAAACGCTGCTGCGCCGCGACACCCCCGACCCGGGCTTGCACGGCGAACCCGCCCCCCTGGTGGTGCGCGAGGCGATCCTGCGCCTGGCCACGCCGAACCCCGCGATCCTCGTCCTCGGCGCCCGCCACCCGGCCGCCCTGCCGACGCGCGGCACCACCGCATCGCTGCTGTTCCTGGCGGCGACCTTGAGCGCGGCCCTGGCGCGATGACCGGCCTTGCGCTGCGGCAGGCCTTCCTCGACTGGTTCGGCCAGGAACGCCGCGCCAGCCCGCACAGCATCGAAGCCTATGGCCGAGACATCGCCGACCTGCTGGGCTTCTTGACCGGACACCTGGGGCAGGAGCCTGACCTGGCGGCCCTCGGCGCCCTGCGCCCAGCGGACCTGCGCGCCTTCCTGGCCTTTCGCGCCAACGCCGGGGCGGGGCGCGCCACCCGCGCACGACAACTGGCCGCAGTGCGCGCCTTCCTGCGCTGGATCGCACGCACCCACGGCACCACCGCCAACGCGCTGGTCGGGCTGACCGGCCCCCGGCCCGCCCCGCCCGCCCCCCGCGCCCTGACACCGCACGACGCGCTGGCCCTGCCGGAAGGCACCGACATCACCCAGCCCAACGCCCGCCTGGCACTACGCGACCGCGCCCTGTTCACCCTGCTCTACGGCTGCGGCCTGCGGATCGCCGAAGCCCTGGCACTCGACCGGCGCGACGCCCCCCGCACCGGCGCCGACGCCGCGCTCCGGGTCCGCGGCAAAGGCGGGCGCGAACGCCTGGTGCCGGTCCTGCCAGCCGTCCGCCAGGCCCTGGCCGACTGGCTCGCCGTCCACGGCGGCCAGCCGGAAGACCCGCTGTTCCTGGGCGCCCGCGGCGGCCGGCTGGACCCGGCCGTAGCCCAGAAAGCCATGCGCGACGGCAGGCGCGCCCTCGGCCTGCCGGAACACGCAACCCCGCACGCCCTGCGCCACTCCTTCGCGACACACCGGCGGGCCGGCGGCGCCGACCTGCGCGCCATCCAGGAACTCCTGGGCCACGCCAGCCTGTCCACCACACAACGCTACACCGCCGTGGATACCGAACACCTGCTGGCCGCCTGGCGCGGGGCACATCCGCGGGCGTGAGGGGGCGACGCTGGAGAGGGCTTTGCCCTCCCCAGACCCCTCCCAGCAGGGGACCGTGTCC
>JBBQHE010000300.1:0-3937 GCA_038323655.1 Acetobacterales bacterium | reverse complement strand
GCCCTTGTGCCGTAGGCACAGCATTGCCCTTGTGCCGTAGGCACAGCATTGCCCTTGTGCCGTAGGCACAGCATTGCCCTTGTGCCGTAGGCACAGCATCGCCCTGGTGCCGTAGGCACAGCATTGCCCTGGTGCCGTAGGCACAGCATCGCCCTGGTGCCGTAGGCACAGCATCGCCCTGGTGCCGTAGGCACGGCATCCCCCTGGTGCCGTAGGCACAGCATTGCCCTGGTGCCGTAGGCACGGCATCGCCCTGGTGCCGTAGCGCACAGCATGCCTCGGGCGCCTTCTGCAACTTGAGATGGACGCCGGCCATCCGCCGCGCGCAGGCTGCGGGAGATAGGCATGGGGACGGAGATGCGACACGGCGGCACGGGGCTGTGGGCCGGGATCCTGGGCCTGATCGCGCTGGGGGCGGCGGCATCGATCGCGCTCGCGCAAACCACCGGCGGCGGCACGCTGCCGGACCAACGCGTGCAATGCAGCCCGCGCCCGGCACCGGGCCTGCCGCACACGCCGGGCACCGGCATCATGGACATGGGGCGCGTCGCCGAGGCCCTGGAAGCCAGCGCCCCGAGCCTGACGGTCGAGGCCGTGAAGCAGACCGCCCACGCGGTGCCGACGGTCTCCTTTGTGGTTCGCGCCCCTGTCGGCGTGCCGAAATCGGAGTGGCTCATGGGCTTCTTCGAGGCGGTGGTCTTTCCCGAGCGCACCGATGGCCGGTCGATCGACCCGAGGACGCTGGTCCGCGGCCGGGTGCTGCCGCCGACCCCGACCGAGGACCGCACCTCGGTCATTGCCGAGTTTCCAGGTCTGGACGTCGGCTGGCTGCCGTCGCGCTGGCGGGTCGCGATCATGCTCTGCGTCGATCCCGGCGCCGATCCGCGCGGGCTGATCGCCAACGGCCGGGCATTGCGGGAAATCGTGATCCTGCCGCTTTATGTCTCAAGCCTGAGGCTTTCGGCCGCGGCCGGCCTCGGCGCCTTCGCCGCCCTCTACCTGCTGCTCGCCTTCACCGCGCGGCATACCCACGAGCGGCAGATCGCGGTGGCACGCGACCAAGCCCTGCGTGATGGTCGCCCCCCGCCAAAGCCCTGGGGCTATGCGCTGCGGCCCACGGTGATCTGCCAGGACAGCTTCGGCTTCGCCAGCCTGGCACGGTTCCAGGTGCTGCTCTTCACCCTCGTGCTGGTCGGCGTCTATGCGTATGTCATGTCGCGTACCGGCGAATTGGCGAACATGTCGCCGACGGTGCTGACGCTGCTCGGCATCACCCTGACCGGCTCGACGCTCGCGCGGGTGACCGAGGGCAGTTCGCTCGATACCGCCAACCGGCTCTGGCTGCTGGGCACGGGCATCATCGACCCCTCGCCCCGCCTGCCGCGCTGGCAGGACCTGCTGGCGGCCGATGGCGAAATCGACGTGACCCGCGTGCAGGCGCTGGCCTTCAGCCTGTTCGCGGCGGTGGCGCTGATCCTGAACGGCACCGGGGACCTGGCCAATTTCACCATTCCCGATGAGCTGAACTACCTGATCGGGCTGAGCCAGGCGGTCTATGTCGCCGGCAAGGCGCTGCCGCGCGATTCGGCCAAGCGGCTGAACGAGGAAATCCGCGCGGCGCGTGACGCCGAGACAGCGGCCCTGCTGCAGCCTGGCGACGCCGCTGCGGTGCGCGGCTTTGAAACCGCCCGCAACGCCATCGGCTCGGCCTTGTTCGACGTGTTCGGGGAGAGATTCCGCGACCGGCAGTTGCGCAGCATGCAGCCCGGGGACCGCATGGTACCGCCCGTCATCGCGGTATAGGCGGATCACTCCAGGCGGAAGGCATCGGCGATGCGGCGCACCTGGCCCGCCGCATCGACCACCAGCACATCGAAGCGCACCCCCGCGCTGCCGCGTTCGGGATGCAGGCCGCACCACCAGGCGCCCGCCGCCAGCAGCCGCGCCTGCTGTCGCGGGGTCAGCGCGAAGGCGGCTTCGGACAGGCTTGGCCGCGCTTTGACCTCGACGAAGACCAGCAGCCCGTCGCGGGTCGCCACCAGGTCGATCTCGCCCGCCGGGGTGCGGCAGCGCCGGTCCAGTACCGAGAAGCCGTCGGCCGCCAGCGCCGCCTCCGCCCGTGCCTCGGCCGCGCGCCCGCGCTGGTCGGTGGCTATGCTACGGTTGGGTTTGTCGTGGCGCGCCGTCATGCAAACCTGGGGCCGGGGGGGTCTGTCATGCTGCGTCTGTTCTGCCTGTTCCTGCTGGCCGCGTCGCCCGCTTTCGCGCAAGGCCGGATGGTCGCGGCCGCCCATCCCCTGGCGGCTGAAGCCGGGCGCCAGATGCTGCGCGACGGCGGCAGCGCTGCCGATGCCGCGGTCGCCGTCCAGGCCGTGCTATCGCTGGTTGAACCGCAATCCTCCGGCCTCGCAGGCGGCGCGCTGATCCTGCACTTCGATGCGCGGCGCGGCCATACCACCGCCTGGGACGGGCGGGAGACGGCGCCCGCCGGCGCCAGCCCGACCTTGTTCCTGCGCCCCGACGGCACGCCCCTGCCCTTCCTGCAAGCCGTGATGTCGGGCCGCAGCATCGGCGTGCCCGGTGCCATGGCAGCGCTGGAGGCCGTGCACCGGCTGCACGGGCGACTGCCCTGGGCGGGGCTGTTCGCCCCCGCGATCCAGTTGTCGGAGGACGGCTTCCGCATCTCCCCGCGCCTGTCCGCTGCCATCGCCGCCGATGCGGAACGGCTGCGGGCCAGCCCCAGCATGCGCGGCTATTTCCTCGATGCCGACGGCGCGCCCTGGCCCGCCGGGCACCTGCTCAAGAACCCGGAACACGCAGCCACCCTGCGCCGGATTGCGGCGGAAGGGTCGAACGGGCTGCTGACCGGCCCCATCGCGGCCGATATCGCGGCCACGGTTCAGGGCTGGGGCCAGGGCTGGGGCCAGGGCCAGGGCCAGGGCCAGGGCCAGGGCCAGGGCCAGAATGGGGGCGGGACCATGACGGTCGCGGATCTGGCTGCCTATCGCCCCGTACTGCGCGAACCGCTCTGCAGCCCTTACCGCGCCATGGTGGTCTGCGGCTTTCCGCCGCCATCGTCGGGCGGGGTCGCGGTTGGGCAGATCCTGGGCGTGCTGGCCCATTTCGACCTGGCGCCGCTCGACCCGCGCGGGGCCGAGGCCGCGCATCTGTTCGCCGAGGCCGCCCGCCTGGCCTTCGCCGATCGCGCGCGCTATCTGGCGGACAGCGACTTCGTGCCCGTGCCGCTGCGGGGGTTGCTGGACCGCGGTTATCTGGCGGGGCGGGCGCAACGCCTCGACCCCGCCCGCGCCGACCCCGCGCCACGGGCCGGCAACCCGCTGTGGCAGCGCAGCGACCTGGCCCCCCAGCCCGAGCAGGTCGAGACCGGCACCAGCCAGATCTCCATCGTCGATGCCGCCGGCAATGCGATCTCGATGACCACCACCATCGAAGGCGTCTTCGGCAGTTTCGCGATGGTGCGCGGGATGGTGCTGAACAACCAGCTTACCGATTTCTCCTTCGTCCCAGAGGTCGGCGGCCGCGCGGTGGCGAACCGGGTGGAGCCAGGCAAGCGGCCGCGGTCCTCGATGTCGCCGACGCTGGTGTTTGACCGCGACGGGCGGCTGCTGATGGCGCTGGGCTCGCCCGGGGGGGCGCGCATCATCACCTATACCGCGCAGGCGCTGGTCGGCATGATCGACTGGGGCATGACCCCGCAGCAGGCGATCGACCTGCCGCGGGTGGTGACCCTGGGCGGGGCGGTGGAACTGGAAGCCGGCACCACGGCCGCGTCCCTGGCGCCAGCCCTGCAGGCGATGGGGCACCGGGTGGATGTCCGCGCGCTGCCCTCCGGCCTGCAGGCGATCCGCGTGACCCCGGCCGGCCTGGTCGGCGGCGCCGACCCGCGGCGGGAGGGCGTGGCGCTGGGGGACTGAAA
>JBBQHE010000299.1:0-4034 GCA_038323655.1 Acetobacterales bacterium | reverse complement strand
CGTTCGTCGCGTCGTCCCCGGGCGTGGTCGTGGACAGCGTCGGCGCGGTTGTGTCGGCTGGTGGCGGCGGCGGCGGGGGCGGCGGCGGAGGGGGCGGCGGCGGTGGCGGTGGGGGCGGCGGTGGCGGCGGCGGTGGTGGCGGAGGGGGCGGCGGTGGTGGCGGTGGCGCGACAGTGGTGAAGTTGAACGTCGCGTTGGAGGTGATGCCGGCGTGGTTGTTGCCTGCAGCGTCGCGGATCACGCCCGCGGCCATGCGGACGTAGTAGCCGGTTCCAGGCATGAGGTCGGCGGTGGGGTTGATCGTGACCGTGTTGCCGAAGAAGGACACCTGGCCACTGGTGACGGCGATCGTGCCCCAAAGCGATCCGCTGGCACTGTAGATTTCGATGTCGCCGGCGCCGCGCTGGATCGTCTCGCTGAAGGTCATCACAAGATTGGCGCCGACCGCGACGTTCGTCGCGTCGTCCCCGGGCGAGGTCGCGGACAGCGTCGGCGCAGTCGTGTCGGGGGGCGGCGGCGGAGGGGGCGGCGGCACCGGCGTGTCGTCGACGTTGGTCACATTCAGCACGGCGAAGGGCAGTGAGAAGGCACGAAGATTCCGCCCGTCAAACACCTCCACGAGAATTTCGCGCGTCGTGCCGCCTTCGCGCAGCAGGTCAACCCCCGGGTTCAGCCGCAGCGTTCGCCCATCAAAGCCGAACCAGGCAGCATCCGGCCAGGCCACGCTGTAGGTCAGGTCCCCGACCGTATCCGCGTCATCGGCCAGCACATCGCCGATGATGCCCCCGGTATCCGTCTCCAGCACGAAGCCACCGTTGGTGAAGCGCAGGTTTTCGGGCGGCGCGTCATCCAGCCCACGCAGGACGACGGAAAAGCCGCCCTCGACCGTGCGCCACAGGCCGCCGACCTGGGCGCTCAGGCCGAAGGCGAGGACCGGATCGGCCCCGGCTGCGAAAGCCTCGCGGTCAAAGGCCATCAAGGGCACGATCAGCACCGTCCGGCCATCGGCGCCCAGGCTGGCCTGGAAGCGGCCCGCATCGGCGCCGGTCAGCGCGACCGCGGTCGCGGCACTGCCGAGCGTCAGTCGCCCCGACCAATCTCCTGGCCGATTGTTCTCCAGGATGTCGGCGGGAAGGGTTCCCGTGACGGTCAGGCTGCCAGACATGGTGGCGGCCATGCCACATCAGGCGTTAGGGAAGGCTGAACCTCCAGCGGCGATACGCGGTACTATGCTGCGATGCAATATGTCGCTAAACCTCGGCGCCCGGCGCTGCGGCAAGGCGGCATCGCCGATCGATGAGCGGAGACTTCGGGTGACGGACAAGGTGCAATTCGGCGAACTCTCGGTCGAGGCCGTGCTGGCTCGCTTCATGGCGGAGGAAGCCCTGCGCGGCAGCGGCGTATCCCCGGCCGCCTTCTGGGCCGGCTTCGGCGCCGTGCTGGCCGACCTCGCCCCCGCCAACGCCACCCTGCTGGCCGAGCGCGACGCCCTGCAAGGCAAGATCGACGCCTGGCACCGCGCCCATCCGGCCCGCCCGATCGACACCGCCGCCTTTACCGCCTTCCTGCGCGACATCGGCTACCTGCTGCCGGAAGGCCCCGACTTCAGCATCGCCACCAGCGGCGTCGATGCCGAGATCGCCACGACCGCCGGGCCGCAGTTGGTGGTCCCCGTCTCCAACGCCCGCTATGCGCTGAACGCCGCCAATGCGCGCTGGGGCAGCCTGTATGACGCGCTCTATGGCACCGATGCGGTGGCCGAGGACGGCGGGGCCACGCGCGGTGGCGGCTACAACCCCATCCGCGGCGCCCGCGTGATCGCCCGTGCCCGCCAGGCGCTCGACCAGGCGGCCCCGCTCGCCGCGGGCAGCCATGCCGATGCCACCGCCTATGCCATCGACGGCGCCGCCCTGCGCGTGACACTGAAGGACGGCACCACCGTGGCCCTGGCCGACCCGGCGCAGTTCGTGGGCTTTTCGGGCGATGCCGCCGCCCCCACCGCCATCCTGCTGGCGCGGCACGGGCTGCACCTGGAATTGCGCTTCGACCGGAACAGCGCAATCGGCGCGACCGATCCGGCCGGCGTGTCCGACCTGTGGCTGGAATCCGCCCTGACCGTGATCCAGGATTGCGAGGACAGCGTCGCGGCCGTTGATGCCGCCGACAAGGTCGAGCTGTATCGCAACTGGCTCGGGCTGATGAACGGCACGCTGACCGCGTCCTTCGCCAAGGGCGGTCGCACCGTGACCCGTGCGCTGGAGAAGGACCGCAGCTGGTCCGCCCCCGCCGGCGGCAGCATCACGCTGCCCGGCCGCGCCGTCATGCTCGTGCGCAACGTCGGCCACCACTTGAAGACCGATGCGGTCACCTGGCAGGGGGCGCCGATCCCCGAGACGATCCTGGACGCCTTCTGCACCGCCGCCATCGCGCTGCACGACATCCGCGGCAAGCGCCTCAACTCACGCGCCGGCAACATGTACGTGGTCAAGCCGAAGATGCATGGCCCGGCCGAGGTCGCCTGGGCCAATACGCTGTTCGACCGCGTGGAAGCCGTGCTCGGCATGGCGCCCAACACGATGAAGATGGGCATCATGGACGAGGAACGCCGCACCACGGTGAACCTCAAGGAATGCATCCGCGCCGCCAAGGATCGTGTGGTGTTCATCAACACCGGCTTCCTCGACCGCACCGGCGATGAGATCCACACCTCGATGGAAGCGGGCGCCATGCTCCGCAAGGCCGAGATGAAGGGCACCGCCTGGATCAAGGCCTATGAGGAATGGAACGTCGATGTCGGGCTGCTCTGCGGCCTGCGTGGCCGGGCGCAGATCGGCAAGGGCATGTGGGCCGCACCCGACGCCATGGCGGCGATGCTGGAACAGAAGATCGGCCACCCGATGGCCGGCGCCAACACCGCCTGGGTGCCGAGCCCGACCGCCGCGACGCTGCACGCGCTGCATTACCACCAGGTCGATGTCGCCGCCCGCCAGGCCGAGATCGCCACAGGCGGCCGCCGCGGCACCCTGCCCGATCTGCTGACCGTGCCACTCGCCGCCGCCACCAACTGGCCCGCCGATGCGCTACGGCAGGAGTTGGACAACAACGCACAAGGCATCCTTGGCTACGTCGTGCGCTGGGTGGACCAGGGGGTCGGCTGTTCCAAGGTGCCCGACATCCACGACGTGGGGCTGATGGAAGACCGCGCCACACTGCGCATCAGCGCCCAGCACATCGCCAACTGGCTGCGCCACGGCATCGTGACCGAAGCCCAGGTGGACGAGACGCTGCGCCGCATGGCCGCGGTGGTGGACCGCCAGAACGCCGACGACACCGCCTATACGCCGATGGCGCCAGGCTTCGACGGCCTGGCCTTCAAGGCGGCACGCGACCTGATCTTCTCCGGCACCACACAACCCAATGGCTACACCGAATTCGTGCTGCACGACGCGCGACGATTGGCCAAGGCGGCCTGATCGGCGCCGCGCGCAGCAGGTGCCCGGTCGCGACGGTGGCAGGCACGGCCTTGCCCTTGCCTGCCACGACCAAGCAGGGGATCGCGCTGCCCGGATCGGGTCGTGTGCGCCTTTGCCTCGGCTGACGCCAAACAATGACGCCACGATCACCTCGGCCGGGCGTGACTCCAATCCATCGCTGCCTATCGGCGCTGATTGGACTCCAGACGCATTCCCCGATCCGGACGATGACTGTCGCGCAGCGACCCTTTGCCGACCATGGGCGCGGGTCATCCTTCGGCCTCGTCGGTTTGCCAAGTGTTCCCAGTCGCGGTAACCCACTCACAATGAATGCTGCACACGAGCCCCTGAATTGGTTTCGCCGCGCCGGACGGCGGACGCTGCGCTTGTTCCGTCCATTGGCACTGCCATTTCTTCATCGACTGGAATGGCGCATCGCGAGTGGAGTTGAACGGAGCGCGACTGTCATCGCGTTGCAGTCCAAGACGGACTCAATGCTGCGCCATCAGGATGTCCTGCTGCAACGATTGAACGTAGCTTTCGCACACCTGGAGGCAGGGC
>JBBQHE010000298.1:0-4082 GCA_038323655.1 Acetobacterales bacterium | reverse complement strand
GGGCAGCGACCGTCCTTGATCACGGGTGTGCCCTTGATGCCCCTCCCTCGCCTTGGGCAATTTACCAAAGTGGGTCCAGGGGCCTCAGGCTCCTGGTGGGGGGAGTAGGAGGGGGGCGAAGCCCCTCTCAAGAAGCGCCACCTCACGCCGCCAGCGCGCGCCAGACTTTCTCGGGTGTCACGGGCATGTCGATGTGCGGCACGCCCAGGGCGTCGGCGACGGCCGAGACGATGGCCGGTGGCGCGCCGCAGGATCCGCCTTCGCCGGCGCCTTTGACACCGAGTTCGTTGGTGGGGGTTGGCACGATATTGAAGCCGAGGGCGAAGTCGGGCGCGTCGGCGGCGCGCGGCATGGCGTAGTCCTGGAAGGTCGCGGTCAGGAACTGGCCGCTGTCGTCGTCGTAGCGCGCGTGTTCCAGCATGGCCTGGCCGATGCCCTGCATGATCGCGCCATGGGCCTGGCCGTGGACCAGCATGGGGTTGATCAGCTTGCCGCAGTCATCGACGGCGGCGTAGCGGGCGAGCGTGACCTGGCCGGTTTCGGGGTCGATTTCCACTTCGGCGACGTGGCAGCCGTTGGGGAAGTTGCATTCGGTGTCGCGCTTGTAGACCAGTTGTTCGTCCAGGCCCGGGGTCTCACCGGCGGGCAGGCGGGCGGGGTCGCGGGCGGCCTCGATCACCTGGGCCCAGCCGGTGGCGAGGTCCGTGCCGGCGACGCGGAAGGCGCCGTCTTCCCATGCGATATCGGCGATGCCGGCTTCCAGCAAATGGGCCGCGATGCGCTTGGCCTTGGCCATCACCAGGTCCGAGGCGCGGAGGGTGGCGACGCCCCCCATCTGACTGGACCGCGACCCGCCGGTGCCGCCGCCATTGGCGACCTGGTCGGTATCGCCCTGGATCAGGTCGATCGAATCGAAGGGAACGCCCAGGCGTTCGGAGACGATCTGCGCGAAGGCGGTGGCATGGCCCTGGCCATGGCTGAAGGTGCCGACATGCAGCTTGGCGCGGCCATCATCGGCCATGCGCACGCGGGCCCATTCGAAGGGCTGGCCGCCCGAGGCCTCGATGAAGTAGCCGATGCCGATGCCGCGCTTCTTGCCGGCGGCCTCAGATGCCGCGCGCCGGGCGGGAAAGCCGGCCCAGTCGGCCAGGTCCAGCGCCATGGCCTGGGTTTCGGCAAAATGCCCGCTGTCGATCAGGTTGCCCGCGGTGTTGCGGTAGGGGATCTGGTCGGGGCGGACGTAGTTGCGGGCGCGGATTTCCTCCCGCCCGATCCCGAAACTGGCGGCCCCCATGTCGAGCAGCCGTTCCATGACATAGGCGGTTTCCGGCCGGCCGGCGCCGCGATAAGCATCGGTGCTGGCGGTATTGGTGAAGACGCAGCGCACCTGCTGGTGCACCGCCTGCACGTCATAGACAGTGCCGGCGATGCGGGCGCCGGCGACGGTCGGTATGCGCGGGCCGAAGTCCATCAGGTAGGCGCCCATCGCGGCATCGGTGCGGACGCGGACGCCGAGCGCCTTGCCCTGCGCGTCGAAGGCCATCTCCGCCGTGGTGACATGGTCGCGGCCGTGCGGGTCGCAGAGGAAGGTTTCCGTCCGCCCGCTGCGCCATTTGACGGGTCGGCCCAGCCGCTTGGCGGCCCAGAGCACCATCGCGGATTCGGGGAACAGCTTGCCGCGCAGGCCGAACCCGCCGCCGACGTCGGGCGAGATGACCCGCATCTTCTCGTTCGGCACCTTGAAGATGAACTTGGCGAGCGACTCGCGCACGCGGATCACGCCCTGGGTCGGGCTGTGCAGGATATGCTGCCCGTCCTGCCAGTCGCCGATCGCGACGCGGGGTTCCATCGGGTTGCCGACCAGGCGCTGGTTGATGAACGACAGTGTGACGCTGCGTTCGGCGGCGGCGAAGGCGGCGTCGGTTTCTTCCGCGCGGCCGCTGTCCCACATCACGCAAAGGTTGTCGCGCCGTTGGTGGTCGGCCCAGATCACCGGGGCGTCGGGGTCCATCGCGCGGGCGGTGTCGGTGACGGATGGCAGGGGGTCGTAGTCGATCTCGATCAATTCGGCCGCGTCCTGCGCCTGGGCGCGGGTTTCGGCGATGACCAGGGCGACCGGGTCGCCGACGAAGCGCACGCGCGCCTCGGCCAGGATCGGCCGCGGTGGGCAGAAGACCGGCTGGCTGCTCGGGATGTCGACCTGCAGCGGGATCAGCCCCAAGCCATCGGCATGGGCATCGGCGGCGGTGAGCACGGCCAGCACGCCGGGGGCGGCGCGGGCGGCGGCCAGGTCCATGCCGTTGATGATGGCATGGGCATGGGGGCTGCGGAGGATATGGGCATGGGCCTGGCCGGGCAGGTCCAGGTCATCGGTGTAATGGCCCTGGCCGGTCAGGAACCGGGTGTCTTCCTTGCGCCGCACCGGCTGGCCGATGCCGAATTTTTCGCCCGCGTGGTCCATGCTCTGTGCCCCCAAGTCGTCCTGACTTGTATCGGGTCAGGTGCGCGGCTCGGCAAGAGCGCGCCGGCGCCAGAAGGTGATGCCGGCCAGGACCAGCGCCACGATCAGCACCCAGTGGACCGGGCGGGGTGCCACCTCCCAATCCCAGTTCGCCGCCGCCACGCGTGCGGCCGGCAGGCGGGTCGCCAACCCGTACCAGGCGTATTCCAGCGCCGCGGTCAGTGCCGTGACGAGGGGCGCGAGGACCAGGATCACCCAGGGGTTGGCCCGGCGTTCGGCCGGCAGCAGCCGCCAGGCCATCAGCCAGAGGAAGAGGCCGAGGGAGAAGGTCGCCTCGGACACGTCGATCTTGCCCTGGAGGAAATGGTGGAACAGCGCCAGCGCCGTGATCGGGTAGATCCAGCGATGCAGCTTCTTCCACCCCTTCCCCATCCGGCGCAGGGCGGTGTCGGTCGAGGTCCAGCCCAGCACGCAGAGCCCGATCAGCGAAACCATGCCGATGGTGAGGTAGAAGCGGACCAGGATTTCCCAGGCGACGGTGCCGAGCTTCCAGTTCTGCTCGATCACATAGAGCACCAGGTGCACCAGCGCGTAGGCCAGCCCGGTCAGCCCCAGCATCCGCCGCAGCGGGATCACCTGCGGCCAGGAGGCGGTCCAGCGCAGGGGGGTGACGGCGAGTGCCAGCAGGAGCGCGCGGACGGACCACTTGCCGGTCTCGTGCAGCGCGGCCTTGGCCACCTCCGGCTCGAAGGCGCCCGAGGCCCAAAGCCAGAGCATCCAGACCCCCGGCGCGCAGCACAGCGCGAAGCAGGCGGCCCGCAGCGCGGAGACGCGCCCGCCGCGGCCGAGCCATGGCCAGGGGATGGTGGCAAGGGTGCGGGCGGTGGCGGACATGGCTCGCTCCATCTGGGGCGCCGGGTCGTGAACGCAAACGGGGCCGGGGGGATTGCTCCCGCCGGCCCCGCTGATGTCGTCTGCTTGGGCACTCAGCCCTGGTCGTCGTCCTCGTTGGCCGCTTCCGGCCGCGGGCCGCTGTCCAGGCCCTTGGCGCCGGGGTCGCGGTCCACGAGTTCAATCACCGCCATGTTGGCGGCATCGCCGTAGCGCACGCCGGCCTTCAGCACGCGGCAATAGCCGCCGGTGCGGCCCTTGTAGCGATCGGCGATGGTGGTGAACAACTTGTCCACCATCTTCTCGTCCCGCACCACGGCATAGGCCTGGCGCCGGGCATGCAGCCCGCCGCGCTTGCCGAGCGTGATGACCTTCTCGGCATAGGGCCGAAGCTCCTTCGCCTTGGGCAGGGTCGTGGTGATCTGTTCGTGCTTGATCAGCGCCGTTACCATGCTGCGAAGCATGGCGAAGCGGTGGCTGGTGGTGACGCCGAGCTTACGGCCGGCTACTCCGTGACGCATTGTCCTGGTCCTACTCTATGCCGGCTGTTCAGAAAGGTTCTTCGATCTTCTTGGCGAGATCCTCGATGTTCTCGGGCGGCCAGCCGGTCACGGCCATGCCGAGACCGAGGCCCATCGAGGCGAGGACTTCCTTGATTTCGTTCAGCGACTTGCGCCCGAAGTTCGGGGTGCGGAGCATTTCCTGCTCGGTCTTCTGCACGAGATCGCCA
>JBBQHE010000297.1:0-4139 GCA_038323655.1 Acetobacterales bacterium | reverse complement strand
GGCTGATCCCGCATCTGACCACCACGCTGGATGGCATTTTTGGTACGGCGGTCGATGTCTCGGCCACGCTGATCATCCTGTTCACCATCTATGGCGCGATCCTGTCCGCCACGGGTGCGGGCAAGTTCTTCGTCGATTTTTCCTTCGCTGCCACGGGCGGGCGCGCGGCCAGCGCGGGGCGCACGGTGGTGTTGTCGTCGTTTTTGCTCGGTGGGCCGTCGGGGTCCGGCGTGGCGACGACCGTCACCATCGGCACTGTCGCCTGGCCGATGATGAAGCGCGTCGGCTATCGCCCCGATGATGCGGGCGGGTTGCTGGCGGCGGGCGGGTTGGGTGCGATCATCTCGCCCCCCGTGCTCGGGGCCGCAGCCTTCCTGATCGCCGAGTATCTGAAGATCGGCTACCTCGACGTGCTGAAGATGGCGGCGATCCCGACCATCCTCTACTACGCCAGCCTGTTGTTCATGGTGGAACTGGATCAGCGGCGGCTGAACGTCGCGGGCTTGGGCAATGTCACGGTCCCGATCACGCCGTTGCGCGAGTTGTTCGCCAAGGGCTGGTTCCACTTCTCCTCGCTGATCGCGATCATCCTGTTCATGGCGCTGGGCTATTCCTCGACCATGTCGGTGCTCTACGCGATGGGCGTCGCGGTGGTGCTGTCGTTTCTGTCGAAGGAAGGCGCGCTCTGGCCCCGGCGGCTGATCGCGGCCTTGGCCGATGGCGCGGTGCAGGCGGTGGGCATTGCCTCCACCTGTGCGGCGGCGGGCATCATCGTCGGCTGCATCACGCTGACGGGCCTGGGGCTGAAGTTTTCCGACATCGCGATCCAGGCGGCGGGCGGGTCGCTGCTGGTGACCGCGCTGTTCACCGCGCTGATCGTCTGGATCGTCGGCCTCGCGGTGCCGGTCACGGCATCCTACATCATCTGCGCCGTCGTGGCGGCACCGGCGCTGATCAAGCTCGGCGTGCCGGATTATGCCGCGCATATGTTCGTCTTCTACTACGCTGTGCTGTCGGAGGTTTCGCCACCGACCGCGCTGTCGCCCTTCGCGGCCGCGGCGATCACCGGGGCCGGGCCGTATCGCACCACGCTGATGGCCTGGAAATACACGCTGCCGGCCTTCGTGCTACCCTTTGTCTTCGTGACGGACCCGCAGGGCGTGGCGCTGCTGCTGTCCTTCCTGCCGGGCATGGGCTGGGGCGATGTGGCCTGGCAGTTCCTGCTAGCGGCGACGGGCCTGGCGGCGCTGGCCGCCGCCTGCCAGGGCATGGCCTGGCGCAGCCTGGGCGGTCTGGAACGCGCGGGCTTCACCCTGGCGGGTTTACTGCTGGTGTTTCCTGCCCTGCTGGAGCCGGTCTTTGCCGGGCTGCTGCCGGCGCCGCATTGGTGCGGCTTCTTGCTGCTGGCGGCGATGCTGACGGTGAACCTGAAGAAAAGCACCGCGTGACGCCGCGCGACCCCGACTACGAAGCCAAGGTCCGCGACAGTTTTTCGCGCCAGCCGTTCATGGCGCATCTGGGTGCCACGATGACAGTGGTCGAACCAGGCCATGTCGTGATCGAACTGCCTTGCGTGCCGCATGTCGCGCAGCAGCACGGCCATGTGCATGGCGGGGCGGTGGGGGCGATTGCCGATGCGGCCGGCGGCTATGCCGGCTTCAGCCTGTTCCCGCCCGGCGCCACGGTGCTGACGGTGGAATACAAGATCAACTTCTTGGCGCCGTCGCGCGGCGACGCGCTGCGCGCGATCGGGCGCGTCGTTCGCCACGGGCGGACGCTGACCGTCGCCGAGGTGCGGGTGATGGCGGTGCGCGACGGCGCGGAACACCTCTGCGCCACGGCGACGCAGACGTTGATCTGCGTCATGGGCCAGGACTGACCTCAGCCCACCACGAAATCCCAGACCGCATCGGCTGGTGCCGCGCCGATGCCAGCGCCGGTCGGCACGGCATAGAACCCTGCGACGCAGCCCATGTCGGACACGACGAAACGGCGCGTTGCATCCCAGATGCTGTGTTGCCATTCGTGCCAGTCGCAGCGCCAGGCGGCGCTGGCTGCCTGCAGCGACGCGGCCAGAAACAGCCCGATCCCGACCGAGGCATGCGGCGCCAGCGGCACGCCAAAAGCCTGCGCCAGCATGGCTGCGCGGGCAAAGCCGGTGATGCCGGTGCGCGCCATTTCCGGCTGCGCGATACCGATGGCGCGGGGTTGCAGCCGCGCCAGCCAATCGGCCGTGCCGCGCCATTCCTCGCCGCCGGCGACGGGCACGCCGACGGCGCGCGCGACCAGCGCCAGGCCTTCGATATCTTCCGGCGCAATGGGGGCCTCGGCGAAGGCGAGGTCATGCCGCGCCAGCGCCCCGATCAGCGCAATCGCCTCGGCCACCGTATTGCGCCAATGCAGATCCGCCATCAGCCGATGCGCCGGGCCGAGCGCCTGGCGCAGCGCTGCCATTTCCGCCACCACCCCGTCATGGCTGACCACGGCGGCGAACTTTTGGGCGGCAAAACCCTGGTCGCGGAAGGCCAGCGCCATATCGCATTTGGCGACCAGCCCCACGACCGGCAGGCCCGAGACATAGGCCGGGATGCGCGCCCGCCGCGCCCCGCCCAGCAGCGTCGAAACCGGCACGCCGAGCCGCTTGCCCAAGGCATCCCAGACCGCGATATCCACCGCCGCCAGCGCGTCGCCGAAAAACCCGCCCGACATGGCGCGGACCCTTTGCAGGTCGAACAGGTCATCGTGCAGCGCCATGGGGGCGGCGATGTCGCGGCCTTCCAGCACCGGGGCGATCACCTCGGCGATCAGTTCCTTGACCGCGCGGGGTGCGACGATGCCATAGGTCTCGCCCCAGCCGACCAGCCCGTCCTCAGTGGTGAGCTTCACGATCAGGCTACGGTCGCTGGTGGGATACAGCGTGCGGTTGCCGGTGCGCACCAGGTAGCCGCGCCGGTTCACCGCCTCGCCCGGGCCGAGCGGTCCGAGGTAGGGCACATCCCGCGGCAGTTCGACGATGAAGGCCTCGATGCTGCGGATCGTGTCCAGCATCAGCGCGTCAGCACCGGGGCCGCGGTTTCGAGCAGCGCCGTGATCTCCGCCTGGTCGCCCGCGTCCAGCACCGGGCCTGCCGCCCGGGCGCCGGTTTCGGCCAGCAGGCCACGGCGGCGCAGCACCTCCTTCGTCGCGCGCACGCGGAACACCATCTGCAGGCACAGCAGCGGCAGCGTCGCGTCATAGATGCGGCGGGCCTGCACGCGGTCGCCCCGCTGCCAGGCGGCCCAGAGTGCTGCATGGGCATCGACGATCTCCAGCGCCGGCATGGTGCCGCAGGCGCCGCGGGCAAGTTCATCCATCACGAAGCGCGCCCCCGCCCCGCCCAGCACGCCGGCCAGCCTGCCGCCGGTCGCGGCCAGGATGCGCGCGACGTGCTGGCCGCAGGGCAGGGTTTCTTCCTTCACCCAGCGGATCGCCGGCACGGCGTCACACACCGCCGCCACGGCCTCGGGCGACAGGCCGGCGCCGTTGGGGGCGGGTGCGTTCTGCAGCATCAGCGGCAGGCCCGGCGCGCCGGCGGCGATGGTGGAAAAATGCGCGACCTGGTCGGCACCGGGCGGGGCCATGACCATGGCGGCCACCGCGCCCGCCGCCTGGCCTTCCCGCGCACGCGCAGCGGCGCGGTTGGGGTCGGGGTCGGAGGCGCCGACGACAAAGGGCCGCCGCCCGGCGACATGCGCGCCCAAAGCCGCGACCAGGGCGGCGCGTTCCGCGGGCGCCAGGGTTTCCACCTCGCTCGCCATGCCGGGAAAGACGACGCCGTCGGCGCCGGCGGCGATGGCGAAATCGGCCAGGCGCAGAAAGGCCGCGGTGTCGGGCGCGCCATCGGCCGCGAAGGGGGTTGGCAGCACCGGCAGCACGCCGTGCAGGTCGGGGGGTGTCATCGGCCTCCTCCACGCCGGCGGTTGACCCGCGCCGGTCGTCACCGCCACCATCAGAACAAGGGCAGGAACTGTCCAGACATGGGAGGTGCGTATGCTGCAACGACGCGACATGCTTTCAGGGGCGGGCGTGCTTCTGGCCACCCGTGCGGGCGCGCAGACCACCTGGCCCGACCGCAATGTCCGGCTGATCGTGCCGTTTCC
>JBBQHE010000296.1:0-4147 GCA_038323655.1 Acetobacterales bacterium | reverse complement strand
GACCCTTGCCGCGGATGCCGGGTTTGAGTTCGATCAGTTCCAGCGGCAGCTCGTGCGAGAGCCGCTTGCGGTATTCGGCGAAGCCTTCCGCCACCCAGCCGGGCATGCGCTCGCCAACGGCGATCAGGCGCGCGCGCATGAATGCCGTTGATCAGATAAATATTGGCGCGCAGCGCCAGCGTTGGCCTCCTCTCCCCCTCGGGGAGAGGATTGAGGTGAGGGG
Organism: Acetobacterales bacterium; assembly: GCA_038323655.1. Lineage (GTDB taxonomy): Bacteria > Pseudomonadota > Alphaproteobacteria > Acetobacterales > Acetobacteraceae > Humitalea. The sequence goes on along the minus strand of JBBQHE010000296.1, from coordinate 3,924 downwards.
CCAATCTTGCGCAAAACCCACATCAAAACCGTCCTTCGATCAGCCTTCCCGCGAGCACCCGCCCCTCATCCGCCCCTCGGGCACCTTCTCCCCGAGGGGGAGAAGGGAATCGGTTCAGCTGGCCTGTACGGCGTCGACTTCGTGGCCGTGGTCACCCACCGTCCACAGCCGCTCCAGGCCGTAGAACTCGCGGATACGCGGCAGCATGACGTGGACGATGACGTCGCCCAGATCGACCAGCACCCACTCGCCCTCGACTTCGCCTTCCACGCCCAGCGGCATCACGCCCGCCTTCTTGGCATTCCTGGCGACTTCGTCGGCGATCGACTTGACGTGCCGCGCTGAGGTACCGGAGGCGATCACCAGCAAGTCGGCGATCGAGGTCTTGCCGCGCACGTCAATTTCGCGAACGTCCTTGGCTTTGAGTTGTTCCAGCGCGTCGATGACGGACTTGCGCAGGGTGGCCGTGGTGACGGACTTGTTGGTACGGGCAGTGCTCAAGAGGGTGGGCCTCGATGCGGAGTCGCAGCGCAAAATGGCGCGGGCGCAGTATAACCGGCCTGCCGTCAGCGGGTATTTCAGGTTGTCAGGTGGATGCGCCCGGCCAACCGGTGCTCGTACATCAAGCGTGCGACCAGCTCGGCCGCCGGTTGCGGGCGCACCAGGCCCGCGGCCTGACCACACCATTCAGACAGCAGATCACCGCGCCCGGCGGCCGCAGCTGCGCGTCGCAGCGGCGCGGTGAGTGCGTTGAGCACCGGATAGGGCAGACCCTGCGCGGCGTGCGGCATGGCCTCGACGAACCGGTTGCGCAAGCCGCGGGCGGCGCGCCCGGAGAAGCCGTGAATGGTGGTGACCTGATGCTCCTGCGCCCGCAACAGATCCTCTTTCCACGCCACCGCGGCCGACGATTCCGGGCAGGTGAGAAAGGCGGTGCCGAGCTGGCTGGCGGCCGCACCCAGCACTTCCGCGGCGAGCATGCCGCGGCCATCCATGATGCCGCCGGCGGCGATCACCGGGATATCGAGCGCGCGCACGGCCAGCGGCAGCAGCGCGAACAGGCCGATCATCGCGTCCTCCGCTTCATGCAGGAAGGTACCGCGATGGCCACCAGCCTCGGCACCCTGCACGCAGACGGCATCGGCACCGGCGTCGGCCCAGGCACGCGCCTCGCGCACCGTGGTGGCCGTGCCAATCACCACGATGTCGCGCTGGTGCAACTCATGCATCTGCGCCGCGCTGATCACACCGAAGGCAAAACTGGCCACCGCCGGACGTGCTTCGCACAAGGCGGCGAACTGATCGGAGAAACGTGGCGCCCACTGTGTCGGCAGGCTGGTGCGTACATCGAGCCCTTCGCGCTCCATCAGTGCGTCGAGTTGCTCGCGGGCTCTGGCCACCGTGGCCATGTCGACGTCGAAGTCATCCGGCAACACGAACAACCCAATCGTATAGGGCTGCTCGCTCAGGGCGCGGATCTGCGCGGCTTGCTCGATGATCGCCGGCGGCTCCAGATAACCCGCACCGAGCGAGCCCATGGCTCCGGCACTCGACACCGCGGCCACCAGCGCCGGCGGCGTCGAACCGGCCATCGGCGCCTGGATCAGCGGATGCTCGATACCCAGCCGTTGTGCAAAGGCCGCTGCCGTCATCGCCTAACCTCCCTGCCCGGCCACGATATTGACCGTGATCGCGATGATGAACACGTTGAAGAAGAAGGCGATCACGCTTTGCAGCAAGGCCACGCGGCGCAGGTAGCGGCTCGTGATCTGCACGTCGGAGACCTGGAAGGTCATGCCGATGACGATGGCGAAGTAGGCGAAATCCCAATAATCCGGTTCCGGCGTGGCGGGAAATTCCAGCCCCGAATGCTTCTCGCCAAAATCACCGTAATAACCATGCGCGTAGTGCATGGCGAACATGATGTTGAGAAACAGCCAGCTCAAAATGACACTGAGAGCGCCCACACCCAGCGCGAGCAGTCCGCCGGCCTTGGATGCATGCAGCTCGCTGCCCAGCGCCACCAGCACCACCGTCGCCAGCACGATGCCACTCCACAACACAGCCCAGCGGCCGCTGTCCTGCGCCTTCGCCTGCATTCGCATGTGCGCCTGCGAGGCCCGGTTGAACATGCGCGCCAGGCTGCCCAGCAGCACCACCGCGGCCAGATCGAAGGCCAGCAGAATCGCCGTGGCCGGGCGCAGCTGCAACGCGATCAGCGCCGCACCGAGCACGATGAAAATCAGCAGGCTGATGAGCATCCGCGGGCGCGCCTTGACGTAACGCATCGGGCGCCAGCGGCGCCTCTTCCCGTCACCCGCCAGACCCGCCTCGTGTTCAACCATGTCCCTCTCCAAGGCGGCGCCCACGACGGGCCCGGCAACGGCGCGATCATAGCGGGAGTATCACGCCTGCAGATCGAGGTATTCGGGGTGTCGCTGCATCCAGACGGCAGCATAGGAACACGCCGGCCGCACCTTCCAGCCGCGCGCACGCGCCTCGTCCAGCGCAGCCTGCACCAGCGCCGCCGCAATCCCCCGGCCACCGACGCGACTGGGCACGCCGGTGTGGGTAATCGTCATCAGCCCACCCTCGGCGATGTAATCCAGCACGCAGGTCGCACCATCGACCGTGGTCTGGAAGCGCTGCGCCACCTCATCGTGCTGGATATCAGGGGACATGCGAACTCCATCCGGCAGACAAAGCACAAGCATACGATCGGCCGGGCGTAACCGCGCGTGAAGGCAGCGCCGACCCTCCTTCGCGCCGTCTGCATGCAGGGCGCGGCATAGTATCGGCCCCACTGAATGCACCTTGCAGGAGAGCCGCATGAAGAAGACCGCTTCCGCCCATTGGTCCGGCGATATCCGCGAAGGCCAAGGCACGATCTCGACCGAAACCGGTGTGCTGCGCGACGCGGCCTACGGCTTCAAGTCACGCTTCGAGGATGGCCCCGGCACCAACCCGGAGGAACTGCTTGGCGCGGCGCATGCCGCCTGCTTTACGATGGCACTGTCGCTGGGCCTGGGTCAGGCCGGACTCACTGCCGAGAGTATCGACACACGGGCGGAGGTGAGTCTGAACAAGGACGGCGACGGGTACTCGATCACCGCCGTGCATCTTCGTTGCGAAGCGCGCGTGCCCGGCGCCGATGCAGCCACCTTCGAGAAGATAGTGCAGGCGGCCAAGCAGGGTTGCCCGGTTTCCAAGGTGCTCAAGGCCGACATCACCATGGAGGCTTCGCTGCTGGCCTGATCCAGCGCGGCCCGCAAGCCGGCTCAGGCGCTGGTCGTCGTTTCCTGCGGCAGCGCCGCCTCGGTTTTCAGCCCGCGGCGTTGCCGTACCGCCTGCGCCAGCTGTTGCAATATCTGTACCGAGCTGTCCCAGTCGATGCAGCCGTCGGTGATGCTCTGACCGTAGCGCAGCGGCTGACCGGGCTGCAGTTCCTGGCGCCCGCCCACGAGGTGGCTTTCGACCATGACGCCGAGGATGCGCTGCTCGCCGGCGGCGATGCGCGCGGCGATGTCGGCGATTACCTGCGGCTGATTTTCCGGCCGCTTGCGGCTGTTGGCATGACTGACGTCGATCATCACCTTGGCCGGCAACCCGGCGCCGCTGATCTGGGCACACACCTGATCGACGCTGGCCGCGTCGTAGTTGGGCGTCTTGCCGCCACGCAGAATGACATGGCAATCGCCATTGCCACGGGTGGTCGCCACCGCCGCCTGACCGTCCTTGGTAACGGCCATGAAATGATGCGGCTGCGCCGCAGCCTGCACCGCATCCACCGCGATCTTGACGTTGCCGTCGGTGCCATTCTTGAAACCGATCGGGCAGGACAGGCCCGAAGCCATCTCGCGATGCACCTGGCTCTCGGTGGTGCGCGCGCCGATGGCGCCCCAGGCGACCAGGTCGGCGATGTAT
>JBBQHE010000295.1:0-4156 GCA_038323655.1 Acetobacterales bacterium | reverse complement strand
CGAGCAGGATCTCGGTGCCCGGCTGCCAATAGGAGGAGACCTGCAACACCGCCGGCCCGGACAGGCCGCGATGGGTGAAGACCATGCCCTCCTGGAAACGGCTGCGGCCAGTGGTGGCCGAAACCTCCAGCGACAGGCCGGAGAGCGGTTGCATCACCTCCAGCGCCTCGCCCTGGAAGGTCAGCGGCACCAGGCCCGGGCGGGGTGCAATGATGGGCAGGCCGAAGCGCCGGGCCAGGTCCAGCGCGAAGCCGGTGGCCCCCATTTTCGGGATCGACAGCCCGCCGGTCGCCAGGACCAGGGACGGGGCGGTGAAGGCGCCGCGGTCGGTGGTGACGGTGTAGCCGACCGCGACATCCGTGACCCGGTGCCCGAGCAAGACCTCGACGCCCGCCGCGGCGCATTCGGCCATCAGCATGGCCACGACCTGACGGGCAGAGCCGTCGCAGAACAACTGCCCCAGCGTCTTTTCGTGCCAGGCAATGCCATGGGCATCGACCATGGCGATGAAGGCCTCGGGCGGGAAGGCGCGCAGGGCGGCGCGGCAGAAGGCCGGGTTGGCGGACAGAAAGCGCTCGGGCGGGGTGTCGCGATTGGTGAAATTGCATCGCCCGCCACCGGAGATCAGGATTTTCGCCCCAGGTTGATCGAGATGTTCAATCACCGCAACGCGCCGGCCGCGGCGTGCCGCGGTGATGGCGCACATCAGCCCGGCGGCGCCCGCGCCGATCACCAGGGCATCGAAGGTCTTCATGGGCGGGGTGTCGCGCGCCGGGGCGCCGGGGGCAAGGGTGGGGCTCGGGCGAAGGTGACTTGACGCGACTGCCTGCTTCCGGCGCCCTGACGCCAACAGGGTGGGGCGCGCAGGTGACGAAACTGGGCATAACGGCGAACGATCTCAACATCGCGCAGACTGCCGAAAACGAATGCACCGTGATGATCTGGAACACCGGCACCTGGGCCGGGGCGCTGAGCCATCCCGGCCATGCCTCGATCCTGATGCGTCGGGACAAGAATGAGGGTCCGTTCGAGTACGAAGACTACCCGCCGCGACAAATCAGATACGTCAGCTTCTGGCCGGCCAGCGACTCGGATAAAACCGCAAAGACTGGCAAGGAAGGCAACAAGGCCATGATGACCAGCAAACGCGACGGCAACTTTCTAAGTCACCATATCGAAGATTATGACAATGAACTTGGGGCTTCAGGTCGTGCCGCGCTGAACAATGGTGGGGCGCGGCGGCCGGGCCAGGTCGTCGTCAACATCGATGCCAATGGCAATGACTATTGGGGTCAGTTGCCGCAGCACCTGATATCGCTGCCGGCGATGGCGGGCACGCGGCTGCGGTCGCTCGGCCTCGACATGAACGAGATCGTGGACTGGTGCGTGGCGTTCAAGGAAAGTGACGAGTTCAACTATACCTACATCAGCACCAGCCAGAACTGCGCCGGAGTCGCGGTGCGCGCGCTCTGTGCCGGCGGTGCGGATGCCTTCGCCGCCCTCGGCGGCAGCCCGTCCAAGGGCACGATCTATTTCACGCCCAATGATGCGAAGATCTGGGTGGATGCGGTGGCCGTCGGCATCCAGCGCGTCAACAACATGCTGGGCGACCTCTACCATCTCAGCAGCGGCCATCCGCTGCTGAAGACCGACCTGCCGACGGTCGAACAGTGGAAGGCCCTGAGCAATGTGTCCTTCTCGATGCGCGGCAGCCTGACCCGCGGCATCGACGACGCCCTGGCGACCTATCACACGACCACCTGGATCCACGACTTCCCCAAGCGCCTGGGGGCGCTGGTGAAGATGATCAAGAACACCCACGCCCATTTCCAGACCGACAGCAAGCGCCAGCCGGCCTATGTCGCGCTGGCACGGCGCATCATCCATGTGGTGCGGCTGCGGGCTGCGCAGGGCAACTACACCTGGGACACCGAAAGCTTCTACGGCACGGACCACCTGCGCCCCGGGCCGAAGAAGAAGACGGGCTGACGGCGCCCCTTCACGCCCCATGGCTTGACGCCATATCCCCTTACGAACGACCCTGGCATTCAGAACCAGGGCGCCGCGACCAATACGGGGCACCGCGGCCCGCGACACATCAGGGAGAGGCCATCATGCCGCAAGTCACGCTCACGGTGAACGGAACCAGCCATACGGCGACGGTCGAAGGCCGGACCCTGCTGGTGGAATTGCTGCGCGAGACGCTGCGTCTCACCGGCACCCATGTCGGCTGCGATACCAGCCAGTGCGGCGCCTGCGTCGTGCATATCGACGGCAACAGCGTGAAGGCCTGCACCACGCTGGCGGTGCAGTGCGACGGTGCCTCGGTGACCACGATCGAGGGCCTGGCCGCCGCCGACGGCACGCTGCACCCGATGCAGGAGGCTTTTCGCGAATACCACGCCCTGCAATGCGGCTTCTGCACGCCGGGCATGGTGATGTCGGCCATCGACCTGGTGCAGAAGAACCCGCAGGGGCTGACCGAGCACGAAATCCGCGAAGGGCTGGAAGGCAACCTCTGCCGCTGCACGGGTTACCACAACATCGTGAAGGCCATCGCCGCCGCGGCCGATGTGATGCACGGCAAGCGGACCGAGATCGCCCGCGCCGCCTGAGCCTGGTCGCCGCCTTGACGAAGCGGCGGCGCGGCGCACCTCACACCAGGTACAAGGGGCGGCCAACGCCCTGTCTTTCGGGGAACATGGCCATGAACGCGATCGCGGGTTTCGAGGGCATCGGTGCGAGCGTCAAGCGCAAGGAGGATTTGCGCTTCCTGTCGGGCCGCGGCCGCTACACCGACGACATGAACGTCGCGGGCCAGACTCATGCGCATTTCCTGCGCAGCCCGCATCCGCATGCCAGGATCATGTCGGTCGATATCGCGGCGGCCCGGGCGGTGCCCGGCGTCATCGCGATCTTCACCGGTGCCGACATCAAGGCCTCCGGCATCGGCGGCCTGCCCTGCGGCTGGGCTGTGAAGAACAAGGACGGTTCGCCCCAGGCCGAACCGCCGCATCCCGTGCTGGCACATGACACGGTGCGCCATGTCGGCGACCCGGTCGCCATGGTGATCGCAGCCAGCCGCGAACAGGCGCGGGACGCGGCCGAGGCCATCGTGGTCGATTACGCCCCCCTGCCGGCGACCGCGACGGTTACCGATGCGACCGCCGACGGTGCCGCCCTGGTGCACGACAGCGTGCCGGGCAACATCTGCTTCGACTGGCACATCGGCGACAAGGCGATCACCGATGCGGCCTTTGCCGTGGCCGATCACGTCGTGCGCTTTGACTTGCTGAACAACCGCCTGGTGCCCAATGCGATGGAGCCGCGCTGCGCCATCGGCGACTACGACACCAGCAGCGACGAGCACACGCTCTGGACCACCAGCCAGAACCCGCATGTGATCCGGCTGCTCATGGGCGCCTTCGTGCTGAACATCCCCGAATCGAAGCTGCGGGTTGTGGCCCCCGATGTCGGCGGCGGCTTCGGGTCGAAGATTTTTCATTACGCCGAGGAAGCCGCCGTCACCTGGGCCGCCGCAAAAATCCGCCGGCCGGTGAAATGGACCTCCGACCGGTCCGAGGCCTTCATGTCCGACGCGCATGGCCGCGACCATGCGAGCCACGCGGAACTGGCGCTTGACAAGGCGGGCAAGTTTCTGGGGCTGCGGGTGCAGACCCTGGCCAATCTGGGCGCCTATCTTTCCACCTTCGCCCCCGCCGTGCCGACCTATCTCTACGCGACCCTGCTGTCCGGCTGCTACGCGACGCCCACCATTTACGCCGAGGTGAAGGGCGTCTTCACCAATACCGTCGCGGTCGATGCCTATCGCGGCGCCGGGCGCCCGGAAGCGACTTTTTTGATCGAGCGGCTGGTGGATGTCGCGGCCAAGGCAACCGGGATTGACCGCATCGCCCTGCGGCGGATGAACTTCATTCCGACCGAGGCCTTCCCCTACCAGACGCCAGTTGCCCTGCAATACGACAGCGGCAACTACCACGCGACCTTGGACATGGGCCTGGCCGGCGCCGACTGGGCCGGCTTCGAGACCCGCCGCGCCGAGGCGGCGCAGCGCGGAAAGCTGCGCGGCATCGGCATCAGCACCTATGTCGAGGCCTGCGGCATCGCGCCCTCTCACATCGTCGGCCAGCTGGGT
>JBBQHE010000294.1:0-4167 GCA_038323655.1 Acetobacterales bacterium | reverse complement strand
CACCTCGACTGGGTGGGGCATTTCCAGGCGCTGGTGGGGGCGGGGGATGCCGCGGCCGACAAGCCCAGTGCCGCGCCCCTGCTGCTGGCGCTGGGCGGGATGGGGCTGAAGCCCGGCCTGGACGTCTGGTACATCGGCGATACCGTGCTCGACATGCAGGCGGCCCGCGCGGCCGGATGCCGCGCTGTGCTGCTTGGGCAGGCAGAACACGATGGCGGCGTGCAGGCGGCTGCCCCCGATGCCGTCTTTCTGGACGCTTTTGCTCTCCGGAACACGCTGGTTTCACTGGACAGGGGGTAGGGGCCGGGGTCATGCTGCACTGCGGCATAAGGCGCCTGTTAAGGGTCTTGGTCGCATCCCTCGCCCGGCGGGTTGCCGGGGCTGACAGACCCTCCCTGGCCGGCCCAACGCCACCAGGGACAAAACAAGAAGGACCAGGCCATGGCCGCCGAGAAACCCCAGAATGTGCAGGACGTGTTCCTGAACCATGTCCGCAAGAGCAAGACGCCCGTGACCATCTTCCTGGTCAACGGCGTGAAGCTGCAGGGCATCATCACCTGGTTCGACAACTTCTCCGTCCTGCTGCGGCGCGACGGTCATACGCAGCTTGTCTACAAGCATGCGATCAGCACGGTCATGCCGGGCGCGCCGATCATGCTGTTCGACGGCGCCGCCGCTGGTGCCGGCGCGGCCCCGCCGGCCGCGTCGTCCCTGGGCGCCCCCTTGGCTTCCGCGCGCGAAGGGGTCAGCCTGTCGGGCAGTACCATGACCCTGCGACGCGAGGCTGATCCTGTCGGTTCCGGCGAACTCTGACCACAACGCGGACCTGCCCCCGGGTGATGAGCCCGAAGGTGCCAGCCACGACCCGCGGCCGGGACAACGCGGCGGGCCGGTAGAGACCGACACCGGCCCGACGCGGGCCGCGGTCATCCTGCCCTATGACAAGCAGGACCGCGGCTTTTCGCGTGACATCGGCACCGTGCGCCCGGCCGATGCACGGCTGGCCGAGGCCGTGGGCCTCGCGGCGTCCATCGGCGTCGCCATCGTCCATTCGGCGATCTACCCGCTGCGCCAGCGCCGCCCCTCCACCCTGATGGGCGAGGGCCAGGTCGAGATGGTCCACCAGGCGATCGAGGCGCAGTCCGTCACCGTCGTCATCGTCGATGCCGCCCTGACCCCCGTGCAGCAGCGCAACCTGGAAAAAGCCTGGGGCTGCAAGGTCATCGACCGTACCGGGCTGATCCTGGAAATTTTCGGCGAACGCGCCCGGACGCGGGAAGGTGCGCTGCAGGTCGAACTCGCGCATCTGGACTACCAGCGCACCAGGCTGGTGCGGTCCTGGACCCACCTGGAACGCCAGCGGGGTGGCTTTGGGTTTTTGGGCGGGCCTGGCGAATCGCAGATCGAGATCGACCGGCGGCTGATCGCCGACCGGATGATCCGCATCAAGAAGGAACTGGACCAGGTGCGCCGCACCCGCGGCCTGCACCGTCGCCAGCGTGAAAAAGTGCCGCATCCGGTGATTGCCCTGGTCGGCTATACCAACGCCGGGAAATCGACGCTGTTCAATGCGCTGACCGGCGCCTCGGTCTTCGCCCAGGACCAGCTCTTCGCGACGCTGGACCCGACCATGCGGGCGATCCGCCTGGGCTCGGGCAAGACGGTAATCCTGTCGGATACGGTGGGTTTCATCTCCGAACTGCCGACGCAGTTGGTCGAGGCTTTTCGGGCGACGCTGGAGGAGGTGGCCGCCGCCGACATCATCCTGCACGTCCGCGACATCGCCCACCCCGACAGCGCGGCCCAACGCGCCGATGTGGTGCAGGTGCTGACCGAGATGGCCGAGGGGAGTGACGCGGCTCTCGACCCCGACTGGCAGGGCCGCGTGATCGAGGTGCTGAACAAGGCCGACCTGGTCGGCGGGGCCGGCGAGGTGGTGCCGCGCGAGCCGGACGCCGTTGCGGTCAGCGCCCTGACGGGCGAGGGGCTGGAGGTGCTGCGCCTCGCCCTCGACGCCCGTCTTTCGGCCGACCGGCGGCCGGTCGCATATCGCCTGGCTCCGACCGAGGGCGCAGCCCTGGCCTGGCTCTATCAGCATGGCGAGGTGCTGGACCGGCAGGATGCCGAGGACGCCATCAGCATGACCGTTCGCCTGGCGCCGGCCGACCGCCAACGCTTCGAACAGGCGCATCCCGGGGCCGTGACGGCTGTGTGACATGCACCGCCGGCGCCTGACATGGCGCGGCTGGCCGTGTTAGGCCCGGGGCCATGATCGATACGCAAGCAGCCCAGGACATCGACGCCATCCTGCGGGAGGCGACGGTGGCCGAGATCCTGCCCCGCTTCCGCCGGCTGACGCAGGGAGCCGTCCGCACCAAGACCGGCCCGCAGGACATCGTGACCGACGCCGACGAGGCCGCCGAGCGCCGCATCACCGCGGCCCTGCAAGCGCGCTTTCCGGGCTGCCTGGTGGTGGGGGAGGAAGCGGCCGAGGCTGACCCTGCACTGCTCAGCCAGATCGCCGCGGCGCCGCTCTGCTTCATCGTCGATCCTGTCGACGGGACCTCCAACTTCGCCGCCGGCCTGCCGCTGTTCGGGGTGATGGCGGCGGCGACCAGCCATGGGCGCGTGATCGGCGCCTGGATCCATGACCCCTTGGGCGATGACACCGCCATGGCGCTGCGCGGGCAGGGGGCCTGGATTGCCGATGCGGCCGGGCGGCGCCTGTCGGACCTGCGGGTGGCGGCGCCAAAGCCGGTGGATGAGATGGTGGCCGCGGTGTCCTGGCGTTACCTGCCACACCCGCAGCGCGGCCAGGTCGCGGCGCGGCTGCCGGCCTTTGCCAGCGTGGTCGGGTTTCGCTGCTCGGCGCATGAATACCGGGCCTTGGCGGGCGGGCACCTGGATGTGCTGTTGTACCATCGCCTCAAGCCCTGGGACCACGCGCCGGGCTGGCTGCTGCATCACGAAGCGGGCGGTTTCTCGCAACGCTTCGACCGCAGCGGCTATGATGCCACGACGCATGACGGGGGGCTGATCCTGGCCCCGGACGAGGCGAGTTGGGAGGCGGCGCGGACCGCGCTGTTGGGCTGATGGACCAGATCGAACACATCATCATCCCCCGCGCCCATGACCTGGGCGGGTTCGAGGTGCGCCGCGCCCTGCCGGCGCGCGAAAAGCAGATGGTCGGCCCCTTCATTTTCTTCGACGAAATGGGCCCCGGCGAATTCCTGGGCGGCCAGAAGGGAGTCGATGTGCGGCCGCATCCGCATATCGGTCTCGCCACCGTCACCTATCTGTTCGAGGGCGCGATCCGCCATCGCGACAGCCTGGGCACGCTGGCCGATATCGTGCCGGGCGATGTGAACTGGATGACGGCTGGCAGCGGCATCGTCCACAGCGAACGCACCGCCCCCGAGGTCATGGCCGTGCCGCGCCGCCTGGCCGGCATCCAGTCCTGGGTCGCGCTGCCCAAGGAGAGCGAGGAGACCGTCCCCGCCTTCTTCCACCACGGCGCCGCCGAACAGCCCTTGGTCAGCGAGGCCGGGCTGAGCCTGCGCCTGGTGGCCGGGGAGGGCTGGGGACTGCGCGCCCCGGTCGCGACCTCCAGTCCGCTGTTCTATGCGGACGCCATCCTGGCCCCGATGGCCGTCGTGCCTCTGCCGGACGGGCATGAGGAACGCGCGGCCTATGTCGTGCAGGGCGAGGTTTCCCTCGCCGGCGACACCCACCCCGCGGGCCGCATGCTGGTCTTCCGCGCCGGCGACCGGCTGGCCCTGACCGCGGGGCCGCAAGGCGCGCGGCTGCTGCTGCTGGGCGGGGCCGTGATGGACGGGCCGCGCCATGTGTTCTGGAACTTCGTCAGCAGCTCGCGCGAGCGCATCGAACAGGCCAAGGCCGATTGGCAGGCCCAGCGCTTTGCCCGTGTGCCGGGGGATGAGGCGGAGTTCATCCCGCTGCCGGAGCGGGCTGGTTAGATCGGGCGTGGGCGCGCTTTGAGAGGGGCTTTGCCCCCCTCAAACTTCCCTTAGGAGCCTGAGGCCCCTGGACCCACTTCGGTAAATTGCGCAAGGCAAGGGAGGGGCATCAAGGGCACGCCCGTGATCAAGGGCAGTCGCTGCCCCTCCCTTGCCTTGGGCAATCCATAAGGCGGGTGCAGGGGGCACG
>JBBQHE010000293.1:0-4219 GCA_038323655.1 Acetobacterales bacterium | reverse complement strand
CCGATCACCGTGTGGATCTCGTCGATAGACTGGATGGAGCCCGGCTGGGCTTCCTACTCGTTCACCACGGCCTTCGGGCGGTCCTCAGAATCGCCGCGGTAGCGGGTGCCGGCCAGCAGGCTGCCCATGTCGAGGGCGTAGATCGTGGACTTGGCGAGCACCTCGGGCACGTCGCCCTCGATGATGCGCTTGGCCAGGCCCTCGGCGATGGCAGTCTTGCCCACGCCGGGGTCGCCGACATAGAGCGGGTTGTTCTTGGTGCGGCGGCAGAGGATCTGAATGGTCCGCTCGATTTCCGAATCGCGGCCGATCAGCGGATCGATCTTCCCGGCCTGGGCCTTCTTGTTCAGGTTCACGCAGTAGTTGGTCAGCGCGTCCTGCGCCTTGCCACGGGCGGGGCGTTCTTTTTCCTCCGGCTCCTCGGGCGTGCCGCCGCCTTCCTTCTGGCCGGTGGGCGGGCGGGCCTGGCTTCGGCCGGGCGACTTGGCGATGCCATGGCTGATGAAGTTGACGGCATCGAGCCTGGTCATGTCCTGCAACTGCAGGAAGTAGACCGCATGGCTTTCGCGTTCGGAGAACAGGGCGACCAGCACATTGGCGCCGGTCACCTCATCCTTGCCGGAGGATTGCACATGAATGGCGGCGCGCTGCACGACACGCTGGAAACCAGCCGTCGGCTTGGGCTCAGCCCCACGGTCGCTGACCAGGCCGGCCAGATCCTTGTCGAGGAATTCGCCCAGGTCTCGCTTCAGCCGGTCCACATCCACGCCGCAGGCGCGCAGAACGGTGGTGGCATCCGTATCCTCGGCCAAGGCCAGGAGGAGGTGTTCGAGCGTGGCGTATTCGTGTTTGCGGTCGTTGGCCAGGCCAAGCGCCCGGTGGAGCGTCTGTTCGAGGTTGCGGGATAGCATCGGCAGGCTCCCCTAGAAGGACCGCCGCGGTCTGATACCCCGGCCAGCCCCATGTCGTGACCAACCCATGTTGGCGCACTTCCCTTACAGTTTTAGGTCTTGAAACCGGCGCGCACGCCAAAATACCTCGGCGCCGGCTTTGGACCCTGGGTCACCTGCCCAGACGGACGCGTCGACTCGGAGTTGTCACTCTTTCTCGATCGTGCATTGCAAAGGATGCTGGTTTTGCCGGGCCAGGTCCATCACCTGCGTGACCTTGGTTTCTGCCACCTCGTAGGTAAAGACGCCGCAAACGCCAACGCCGCGCCGATGCACGTGCAGCATGATCCGCGTCGCCTCGTCCCGGTTCTTCTGGAAAAAGCGCTCCAGCACATGGACCACGAATTCCATCGGCGTGTAGTCGTCGTTCAGCATCAAGACCTTGTACATGGCCGGCTTGCGCGTCTTGGGGCGCGTACGAACCACCACACCGGTGCCGATGCTGTCGCCATTCTGGCCATTACCGTTCTGGCCATCCCCAGGGCCGCCACCCTTGCCCGGGGGGGTCTGACCGGGGTCCGCCGCCGTCGGCAGCAATGGCCAGGGAGGAATCTTGGAGTTGTCGCTCATGGTCCTGTGTCGGTCTTCGTGGATGTGTTGCTGCCACAGCGCGGCAGTGCATCACGCACCATATCGGTCGCGGGGGCGCTGCGGAAAGGGCAAAGGCTGAGAAGGCCGCCTGCCTGGCCCGTAAAAGCCGCGATCAAACAAAAACGCCGGCCAGGGGCTGCCCCCCGGCCGGCGCTTCGTTCCGGCATGGCCGGCAGTGGCGTCAGGCCGCGAGCGGCTTGGACACCTTTTCCATCGCGACCGTCATGCGGGCGGTGATCGGCGCCGAGGCGGTCTCGACCAGCTTCAGGGTCGCTTCCTGCAGCTTGGCGCTCTCGCTCATGGCCTTCTCGTAGCCGGCCTTGGCAAAGGCGGTCTGCACGTCAGCTGCTTCCTTCAGCGACTTCACGGCGGCAAGCGCCTTGGCACCCTCCATCGCGTGGTCGGTCAGGCCCTGCACCAGCGCCATCGCCTGCTTGCTGAGGTCCTGCACGCCGGCGAAGTAGGTCTGCGTCGCCTGGGTCACGGCCTCAAGGTTGCAACGGCTGAACGCCATCGCGTCCTGCGCCGCCTTCATCATATCTTCCGAAGACTTGGTCGCCTGGGCGACGCCCTGCTCCATCGCAACGCGGGCCTGGGCGGCGCTGTCGGTGAAAATCTTCTGGGCCTGCACCGTGCTGTCCTGCACGATCTTCTTCGCCTGGGCGGCACCGGCGGCGCCGGTTTCCGTCGCGATGCGGGCGACCTTCTCGGTCGGGGTCGTCTTGGTTTCAGCCATGGGAATTCTCCACCATCTGTCTTTTGCAGGTCCGGCCAACATGGCCCGGGCCCGTACTGCGGCCAGTTCTTTGCTGCACCGCAGCACAAGCCGGGATATGCACGCGTCGTGCAACGGAAGCAAGGCTTTTTTGCATTGCACCATTTTGCTCAGTCGCCCAACGCCAGCGGTCTCGGCCAAGCCTTGAAACATCCTGATGTTCCCAGCGTGTTCACGCTGACGCAGGCCTGGTGCCCCGCCTATGATGTTCCCAGCAGGCGTCCGCGGGGGCGGGCGCCGGGGATGCACCGCATTCCCGTGGGTGGGGATCCGCGTGCTTACATGGTGACACGCTTTCGCAGATTGCTTTCGCGCAACCTCTTGCTGGCCTGTGGGCTGGCCGGGTCGTTCTGTCTGGCCGCGCCAGCGAAGGCTCAGATCGGCGGGGAGCGCTACAGCGCCATCGTGCTGAATGCGCGCACCGGCGAAGTGTTGACGCAGGCCAGCGCGGACGATGTTCGGCATCCCGCGTCGCTGACCAAGATGATGACCCTTTATATGGTCTTCGACGCGCTGCGCGACGGTCGGCTGCGCCTGGATCAGCGCATAACCATGACCGAGACCGCGGCCGCGATGCCGCCCTCCAAGCTCGGCCTGCCGCCCGGCGTCGCGATCACCGTCGAGCAAGCGATCTATGCCGTCATCACCAAGAGCGCCAATGACGTCGCCGCCCTGCTGGGCGAATCTCTGAGCGGCAGCGAGCCTCGCTTTGCCCAGGCAATGACCATGCGGGCCCGCGGCCTTGGCATGTCGCGCACCACCTTCCGCAACGCCTCCGGCCTGCCCGACCTCGACCAGGTCACCACGGCGCGTGACATGGCCACGCTGGGGCGTCGGCTGTTCCTCGATTACCCCCAGCACTATCCGTATTTCGCGACCGTGCGCGTGCGGGTTGCCGGGGTGCAGTTGCGAAATCACAACCGCATGCTCGACAGCTACGACGGCGCCGACGGCATCAAGACCGGCTTCATCAACGCCAGCGGCTTCAATATCGTGACCAGCGCCGAACGCGGCGGCGTGCGCCTGGTCGGTGCCGTTTTCGGCGGCGAATCATGGTATGCGCGGGACCTGCACATGGCGGCCTTGCTCGACCAATCCTTCGCCGCTTCGGGCATCGGGCCGCGGTCCCCGGCGATGGCCCAGCGGCCGGCGGCGCCGACCCCCGCCTTCGTCGCCCGTGCCGAGGCCGCGCCGGTCCTGCGCCGCGCCGCGGTCCCGGTGGTGCGTCAGGGCACCGCGCGACCCGCAGCCATGCCACCCGCCGCAGCAATGCGCGCGCCGCCACCGGCCACGACGCGGGCCCGTCCCCGCAGCGTGACCAACCCCACCGCCGTTCGCCCGGCCCCCGCGCGCCCCGGCCCAGTCGCCCGGCCGGCCTCGCCCGGCGTGCGGGCGGTCACGGTGCCCACCGCTCGTGCCACCACCCCACCACCGCGCCCTCCGCGCCAGGCCGGCCAGGCGCCCGCCGGGCGCGCGGGGTAGCCGCGCCCAAGCCTGGACGATGTGCGGGCGCTTCTTCCTGCAGCGCGACCCGGCGGGCCTCGCGCGGTACTTCGACACGCGCAATGCCACCCCGAACCATGCCGCATCCTGGAACATTGCGCCGACCCAGGCGAGCCTGGTGGTGCGTCGGCACCCACAAAGCGGCGAACGCCATCTGGACAGCTTGCGCTGGGGCCTGGTGCCGGCCTGGGCGAAGGACGCTGCCGGGGCGGCGCGGTTGATCAATGCGCGGGCCGACGGGATCGCGGAAAAACCTTCCTTCCGCGCGGCCTGGGCGAGGCGCCGCTGCCTTGTGCCAGCCGATGGTTTCTACGAATGGCGCGCGGCCGACGCCAAGCAGCCCTATGCCGTCGCCCGGAGCGACGGCGCGCCGATGGCCCTGGCCGGGCTTTGGGAAGGT
>JBBQHE010000292.1:0-4220 GCA_038323655.1 Acetobacterales bacterium | reverse complement strand
TCGACCACGGCGACATGGCCGCTGCGCATCGCGCCGGTGGCGCGGTACACCAGCACGGCGCCGGTTTCGGGGCGCTGGCCGCGCAGGTAGCTGCCGGCGGCGTTGTTCCACCACAGGGCGGCGTTGCCCGAGACGTTCATGCCGGTGACCATGCGGGCGTAGGGCACGCAGGACAGGCCACCGCCGAATTGACCGCTGCTGGATGCAACCTGCCGGGCACCGCCGCGGCCCGCGCCGGCCTTGACCACCTGACGACCCGCCACCGGGCGCCCGGCTACAGCGCGCTGGGCGGTCGGCCGCTGCGGGGCGGGGCGCTGCATGGTCGGCCGGGCCTGCATGGCGGCATTGCCTCCGGTCCGGACCGATCGGGGCTGGGCGCGGTCGGCGAGGGCTTCACTGGCAACCGGCGGCAGGGCGAGCACCCCGCACAGCACAGCCACGAACATGCCGATCCGTTCAGCCTTCATGCGGTAAAAATCCCCAGTTTGATCGACCAACCCGTCGCGGTTGCGAAGCGGGCCACCCCCAACGCTCCGGGTTGCTCCCGATTGCGTGATCTTCGCTACCAACCGAAGACGACCCGCGGCAACAACGCAGGCTGTAACCGGGCGAAATCTGGCGTGATTAGTCCATCAAGGGGGGCGATCACGGGTCCGAGAGGGAAGATATCCCTTTGTATCGGCGCAAGGGGGTTATGCGACACAGTGTTGCGGTAATAATACAACACCGTGTTGCGCCAAGCGTGAATCGGCCGGGGCGAACCCCGGCCGGAGTGCCGCGGCCGAAAAATCAGCGGCAGGCGGTGACCATGATTTCGACCAGATGGCGCGGGTCGGCCATGTTCGCCTCGACGCAGGCCCGGGTCGGTGCGCCAGCCTCGGGCAGCCAGGCGGACCACAGCTTGTTCATGGCATCGCGGTCGCGAATGTCCTTCAGCCAGATCTGCGCCTGCAGCAGGCGCGTCTTGTCGGTGCCATGGCCTTCCAGGGCGGCGTCGATCTTGGCCAGCACCTGGGCGGTCTGGCCCGACACGTCCTGCGACAGGTCATCGGCGGTCAGGCCGGCCAGGTACACGAAGCCGTGATATTCGACCGCGGTGGAAAGGATGGCGCTGCTGCCGTGGCGGGTGATCTTGCTCATGCGGGGGTGCTCCCTGGGGCCGTCGTCCGGGGCCGGTGCGGCCCTGGTCCGGCAGCGCTTCTAATCGGGTTTTCGGGGCGTGACACGGGGTGGGGGGCAAAACCTCACGCCACTGCCTGCGGCCCGCCCGAGGCCGCGCTGTGGATCATGGCCTCGAACACCGCCACACCATGGACGGCCTCGGCGACCGGCAGGGGATAGGCCGCCCCGCCGGCGACGGAAGTGGCGAAGGCGGCCAGTTCGGCGGCCTCGATGTCGACCCGCTCGAACTGCCGCGACCAGCCCTGGCCCTCGCGCGGGGTGAAGCGCAGGTCCTCGTGGCCGTTCAGTTCTAGGATGCCCTCGGTGCCGAAGACAGTGACGCGCCAGTGCCGCGGCGCCAGCGCCAGCGTGGCGAAATTGGCGGTCGCCCCTTCGGCAAAGGTGAACAGGGCGGCGGTGGTGTCATCCAGCCCGTTGGTCAGCGCCCGGGCATGGCTGCGGCAATCGACCTCAGCGATCGGGCCGAGCAGATGGATCAGCATGTCCACCATATGAATGCCCATGCCGCCCATGCCGCCGAGCGGGCTTTCCGCCCGGTCCGCCCGCCACATGCCGCTGGTATAGGCGCCGGCGCCGGGGCCGGAAAAATGCCCCTCGGCATGCAGCACGGTGCCGAGCGCGCCCTCGGCCAGCATCGTCTTCATGGCGGCGACCGCGGGCAGGAAGCGGCGGTTGTGGCCGAGCGCCAGCACCACCCCGGCGGCGGCGCAGGCCTCGACCGCGGCGACCGCATCGGCGCGGCGCAGGGCGAAGGGCTTTTCGACAAACACATGCTTGCCCGCCGCGGCCGCAGCGATCACCTGGGCCGCGTGCTGGGCGTGCGGGGTCGCCAGCACCACCGCGGCGATGCGCGGATCGGCCAGCACGGCCTCCAGCCCCGGCAGCAGGTCGATGCCGCGGGCCGCGGCGTAGTCGGCCGCGCGTTCCGGCCGCCCGGTGCAGCCGGCGACGAAGCGCAACCCCGCGTCATTCCGCCCATGCACGCTGTCCACCAGCACCTGGCCCCAGCGCCCCAGCCCCGCGATCGCCACATCCAGCATCATCTGTTCTCCACATCGTCGTTACGTTCGGCCGGGCGTTCCAGCACAGCAGCGATGCTGTCCAGCCGGGTGACACCCCAGGCCAGGATCACCAGGGACAGGACCACGAAGATCAGCGTCGGCAAGCGCAGGCCAAAAGCCTGGCCCGCCGCGCCCAGGACCAAAGCCCCCACGGCCGGCCCGGCCCGTGTGATCAGCCCCCAGAGCGACAGGATCCGCCCCCGCATGGCCGGCTCGCAGGCCGACTGCGCCAGCACCTGCACCGATATGCCATGGGTGCTGGAACTGGCGCCGATCAGGGCCGCGCAGAGCACGCCCAGTGGGAACCAGCCCGTCGCGCAGAACCCCGCCGTCGCCAGCGCCTGCACCCCGATCGACCAGACCGCGAGCCTGGTGGTCCCGGGCAGCCGGCCGCGCGCCGCGACGAACAGCCCCGCGACCAGCGCGCCCACGCCGAAACTCGCGGTCAGCAAAGCGAGGCTCTCCGCGCCCCGGCCAAAAATCTGCTCGACGAAGGGCGGCAATATCTCCTGCACCCCGCGCAGCAGGGCCGAGGTCAGGGCGGCATAGAGCAGCAGCGGCCCAAGCCCCGGGTGCCGCGCGGCATAGGTCAGCCCCTCGGCGACCTCGCCGAACAGGCTGCCGGTCGAGGCATGGCCCCGCCGCGCATGCGAAGCGACCCGCAGCAGCGGCATGGTGGCGGCGGCGATCCCGAAGGCCACCGCATTGGCCGCGATCGCCGGCACCACGCCATGCACCGCGATCAGCGGCCCCGCGAGCGCTGGCCCCAGGAAGCGGGCCAGGTTGAAGCACAGCGAGTTCAACGCGACCGCGGCAGGCAGGTCGGCCGGCGGCATCAGCCCCGGCATCAGCGACTGCCGCACCGGCTGGGTGAAGGAGGCGACGGTGCCCGCGACCAGCTCCAGCGCGATCAGCAATTCGATCTGCATCACCCCGGCCGCGGTCAGCCCGGCGACCGTCAGCGCCTGGATCGCGGTCAGGCTTTGCGTCAGCGTCGCCAGCCGCACCCGGTCCCACCGGTCGGCCAGCGCGCCGGCAATGGGCGAGAAGATCACCGCGGGTGCGAGGTCGGCAAAGGCCACGACGCCGACCCAGAAGGCCGAGCCGGTCAACGTCCAGGCGAGCCAGGAGACGGCGATCCGCTGCATCCACAGCCCGGTCCAGGCCATCAGGCTGGCGCCGAAGAAAATCCGCACATCGCGATGCGCCAGTGCCCGGCCGAGCGGGCCCCGCCCCGCGGTGCGGCGCCAAAGCGGCACGTCAGCCCCGTTTCACGCCCGTGGGGTCACGACTGTTGGGTCACGAGCCCTGGGGCGGCGGCAGCGCCGTGCCGGGGCGAATCGGCGACCCCGTGCCGGGACGGCTTGTGGTGCCCGTGCCGGGACGGCTTGTGGCGCCCGTGACGGGCGGGCTCGTGGCGCCCGTGCCGGGCAGGGGGCGGACCGCGGTGCCGGGGGCCGCGCCCACCGCCGCCGGGACGGCCTGGCCCGGCGCCGTCTCCAGCGTTTCGTTCCGGCCGCGCAGGCAGGCCGCAGCCATGCGGTCGCGTTGCCAGGTCATCGCCAGGCGGTCGATCTGGGTCACCGGCCCAGCATAGTCACCGGCGCCGAGCCGGGATTCCTGCTCCTCGCGCCGGATCAACTCGGCCCGGTCGCGACGTTCCAGGATGCGGTCGGCATCCTGGCGGCATTCCAGCGAGGCCTGGCGCGCCTGCGCGACCTCGGCCGAGGGGGCGGGCGGCGTGGCGCAGGCAGCGAAAAGCAGCGCCAGCGGCACCCATGCGAGGTGTCGGCAGGTCATGGCAAGGCAACTCCGGAAAGATCGGCGGCGGGCAGGCGGGTGTTGAGGCGGCCGGCGAACAACCGGCCCCAGGCGGCGGCATCGAAGCGCCCGGCGGCATCCAGCGGCTGGCGGGCCGCGGCGTCGAGCAGGCTTGGGTGGAACAATGTGCCCTCGGCCGAGACATCGAACAGCGCG
>JBBQHE010000291.1:0-4240 GCA_038323655.1 Acetobacterales bacterium | reverse complement strand
ATGACGCCCCCCCCTCGGCTTGGCCGATACCCACGGCGGGTGCAGGGGACACGGTCCCCGGCTGGGGGGAGTTTGAGGGAGGCAAAGCCCCTCTCAAAGAGCCCGCCTCCCCGCACCAGGCCCGCTCTTTCAGGCGAACCGACGCGGGTCGAAGGGGGTGATCGGGATTTCCGGTGTTTCGCCGGCGAGCAGGCTGCCCACGATGCGTCCGGTGCGGGGTCCGGCCACGAGGCCGACGTGGCCGTGGCCGAAGGCGTGGATGATATCGGCGCTGGCGCTGGCGTAGCCGAGGCAGGGCAGTCCGTCGGGCATGGAGGGGCGGTGTCCCATCCATACCTTCACGCGGTCGGCGGGCAGGTCGCGCGGCAGGGCGGGGAAGGCGCTGAGCAGCCAGTCGCGCAGGAT
This sequence comes from Acetobacterales bacterium, assembly GCA_038323655.1. Lineage (GTDB taxonomy): Bacteria > Pseudomonadota > Alphaproteobacteria > Acetobacterales > Acetobacteraceae > Humitalea. The sequence continues at coordinate 3,835 of JBBQHE010000291.1, read as the reverse complement.
TTCCGCGCGTTTCCAGTTGGGTTCCGCCTCCAGCCCGGCGATTTCCACCTGGCCGGCGCAGCGCAAGCCCGCTTCGGTGCGGGAGACGCTCATCTTGCCGTCCGAGGGCATCACCGGGATGCGCGGGCCGATGTCGGTGCCTTCGATCAGCGCGTGGTAGCCGCGTTCGGTTTCCAGCGGGACGTGGTCGCCGGCCAGGGCCGCCAGGGGGCGGGACCGCGCGCCGCAGCAGATCACCGCGCGGTCGGCGGCGATGCTGCCGTCTTCGGTTTCGACCGCAACCAGGCGGCCGGAGCGCAGGGTGAGGCCGGTGGCGGCGCGCTGGATGCGCCTGGCGCCCTCGGCCTCGGCCAGCGCCACCAGGGCGGCCACGAGCCCGCCGGGGTCGCGGCAGTTGCCGCCTTCTTCGACCAGGATGCCAAAGGTGTAGCGCGGGTCGATGTCGGGTTCCTGCTGCCGCATTTCCGCAGGCGGGATTTCGCGCCAGGTCACGCCCACGGCGCCGCGCACGCGCCAGGCCAGGGCCTCGGCTTCGAAGGCGCTGCGGTCGGGGTAGATGTACATCAGCCCCTGGCGGCGGATCAGGTGCCCGACGCCGGCCTGTTCGGCCAGTTCCGCGTGCAGCGCCGGCGCGTCCAGCAGCAGCGGCCGCAGCGCCTGGGCGGTGCGCAGGACCTTCGGCTCGGTCCAGCCGGCCCAGAGGTAGCGGGCCAGCCAGGGCAGCGCTCGCGGCAGGTAGGACCAGCGGACCGACAGCGGGCCGAGCGGATCGGTCAGCCAGCCCGGCACCTTCTTCCAGGCGCCCGGGGTGGCGGGCGGAATGACCGACATGGGCGAAAGCCAGGTGCCATTGCCGTAGGAGGCCGCCTGTTCACCGCCAGGCGGCCCGGGGTCGAGGATCGTGACCGCAAAACCGCGGCGCAGGGCTTCCAGGGCAGAACAGGCGCCGATGATGCCGGCGCCGATGACCACCACATGGCTCATCGCATCACCCGGGCGGGATCGATCGCACCGAGCAGCGAGACATGCGCTGAAACGACCCGCCAGCCGATCTCCGGCAGGCGCACCATGATTTTCGTCTCGCGCCCGATCAGCCCGGTGCCGATGCGTTCGTATTCGAGGTGCGTCGCCGCCATGTCCGGCCCAAAGGCGACGATATGGATTTTTTTCTGCACCCGCTGGGCATAGGCTTTTACGGAGGCCCGGAACGCCCGGATCGCGTCATGGCCATAGAGGATTTCGGTGATGCCGAAGCGCACCGTGCGCGGATCGGCCCAGAAGATCGCATCCAGCTCGTCGTTCCGATTGGCCATCAGCGCCGCTTCGTAACGGTCGAAGACGGCGCGGGCCTCGGCCAGCACCGCGGGGTCCTCGATCAGCAAGGCCAGGTTCCATTCACGCCAGAGGCGGCAGATTGGCCCCGATCGCGCGGCTCTGGAAGGTCTGCTCCACCATTGCCTGAAAATGCCCGAAGTCGCGGAACAGGTAGCGATGCTTGTCCTCATCCGTCTGGTGCAGCGCCAGCGACATGCCCGGCAGCCGCAGCCAGGCGGCGAAAAGCCGGCGCATGTTCTCCAGGTCCATCGGGTGGCGGCTGTGCAGGCAGGTCAGCGCGCAATGGCGGTCCGCCAACGCCAGCTCGTCGAGATTTACCCGGCGCGGGATGGCCGCGATGCTGGCGCGCAATTGGTCCCAGGCGAGCGGCAGGGTGGCGTCCAGGTTGACCTGCGGGTTGCTGACCAGGGCATTGGCATCGAAGTGCAGCGCCCAGCGCAGCGCCGCGTAGCCAGCCATGGAGGAGCCGAACATCAGCACGCGCGCCGGGTCGTACCTGGCCAGCACATGCGCCAGCACGCCCTGGAACCGCGCGCCCCCGTCGGCTTCCAGGTAGTAGCTGTTGGTGGGGTCGCGCAGGCCCAGGAAATCGGCCGAGAGGCGCCGGTGCACTGTCTCGGCCGCGGCGTAGCGATCGCCATTGTTGTAGGTGGCGAAGGTGACGATCAGGCGGCGGGCCGCATTGTCCGGCCGCGGCACGAACAGGAATGGCACGCCATCCCTGTTCTGCTCGTGGCGCGCGAGCATGTCGTCATAGCCAAGGGGCGGCAGGATGGCCGCCGCCGGTGGCGGCATCGGCCGCAAGCCTCAGCCCCCAGGATCAGCCCGAAGGGTCAGCCGGCGTCGGCGACCGCCCGCTTGGCCATCACCGTCACCAGATGGGCGCGGTATTCGGCGCTGCCGTGGATGTCGCTGTTCAGCCCGTCGGGGTCCTGCTTGATGCCGGCGACGGCGGCGGGCGACCAGTCGGCCTTGAGCGCCGCCTCGGCGGCGGCCTGGCGGAACACGCCCGGGCCCGCACCATTCACCGCGACGCGGATGCCGGCGGCCCCGTCGGCGACGAAGACGCCGGCCATGGAATAGCGGCTGGCCGGGTTCTTCAGCTTGGCGTAGCCGGCGCGCTTGGCGACCGGCCAATGGACCGCGATCAGCAACTCGTCGGGGGCGAGGGCCGTGGTGAACATGCCCTGGAAGAAGTCATCGGCGGTGATGACCCGCCGGTCGGTCTGGAACTTGGCGCCCAGCGCCAGGGCCGCGGCCGGGTAGTCGGCGGCCGGGTCGTTGTTGGCGAGCGACCCGCCCATGGTGCCGCGGTTGCGGACCTGGGTGTCGCCGATGGTGCCGGCCATGCGGGCGAGCGCCGGGATGCCGGACTTGACGATGTCGCTGTTCGCGACCTCGGCGTGCTTGGTCATGGCGCCGATGATGATGGTGTCGCCTTCGCGCTTGATGCCGCGCAGTTCGGCGATGCCGGACAGGTCCACCAGCGCCGAGGGCTTGTTCAGACGGTGCTTCAGCGCCGGCAGCAGCGTGTGGCCGCCGCTGACCGGCTTGGCGTCCGGATCGGCCGCCAGGATCTTCACGGCATCGGCGATGCTGGTCGGCTTGTGATAGGCGAAGTCGTACATGGTCCCGTCTCCTATTCGGCGGCGAGCGCGTGGCGCCCGGTATTGACGATCGCCCAGATCCGCTGCGGGCTGGCCGGCATGTTCATGTGATTGATGCCGTAGTCGCGAAGCGCATCCACCACCGCATTGATCACCGCGGGCGGCGAGCCGATGGCGCCCACCTCACCGCAGCCCTTCACCCCCAGCGGATTATGCGTGCAAAGCGTGACGTGGGTCGAGACCGCGACGCCGGGCACGTCATGCGCCCGCGGCAGGGCGTAATCCGCCATGGAGCCCGAGAGCAGTTGCCCCTCGGCGTCATAGGCGGCGTTTTCCAGCAAGGCCTGGCCGATGCCCTGGGCGAGGCCGCCCTGGACCTGGCCCTCGACGATCATCGGGTTGATGACGCGGCCGACGTCATCGACCGCGATGAACTGGATGATGGCGGTATCGCCGGTGTCGGGGTCGATCTCGACCTCGCAGATGTGGCAGCCGGCCGGGTAGGTGAAGTTCTTGGGGTCGTAGAAGGCGGTTTCCTCCAGCCCCGGCTCCAATTCCTCGATCGGGTAGTTGTGCGGGACGTAGGCCGCCAGGCTGATTTCGGTCAGCGATTTCTGCCGGTCGGTGCCGGCGACGCGGAAGGTGCCGGCCTCGAACTCGATGTCGTCCAGGCTGGCTTCCAGCAGATGGGCTGCGATCTTGCGGCCCTTCAGCACGATCTTGTCCATCGCCTTGACCATGGCCGAGCCGCCGACGGCCAGCGACCGGCTGCCATAGGTGCCCATGCCGAAGGGGATTTTGCTCGTATCGCCATGCACCACGTCGATCTGGCTGATCGGCACGCCCATGCGGTCGGAGATCAACTGGGCAAAGGTCGTCTCATGCCCCTGGCC
>JBBQHE010000290.1:0-4252 GCA_038323655.1 Acetobacterales bacterium | reverse complement strand
GTGGCCTGGGCGGCACCAATCGCGGCCGCTACTCCAACCCGACCTTCGACGCGGCCCTCGCCAAGGCGCTCGAAGTCTTCGACGAGGATGAGCGCAACCGCCTGCTGGTCGAGGCAACGCGCATCGCCATGGAGGACCAGGGCATCGTCCCGCTGCTCTGGCAGAAATCCTTCTGGGCCTCACGCGGTGACATCGTGCACGACGCCAACATGCTGGATGAAACCTCCGTCCGTTTCGCGCGCATCGCCCGATGAGCGAGACCCTCCGCGTGCCGATGCGCGACGGCGCGCACCTCGCGGCAACGCTGTATCTGCCGGAGGGCGGCGGGCCTTTTCCGGTAGTGCTGGAGCGCACCCCCTATGGCCGCGACGCGCCACGCCGGGTCGAGGTGACGGCGGCCGATCCGGCACCGATGGACGGCCCGCGGTTGGCCGCGCATTTCACCCGTGCGGGCTACGCGGTGCTTCTCCAGGACAGCCGCGGCCGCGGCGAATCCGACGGCGTGTTCGAGAAATACCTGAACGAGGGCGCGGATGGCTTCGACAGCTGCGCCTGGCTTCGCGACCAGCCCTGGTGCGACGGGCGAATCGCCACCATCGGCATGTCCTATGGCGCGCATTCCGCCGCCGCGCTCGGCTGCCTCGATCCGCCGGGGCTGGTGGCGCAGATTCTGGATTCCGGCGGCTTTGACAATGCCTGGCGCAACGCGGTCCGGCACAATGGCGCCTTCGAACTGAAACAGGCGAGCTGGGCCTTGAACGAGGCGCGCCGCTCGCCGGAGGCGGCACGCGATCCCGTCCTGCTCGCCGCCCTGGAAGCGGAGGATCTTGCCGCCTGGTTCACCCGCCTGCCCTGGCGGGCCGGCCATTCGCCGCTGCGCCACCACCCGGCCTATGAGCGTGTGCTGCTGGACCAGTGGCGCGCCGGCACCTTCGACGAAACCTGGCAGCGCAACGGCTTGTGGGCGGAAGGCCATTACGATCGCTACAGCCGCGCCAGCGTGTTGCACATGTCGTCCTGGTTCGATCCTTATCCCGGCACGGCGACCAGCAATTTCGTCGGCCTGAATCGCGCCCGACGCGGGGCGCAGCGGCTGATCCTGGGGCCCTGGACGCATGGCGAGCGCAGCGGGCGCGTGTTCGGCGACGTCAATTTCGGACCCGATGCGCCGATCGATTCCTGGGCCGGCGACTGGAACCGCCAGCGCGTGCGCTTCCTCGACCACGTGGTACGGGGTGTGGCGGATGGCGAGCCGCCGGTGCGCGTCTTCGTCATGGGTGGCGGCAGCGGCCGGCGCACGCCGGCGGGGCATCTCGACCATGGCGGCCGCTGGATCGCGGCGGCCGATTGGCCGCTGCCCGAGGCCGCGCCCACCGCCTTCCACCTGCATCGCGATGGCGGATTGCGGCCCGATGCCGCGGCCGAGGGCGCCGCGCCGATCTACTTCCGCTTCGATCCCGCGCATCCGGTGCCGACGATCGGTGGCGCCTTCTCCTCGCTGGAGCCGCTGGCGCTGCCTGGCAGCCAGGACCAGGTGGAGGCGCCCGGCATCTTCGGCTGCACAGCGCCTTTCCTGCCGCTCGCCTCGCGCCCCGACGTGCTGGTGTTCCAGACGCCGCCATTGCCCGCGGCGATGCAGCTTGTAGGGCCGGTGGCGGTGGATTTGTTCGTCGCGACCGATGGGCCGGACACCGACTTCACCTTCAAGCTGATCGACGTGCACCCGGCCAGCGCCGACTACCCGCGCGGCTACGCGATGCTGCTGGGCGATACCATCATGCGGCTGCGCTATGCGGAGAACCCCAGCCTTCCCCGCCTGTCGGAAGCCGGGCAGGTGCGCCGCGTGCGTCTTTCGCTGCCGATCGCCAATTTGTTCCTGCCCGGCCATCGCATCCGGGTGGACATCTCCTCCTCCTGCTTTCCACGCTTCGACGTGAACCCCAACACCGGCGAGCCGGAAGGCGAGGCACGGCTGCGGCGCGTGGCGACCAACACGCTGTTTCTGGACGCGCGGCGGCCCAGCCAGGTCCTGCTGCCTGTCGTGGCCTGAAAAAAGGAGAAAACGCATGCACCGGACACTGATCGGGCTCGCCCTGGCCGCCGCGCTGGCCCAGCCCGCCGCCAGCCAACCCATCGAGGAGGCCTGCGGCAGGCTCGCCGCGCTGCGCATCGAAGCCGCTTCCATCACCCTGCCCACGGGCGGTGCCCAGGTGATCGGCGCCACCCCGATCAGCGACGCCAACGGGGCTTATTGCCGCGTGATGGGCGAGATCCTGCCAGTGGATCCTGCCGCCCCGCGCATCCTGTTCCAGGCGAACCTGCCGGCGCGGTGGAATGGCCGCGCGCTGCAATTCGGCGGTGGCGGCTACAACGGACGCATCCCCAACACCACGGGCCTGGAAACGCATGGGCTGGAGGGCACGCCGACGCCGCTGATGCGCGGCTTCCTGACTTTCGCCAGCGATTCCGGCCACCAGGCCGCGAGCCTCGACGATGCCTCCTTCGCGCTGAATGATGAGGCGCTGCACAATTTCGGCTACCAGCACATCCGCAAGACGCTCGACGCCGTGCGCCAGGTGGCGGTGGCGCGCTACGGCCAGCCGCCGCGCCGTGTCTATTTCAACGGCGGTTCCACCGGTGGGCGTGAGGCGCTGACGTCGGCGATGCGCTGGCCGGATGCCTATGACGGCATCATCACCTGGTATCCCGTCACCAGCTACATGGGGCTGCGCCTGTGGGGCGCGCTGCTGGCGCGGGCGGTGTACGACGATGACTCAGCCGGCTGGATACCCCCCGCCATGGTCGAGCGCATCGCGCGCGAATCGCTGGCGCGTTGCGATGGGCTCGACGGTGTCGTGGACGGGCTGGTGAGCAACCCCGACGCGTGCCGCGCGGGCTCCGGTGCGGCGCTGGAGGCGCTGCGCTGCCGGGCCGGTGAAAGCGGGCATCCCACGCACTGCCTGACCGCGATGCAGGTGGAGCGCACGATGCGCGTCTATCACCAGGGCTACGCGCTGCCCTATGCGCTCGCCAACGGCGCCACCGACTATCGCGGCTACAACAGCCTCGAAGGCATCGCGATGCAGCTGGGCAGCCAGCCCGCATTGCTGGAGCCGCCGCGCTCCGGCCCGAACGCGCATCATGTGGACCGCGCCTACCAGTTCTTCCGCTATTTCGTCTTCGGCGGCCGCACGCTCGACATGCGCCACCTGGACGTCACGGCGACCGGCCCGGTGCGTGAGCGAATCCTGGAAATCTCGGCGCTGTTCGACGCGACTGCGACGGATCTGTCGCGCTTCGCGGCGCGGGGCGGCAAGATCATCTGGTTGCACGGCAATGACGACCCCTCGGTGAGCCCGCTCGAGAACCGCCGCAACTACGAGGCGATCGTCGCACCGCTGGGCCGCGAGAACGCGGATCGCTTCCTGCGCTACTTCGCGGTGCCGGGCCTTGCCCATGGCGGCGGGCGCTTCGCCCCACAGTGGGAGAGCCTGGCCGCGCTGGATGCGTGGGTCGAGCAGGGCACGCCGCCCGATGCCGCCGTGGTGACCGACAGCACGCGCAGCGAGACGCGCGGCCGCACGCGCCCGCTTTGCGCTCATCCCACCTGGCCGCGCTATCGCGGCCAGGGAGATACCGCTCTGGCGTCGAGCTACAGCTGTGCGGCGGGGTGACCGTCCGTAAGGCTGCACCATCGCGCCTCAGCGTCGAAACAACAGGCGATGCATCGAATACACTCCACCGCCCGCCAGCGCCTGCATGCGAAACCCAATAAGAAGGGACTCGCATGACCAGACGATCCACCGCCGCGCCCGCGCCGGCGCCCACCATCCCGAAAATCCCACCGACGCAGGTGCTGTCGCGCCTCGCCGCGCTGCAGGCGGCGCCGACCGCCATGCTGAAGGACCAATGGCGGGAATGTTCGGCAAGGAGCCGCCGCCCTGGAATCGCGTGTATATCCAGAGCCGGCTGGCGTATCGAATCCAGGAGCTTGCCTATGGCGGGTTGAAGCCCGAGACCGTCGACCGGCTGGTGGCGCTTGGCGAGCAACTGGACGGCGGCAATGTGATGCTGCGCCGGATCCGCGCCGACAGCCGCCCGCTGGCTGGCACGCTGTTGATTTCCACTGAGACCTGACCCGTTAGGGCCGGATTTTTCTGCTGAGAATTGACCCATGTTTGAACCTCTCCCTGCTGCGAACGGCGGGGGTCTATGGAGTGATCGACATGGCATTGTTGAGCGTGATCCGGCG
>JBBQHE010000289.1:0-4271 GCA_038323655.1 Acetobacterales bacterium | reverse complement strand
CCTCGGCCTGATCACCGAGGAGCTCGACATGCAGCCCTCCGCGGTGCGGATGGAGGGGCTGCGCTCAGGCCAGGCACCGGCGCTGAACACCCACCGCCGTGGCGATGCGCGCGATGTGCTGGGCCGCGTGATCGCCGCGCGCCTCGAGACCGGCCGCGGCATCGCCACGCTGCAATTCTCCGCCGCCGCCGATGTGGAACCCGTCTGGGCCCGCATCGCTGACGGCACGCTGCGCGCGGTCAGCGTCGGCTACCGCGTGCACCGCTATGAGCAGCGGCCAGACGCCGCCACCGGCCAGACCGTCCACCGCGCGGTGGATTGGGAGCCCTTCGAGATCTCGATCGTGCCCATCCCCGTGGATGCGGCCGCAGCCGTCCGGGGCGAGGAGCCACAGGGCGCTCCCGCCACCGCCACCGCCATCGAACCCGCCCTGCCCGACCTTCCACCAGAGGAACCACCCGTGACCGAGAACACGCCCGAGACCCCAGTCGCCACCCCGCCCCAGGAGAACCCCGTGAGCACCACGCCCGAACCCACCCGCGCGGCAACGCCAGACCTCGACGCCATCCGCGCCGAGGCGGAACGCGCCGCCGTCGAACGCATCGCCGGCTACGAGCCCGTCCTTGCCTCCGGTCGCGGCCTGCTGGCCGATACGCGCCTCGACGAACTCCGCCAGGCCGCCATCCGCGACCGCGTTGCCCCCGAGGTCCTGCGCGGCCGCCTGTGGGAGGCCTTCTCCACCCAGGGTCCTCGCCCCAGCCTGCCGGCGCGGCCCGAGACCGGCCCCGGCCAGGACGACCCGGCCAGCCTGCTGGACGCCATGGCTGAGGCGCTCGCCGCGCGATCTATGCCCGGGTATCAGCCACCGGCTGGCGGCCGCCATGCCGAATTCATGGGCTGGCGCCCCTCCGACATGATGGGCGAACTCTTGCGCGCCCGGGGCGAGCGCAACATCCCGCGCAATCCGACCATCCTGGCCGAGCGCGCCTTCCACACCACCAGCGACTTCCCGGCACTCCTCTCCGCCGCGGCCAACAAGATGCTGCTGGCGGCCTATGCCCCGGCGCAGCCGACCTACCGCACCCTGTTCCTCCGCCGCGATTTCCGGGACTTCAAGCCGCATCGCCACCTGCGGGTCGGTGATTTCCCAACCCTGCTGCCGCTGTCGGAGAACGGGGAGGTCCAGGCCGGGACCATGTCGGAAAGCCAGGAGCTCGTGTTCCTGCAGACCTTTGCTCGCCGTATCCGCGTCACCCGGCAGATGCTGGTCAACGACGACCTGGGCGCCTTCACCGACTTCGCCAGCATGATCGGCCGGCGCGTCGCCGACTTCGAGAATGCCACCGCCTATGCCCTGCTGAACGCGGCCAATGGCGACGGCCCGACCCTGGTCACCGGCGCGGCCCCGGTCTTTGCCACCGGCGCCACGCGGCTCAACAAGGCCAGCGCCGGCACCCTGCTCGACCTGACCAACCTGGCCCTCGGGCGGGCCGCGGTGATGCGCCAAAAAACCCTGGACGGGCTGCCGATTGCCATCGGCTCCAGCATGCGGCTGCTGGTGGGCCCGAGCCAGGAACTGGCCGCCCGGCAGCTCACCGTCTCGGTGCAGGCGACGCAAACCAGCAACGCGAACGTCTATGCGGGCTTTATCCAGCCGCTGGTCGAGCCGCTGATCTCCGCCAACCGCTGGTACCTGTTCTCCGATCCCTTTGCCGCACCGGTCTACGTCTACGGCTATCTGAACGGGGCGGAGGGGCCGCAGGTGACCACCGGCAACGTTCAGGGCGTGGACGGGGTCGAGGTCAGCGTGATCTTCGACTTCGGTGTCGGCGCGATCGACTGGCGTGGCGCCTGGTTCAACGCTGGCCTGTGATCACCGCGACTTCAGGATGGGCACGCCATAGCGCTTGGCGTGCCCATCATTGGTCACGAAGGTCGCCTCCTCCGCCGCGGCTTGCGCCAGCAGCAGGTGATCAAACGGGTCACGATGCTGTTCGGTCGTCGGCAGGAGCATCAGCCGCGCGATATGGACCGATGTCAGGTCCAGCATGGTGAAACCGGCTCGCACGCTATTGGCGATGAGATCCTGCAGGTCGACCTCCAGCTTGCCGATGCGGACCTTGATCGCCGCCTCCCAAAGGGAGACGACGCTCACCAGGACATCGTTCTCTGGATCGGCGATGGCCGTGCGCGCGCGACTGCCCAGCTGAGTGTCGCCGCTCGCGAACCACAGCAGGACATGGGTATCGAGCAATAGCCTCACCGGCGACGCTTCGCCGGCGGGAACACATCGGCCTTCATGGAGGCCAGCAGGTCGGCCGGCGTCTCCTCGAAATCGGTCGCCATGCGGATTTGTCCCTGCATGAAACCGAAGGGCCGCGGTTCCGCCGCCAGCGGCAGGACTGGCCCCAGCCGCGCGACAGGTTCGCCATTGCGGGTGATCACCACAGATCCGCCACCGCTGACGCGGCGGAGATGATCGGACAGGTGCTCCCGCAGTTCGCGGACGCTCACTTTGACCTCGTCGGGCATCGGTCCGGCTCCTGTGTTCACGGTTTGTGTACACGTGACCTGCCTTGCCCGGCAACATGAACCATCCCACCCCACCTAGGAGCATCCCATGCGTAACTTTGTGCAGCCCGGCGACAGCCTGGCGCTGGCCGTCCCCTATGCGGGCGGCATTCTCTCCGGTCAGGGCGTCCTGGTCGGTGCGCTCTTCGGCGTCGCCGCCGTCGATGCAGCCCAGAACGCCGTCATCGAATGCCAGACCAAGGGAGTGTTCGACATCACCAAGGAGCCGGCGCTCGCCATCACCGCCGGCGCGCGGGTGTTCTGGGACAATACCAACCGACGCCTGACCACCACCGCCACCGGTAACTTCCAGGTGGGTCTGGCGACGGTCGCGGCGCTAGCGGGCGACGCCACCGTCCGCGCCGTTCTGCTGCGCGTGCCCGCCTCTGGCACGTGAGCGCCTTTGCCGCAGCCATGGATGCGCTGGCCGCGGATCCCAACATCGGGACAGAGGCGACCTACCGCGCTCAGGGCACCGGGCCGCAGGTGGCGCTGCGGATCATCCGCTCCTCCCCCGACCGTGGCGGCGATGCCTTTGGGACGGAACTGCTCCAGGCGAGCGACATCCTGGCCGTGGCCATCGCCACGCTGCCCAACCTCAGTGCCGGCGACACCTTTGCCATCGGCCCCAACCTGCTGACCGTCACCCATGCCGAGCGCGATGCCGCGGGCGTGGCCTGGCGCGTCTTCTGCCAACGATAGGAGAGACACCCCATGCCCCAGGGCAGCTGGAACTTCCTGCTCGACCTGCTGATGGGGGCTGCGGCCGGCATCGCGGGCGGCTTTGTCCGCTGGAACAACCCCGAGCGCCGCCGCTTTGGCTGGTGCCTTGCCTGGGAGCTGCCCTCGGCGGCCTTCGTGGGCAGCGCGGGCTATGCGCTGGGCGGGTTGTTCGAACTAAACGAATACGGGCGGTTCCTGTTCGCCTTCGTGTTTGGCTATCTCGGCCAGGCCGCGCTGCACGACATTGCTCTGGCGGTCATTCGCCACCGCGCCGGATTGCCGCCCAAGGATGGCGACACGCCGTGAGGCTGGGCGCCAGCATTATGGGCGATCTGCGCCAGGTGCTGGCCGACGAAGTGCGTGCGGGTGAGCGGGCCGCCATGTCCGCCATCCGCGCCGAGACGGAGCAGGTGAAGGCTGAGCTGCGCCGGCAGGTCACGACGGCCTTCTCGGGCAATGCCCGCGGCATCGCCAATGCCTGGCGGTCGCTGGTGTTTCCGCGGACCGGTCAGTCGCTGCGGCCGGCGGGCTTGGTCTTCACCAAGGTGCCGAAGGTGATCGACGCCTTTGAGCGCGGCGCGCTGATCCGCGCCAAGGGTGGCGGCAAGTTCCTCGCCATCCCCACTGGGTTCAACGCGGCACGCGGGCGCCGGGGCCGCGGCGAGAAGGGCATGCGTGTGACGCCCGCGCAGATGGTCGCCTCCGGTCAGGCCTTCCTGCGGCCGTTCACGTCGGGGCGGGGCTTTGTGTGGTGCCTGCCCCTGCGGCAGGCCGAGCAGACCGGGCGGCGGCGCAGGACGCGGCTGATCGCCGGCGGCGTTACCGAGGTTGGCACGGCCAACCGCAAGGGCCGCGAGGCCTGGGCGCGCGGCCTGCTGGCGCAGGGGATGGTGCCGATGTTCCTGCTGCTGCCGCAGGTGAAGCTCGCCAAGCGGCTCGACGTGCGGGGTGCTGCTGAGCGTGGGCTGCGACGGCTG
>JBBQHE010000288.1:0-4284 GCA_038323655.1 Acetobacterales bacterium | reverse complement strand
GGACGGGCAGCCGACGTTGAGGTTGACCTCGTCATAGCCCCAGTCGGCGCCGATGCGCGTGGCCTGCGCCAGGTGCGCCGGGTCGCTGCCGCCCAGCTGCAGCGCCAGCGGGTGTTCAACCGCATCAAAGCCCAGCAGGCGCTCGCGGTCGCCGTGGATCACCGCCTGCGCGTGCACCATCTCGGTGTAAAGGCGCGCATGCGGCGCCAGCAGGCGATGGAACGCCCGGCAGTGCCGGTCGGTCCAGTCCATCATGGGGGCGACGCAAAGGCGCGTGGAATCGGGGGTGGGCAGGAGAGTCATGCCGGAAGTTTAACGGGTAGGCAGAACGTGGGGCGCGGTGCCGGGTGTTTGCACGCCGGCTCAGCCCAGCAGGCGACGCCACCAGCGGACCGGCTTGCGCAGCGCCTCGGGCCGGTCGAATTGGCCGGTGAAGATCAGGGCGCGTTCGTTGGCGGGCGTGCGGGCGGTGACCACCACGCGCACCGGACCCACGCCGTGCGCCGGCCGGTGGCGGAATTCCCAGCCCGACGCGTCCAGGCGCGGATCGGCAAACACGCGGCCCACGTCGGGGCGCGGCAGGCCGGTGGGGCAGCGGTGCAGCACCCCGTCCACGGTGACCTCCACCGCGTCCAGCGCGCCGTCGTCTATCGAGGCGGCCCAGCCGCGCAGGTACAGCTCGCCCTGGTCCGACAGCCCTCGCTCGTCGGCCCAGCCCCAGGGCCCGCGGCGGAATCCCGCCAGCCCGGACAGGTCGCGCGCGGGATCAGCCGCCACCACGTAAAGGTCCTGTTCGTGCGCCAGGCCGCGGGGGATGCGGAAATACGGATGCCCCGGCCCGCAGGCCCGGGCGATGGCTCCGGCCACGTGCGCCTCGTCCACGTAGGTGGTTCCGTAGCTGGCGGTGTCGAGGCCGTCGTTCTCGCTTTGCGGCCAGAACAGGAAGCCGCCTTCTGGGAACACGTGGCCTTCGGGCACCAGGCATTGGTCGTGGACGCTCAAACACAGCACGCCGTCGGGCGCCAGGCAGTCCACCAGGCGCGCCAGCCAGGCGTCGAACGGCCCGGCAGGCAGGTGCGAGAACAGCGACGCCACCCAGATGAACTGGAACGTCCGCCCGGGCTGGAACTGATCCGGCGCACCGGGCGACGCATGGCCCTTCACCCCGAAGCGCTCACAGACGAAGTCCAGCGCCTCGGGCTGCACTTCGGCGGCGTGCAGGTTCACGCGCGGCAGGCCCAGCGAAAGAAAACGCAGCAGGCGGCCGTAGCCGCAGGCGAAATCGAGCACCGACACCCGGTCGCTGGCGCCGGGGAACAGCGTGCGCAGCACCTGCTGCGCCGCATCGTGCTGCTGCAGCGCTACGTTGAAGTACTGGCTGAAGGACGCGTTGGCGTCGCGGTGGTGCTTGAGCGAATGCAGCAGCATCTGGTCGCCGGCGTGGATGCTGGCGTCCAGCCGCGCCGCGCCGGCGTCGTCGCCCAGGTGCGCGCCGTGCTGCCAGACCACCCGGCGGAAATACGGGTCGTCGCAAAGCAGCCGCGCCTGCAGGAGCAGGCGCGCGTCTGAAGGGTCGTTGGCGGGATCCATCGGCAGGTTCACTCGATCCATCGCTGCGGCTCGGGGCCGGGCAACCCGGCGCTAAAGGCGCTGCAGGCGATGGGCCAGCGCGTCGGCCATGGGGCGCTGGCGGTCTTCAAGCATTTCCAGTGCGCCGTCAGGCTGCAGCGAGAACCAGCGGCCGGCACCGCCGTCGTCCAGCCGATACACCACCACCGGTTGACCGTTGATCTCGCCGGCCTCCTCGACCCAGGCGCCCTGCGATTGGAAGGCGTCGCCGCCGTCTTCGGCCAGGTACGTTTCCTGCAGCTCGAACCGGCGGCCCTGGTCGTCGGCCACAAGGCGCAGGCGCGTCTGGATGCCGTCGCAGTCCGAGCAGGGCAGCACGCCCTGCCAACTGGCGTCCAGCCTTTCGGCCGGCGACGGAGCAACGGCGGCTGACGCCAGGCCTTCACCGGGGTCGGAGGGCGCCCGGCCGCAGCCCGCCAGCGCCAGCAGCGCGGCCAGCAGCATCAGGGCAGACCAGGGTTTGGACGACATCGCGTTACTCCTTCCGGGAAGGCGCATCGTAGCCGGTTGCGCCGGCGACATCAGCCGCCCGCCACGCTGCAGCGGGCGCTGAATCGGGTCAACCCCATTGCCGGCGGCCGCGCGTTGGAAGCCTTGCCACCCCGCAAGGAGACGCCCATGACCCGCCCGCTGCCGCACACCTCGCACCCAGACCCGATCGACACCCAGCGCATCGCCGGCAACAGCCTGGCCCTGCTGGTGCACGCCCTGGCCTTTGCCGTACTGATGATGCCCAGCGCCTGGGAACCCGCCCCTTCGGCACCGCGCGCGGAGACGGTGCTGGTGCAGTACGTGCCGCCGCGCTTGCCGCCGATTCCCGTGCCGCCGCCGCAGCCCACGCGGGTGGAGCCGCGCCAGCTGTCCACGCCGGTGGTGCCGGCCCAGGCTGCGCCCACGCCCGTCGTCGACACCACGCCGGTGATGAACGAAGGCACCGAATACGCCGAACCGATGGACCCCGGCCCGCCCGTGGACAGCTTCGACGCCGGCGCACCCGGCCTGGAAACCCTGGCCTACGACGTGCACCCTGCCCCGCGCTATCCACGCCAGGCGCTGCATGCGGGCCTGCAGGGCACGGTGACGCTGCGGGTGCTGGTGGACGAACAGGGCTGGCCCCGATCGGTGGAGATCGAGCGCAGCAGCGGCCATCGCGAACTCGACCGCGGCGCGCGCGAACACGTGCTGGCCACGTGGCGCTTCCATCCGGCCCAGCGCCAGGGCCGCGCCGTCAGCGCGGTTGCCCTGGTGCCGATCGCCTTCGACCTTCCCTGAACGCGCGCTCACGCAGGAGCGACGGAGCGCCCGCACAATGGCGCTCCTCTTTCCCATCGACGGCCCCCGCCATGCGCATGCTGACCCTGATCGCCCTGACCGCCCTGGCTGCGCCCGTAATGGCACAGCAGCCCGATACGCCGCGCTGGACCGTCGGGGCCCTGGTGCTGGACCGCGACGCGCCCTACCGCGACCTGGACGACGGCCTGCTGGCGGTGCCGCTGGTCCGCTTCGAGGGCGAACGCGCCTACCTGCGCGGGCTGCGTGGCGGCGTGCGGCTGGTCAGCTCCGACACCTACGAGCTGGCGGTGTTCGGCCAAGCGCGTCTGGATGGCTACGACAGCAAGGACTCCCCCTTCCTGATCGGCATGGCCGATCGTCGTGCCTCGCTGGACCTGGGGCTGGCGTCCACCTGGACTTCGCAAACGTTCGGCGCGCTGGAACTGTCGGTGGCCGCGGATGCCCTGGGCCGCAGCGACGGCTTCGAAGTGGCCGCCGGTTGGACCGGCCTGTTTCGCGCCGGCGACTGGACCTTCCTGCCGGGCGCGTCGGTGAAATGGCAGGACGCCAACCTGGTGGACTACTACTACGGCGTGCGCGGCAGCGAAGCGATCGTCGGTCGCCCGGCCTACTCGCCCGGTTCGGCGGTCACGCCGGAGCTGTCCCTGCTGGCCACCCGCCCGCTGGGCGAGCGCTGGAGCGTGTTCGGACGCGTGGGCCATGCGTGGCTGCCTTCGCAGATCAGCAACAGCCCGATCGTGGACGGCAGCGGCAGTACTTCGCTGCTGGTCGGCATAGGCTACGCGCTGGACTGATCCGGCCTGGCCAAGCGGCAGCCGGCTAAAGCAGGCTGGGCTGCCGCGGCTCCGGCTCGTCGACCGGCGGCAGCGAGGTGTCGATCACGACGCGGTCGCGGCCGCCCGCCTTGGCGGCATACAGCGCACGGTCGGCGCGCGACACCAGCGTTTTCTCGTCGTCCCCATCCCGGCACTGCGCCACACCGATGCTGGTCGTCAGCGCCCGGTCGGGCCAATCGGCAGCATGGAAATCGCGGCGGATGCGTTCGGCCACCAGTGCGGCGCGCTCGCCGTCGATGCCCGGCAGCAGCACCGCGAATTCTTCGCCGCCGAACCGGGCCGCGACGTCGCCCGGACGCAGCGCCGATTGAAGCAATTGGCCAACCTTCCGCAGCGCACCGTCGCCGGCCACGTGGCCGAACGTGTCGTTGAAGGACTTGAACCGGTCCAGGTCGAGCATCAGCAAAGAAAACACCGCGTCCTCGTCCCGGCGACGGGTCAGCAGGCCCGCGATGGCAACCTGGAACGCACGCCGGTTTCCCACCTGGGTGAGCTCATCGGTGCTGGCGTCCTCGCGCAGGTGGCT
>JBBQHE010000287.1:0-4304 GCA_038323655.1 Acetobacterales bacterium | reverse complement strand
CTGCCGCCGCGGGAGATCGCGGGGGTGGTGGCGCATGAGCTGGCGCATATCCGCAACCACGATACGCTGGTGATGACGATCGCAGCGACGCTGGCCGGCGGCATCGCCATGCTGGCACGCTTCGGCGGGCTGTTCGGCAGGCGCCAGGATGGCCGCTCGAACCCCATCGGCCTGTTGCTGGCGGTGATCGTCGCCCCGATCGCGGCCATGCTGGTGCAGATGGCGGTCAGCCGGGGGCGGGAGTTCGAGGCGGACCGCGTGGGCGCGGAGATCGCCGGCGACCCGCTGGGTCTCGCCGGCGCGCTGCTGCGGCTGGAACAGGGGCGCGACGTGCCGAACCGGGAGGCAACGCCCGAGACCGCGCATCTGTTCATCGTGAACCCCTTTGCCAGCGGCTTATCGGGGCTGTTCGCCACCCATCCGCCAACAGCGGCACGGGTGGCGGCGCTGGAGGCCCTGGCCGGCACAGCCGCGATCGGCCCCCCAGGCCCGGCGCCGGTGTCGCGCCCGTCCAAGCGCAACCCTTGGGGTTGAAACGTGCGAGCGGATTTCACTGGCGTCCGGCGTGACCAATCCGCTATGCGATCAACAGGATGGGGGACAATCCTGACAGTTTGCTTTGGCCGCGCCGGCTAAGCCTTGGCTTGCCGCTGCTGCTGGCTGCCTGCGGCACCACGCGCACGCCGCCCCGCACCGGCGTGCCGGGGGCGGTCGCGGCACCTGGCGGGGCCACATCCTGCGTGCCTTTTGCCCGTGAACGTTCCGGAATCACGCTGCAGGGCGATGCCTGGCAGTGGTGGGATGCCGCGACTGGCCGGTATCGCCGCGGCCAGGCGCCGCAGCGCGATGCGGTGCTGGTGTTCCAGCGCACCACCCGCAATCGCAGCGGGCATCTGGCTGTGGTCGCCCGCATTGCCGGGTCGCGCGAAATCCGCGTCGATCACGCCAACTGGGCCAGCGGGTCCGCGCGTGGGCGGATTGCGCGCGACCAGCCGGTGCTGGATGTGTCATCCCGCAACGACTGGACGCTGGTTCGGGTCTGGTATCCGCCGGCGAATGACTGGGGCAGCACCGCCTATCCGACCCTGGGCTTCATCTACGCCTGACCCGCCAGCGATGGCAGGCCGGCGGCGTATTCCGCGACGATGGCCCCGCCGAAGGCATCGGGCAGGATCGCCGGCTGGCGCTGGTGGGTGACCGCGATCCCGGCGCGGCGCGCGAAGAGCGCCTTGCCATACCAGCAATAGTGCTCCGATAGCCCCGGCATCATCATGAAGTTATACAGCGGCAGGATGGTGCGATGCAGGGCCTCGGCCGCCGCCTGCTGGCCCTGTTCCAACAGGTTCCAGACCTTCACATGCACATCGAAGGCGTCGGGTGAGGGCACCATGCCCACGCAGCCGGCGCGCAGCGTGTTGGGTAGTTCGAGCCCCGCCTTGCCGTTGAAAATGTCGTAGGCACCGCCGGTCTCGTCCACCAGGCGCTTCACATAGAGGATATGCCCCTCGCCCTTCATCAGGCAGCAGTTTGGGTGGTTGCGGTTCAGCGCAATCAGCGCCGAGGTGGAGAGCGCGATGTCCATGCTGCCGGGGTTGTTCTGTACCCCCACCGGCAGGTTTGTGCCCGCCGCAACCGCGCCGAGAAAGCGCACATGGGCCGCTTCGCTCAGTCCCTTGATCTGCGCGGGTTGCAGGATCAGCCAGGCGGCACCCGCGGCCTCGCTGGCGCGCGCGATTTCCAACTGCCCCGCGACTGACTGTTCATTGACGGTCACGGCGACGGGCACCCGCCCTGCGACATCCTCGCAGACCCATTCG
Organism: Acetobacterales bacterium; assembly: GCA_038323655.1. Classification (GTDB taxonomy): domain Bacteria; phylum Pseudomonadota; class Alphaproteobacteria; order Acetobacterales; family Acetobacteraceae; genus Humitalea. The sequence continues at coordinate 2,487 of JBBQHE010000287.1, read as the reverse complement.
ATGATGGTGCGACGTTCGGCCAAAGTCAGTTTGTAGTACTCGCCGACGAAGCCGAGGATCGCGATGCCATGCGCGCCGCCGCGGATGCAGGCCTCGACCTGCTTGCGCATCGCGTCGCGGTCCAGCCGCTCCTGTTCGTCGAAGTAGGTATAGAGGATCGGGTAGATCCCGCGGAATTTACCTCGCATGATGTCGGTTCCTAGTCCGCGCGCGCGCCGGAGGCACGGGCGATGGCGGTCCATCGGGTGGTCTGCTGGGCCAGGAATCCCGCCCAGTCCGCCCGGCTTGTGGCACGCGGCGCGACACCGACGCGGCGCATCGCCTCCATGGCCGCAGGTTCGGCGAGCACGGCGTTCAGCGCGCTGTGCAGGATGGCGAGCGAGGCCTCCGGCGCACCGCGCGCGGTGAGCAGGCCGAACCAGCTGTCGGCCTGGAAATCGGCGAAGCCCAACTCCACAAAGGTCGGCACCTCCGGCAGCAGCGGCGCGCGGGTGCCACTGGTCGCGCCCAGCGCCCGCAGCCGCCCGTCGCGCACCTGTTCGGCGACCTCGATCACATTGGCGAACATCATCTGCGTGCGGCCGGCCATGACATCCAGGGCCGCCTGCGCGCCGGAACGGTAGGGCACGCGTTCGAAGGGCATGCCGGTTTCCATGCGCAGCATCTCGGTCGCGGCCTGGAAGCCGCCGAGCCCCGCCGAGCCCAGCAGCAGCGGCGGCCCGCCCGCGCGCGCCAGCGCCAGCAGCCCGGCCACATCCCGCACCGGCAGGGCGGGGGTCACCACCAGGATATTGGCGCTGTCGCCGACAAAGCCGACGGCGGCGAAATCCTGCACCGAGTCGAAAGGCAGTCGCGCAAACAGCCCCGGGACCACGGCATGTCCCGACGGCGCGAGCAGCAGCATATGGGCATCGTGCGGTGCCTTCGCGACGCGGTCCGCCCCCAGCGTGCCGCCCGCCCCGGGGATATTGGCGACCACGACGGGCTGGCCAAGGCGCGGCGCCAGGCGTTCGGCCAGCACCCGCGCGACGGTGTCGGTGGCGCCACCTGGCGCGAAACCGACGACGATGGTGACAGGCCGATCCGGAAAAGACGCGGCCGGCCCTGCCAGGGCCAGCAGCAGCGTGCAGACGAGCCAACGCATGGGGGATGTCCTCCACCTCTTTTGATGGAGGTTAGACCCGCTTCGCGGCTTTCGGAAAGGTCAGGCCGCGTCGTTCAGATGGCAGGCGCTGCGATGGCCCGGCGCAATAACACGCAAGACCGGCCGTTCCACCCGGCATCGTTCCATGGCCGCTGGGCAGCGCGGATGGAAATGGCAGCCGGGCGGCGGGTTGAGCGGGGAGGGGATTTCGCCCTTCACCACGTTGAAGATCTTTTTGCGCGCCTCGATCCGCGGCACCGCGGCGAGCAGCGACTGGGTGTAGGGGTGGTTGGCGCGGGAAAAGACTTCCTCCGACGGTGCCTCTTCCACCACGCGGCCGAGGTACATGATCACGACCCGATCCGACAGATGTTCGACCACGCCGAGGTCATGGCTGATGAACAGGTAGGTGAGATCCAGCTCCGCCCGCAGCTTCATGAACAGGTTCAGCACCTGCGCCTGGATCGACACGTCCAGTGCCGCCACGGCTTCGTCGCAGACCAGGAAATCGGGCTGCACCGCCAGCGCGCGCGCAATGCCGATGCGCTGGCGCTGCCCGCCCGAGAACTGGTGCGGGTAGCGGCGCTTGAAAGCGGGGTCGAGGCCCGCGCGGCGCATCTGGTCGTCCACGTAATCGGCCTGGCCGGCCCGGTCGGTCAGCCCGTGGAACAGCGGCGCCTCACCCACGATGTCCTGCACCCGCAGGCGCGGGTTCAGGCTGGCATAGGGGTCCTGGAAGATCATCTGCGTGCGCAGCTTGGCCTCACGTGCCGCGGCCCCGTGCAACCCGTTGACCTCGACGCCCATGCGGAACACCTGGCCGTCGGAGGCCGGCAGGATGCCCGCGACCATGCGGCCGAGGGTGGACTTGCCGCAGCCGGATTCTCCGACCAGGCCCACGACCTCGCCCTTCATCACCGAAAGGTCCACGCCGTCCACGGCATGCACCACTTCCTCGCGCACCGGCACGCCCAGCCGCTTGGCGAATTTCCCGGCGAAATCGAGTTTCTTCTCGAAGCGGCGGGACACGTTCCGCAGTTCGATCATCGGCGCCGCGGTCATGCGGGCTGCGCCATCAGCGGGCGGATGCAGCGGGCCAGGCGCCCGGGCAGGGCCTCCTGCATCGGCGGATCGACCAGGCAATCCTCACCGGCCTGCGGGCAGCGGGCGCGGAAGGCGCAGCCGGCCGGCAGCGACAGGAGCGAGGGCGTCATGCCGGGGATTTGCCGCAAGGGTTCGCCGCGCTTGTTGCGGCTGGGGACGGAGCCGAGCAGCCCCGCGGTATAGGGATGCAGCGGCGCGTCCAGCACCTCGCCCACATCGCCCTGTTCGACGATGCGGCC
>JBBQHE010000286.1:0-4329 GCA_038323655.1 Acetobacterales bacterium | reverse complement strand
CGGGGGCCCCCCCGGGCCCCGGGGCCGGCGGCCCCGCGCCCCCGCGGCGGCAAGCTCGACCTTGCTGGTGACGTCGGCGGGGCGGGGACGTCGTCGCTGACCATCAACGTGGCCCAGGGGCTGACCCAGTCGGGCGGCACGATCACCACCCAGGCGCTGACGATCCGCGGCGTGGCTGGCGGCGGCACCGGCGCCGGCAGCGTGGCGCTCGACCGGACAAACAGCGCCGGCTCGCTGGATGCGATTTCGAAGGGCAGCCTGTCCTATATCAACGGCGTGGGCGACCTGTCGGTGGTGCAGGCCTTGGGTGGCGCTGGCCAGGCGGTCACGCTGACCACCGGCGGCACGCTGGATATCGCCGGCAATGTCGGCGGCACGGCGACGACCAGCGTCGCGTTGCAGGTGCCGGGGGCGCTGACCCAGTCGGTCGGCGTGATCACGGCCGGGACGCTGACGGTTCGCGATGCGCCGGGCGGCAGTTCCGGCCCGGCCGGGGTCAGCCTGGCCGGGGCCAATGCCGTGGTCAGCCTGGATGCGATTTCGACCCAGAGCCTGGTCTTCAGCAATGGCGCGACCGCACTTTCTGTCCAGCAGGCGCTGGGCGCGGCGGGGGCGACGGTCACGCTGACCAGCGGGGCCGGTCTCGACCTGGCAGGGGCGGTCGGCGGCACCGGCACGACCGCGGTCGTGCTGAATGCGGTTGGCGCCATCGGCCAATCGGGCGGCGCCATCACCGCCGGCAGCCTGACCATCCGCGACAGTGCCGGCGGCAGCAGCGGCGCGGCCGGGATCGCGCTTGACCGGACCAACAGCGTCGCGACGCTCGATGCCATTTCGACCAAGGCCCTGTCCTTCAGCAACGATACCACCGACCTGTCGGTCACCCAGGCCCTGGCCGGGCTGAAGCTGACCCTGACCAGCGGCGGCAAGATCGATCTTGCAGGGAACCTCGGCGGCACCGCCCTGCGCCTGAACCTGCCCGGCGCGCTGAGCCAGTCGGGCGGCATCATCACCGCCGCCAGCCTGACCGTGCGCGATGCCGCGGGTGGCACATCGGGGCCGGCCGGCATCGCCCTGGGCAAGTCCAACGCCGTCGCCAGCCTGGATGCGATCTCGACCAAGGACCTGGCCTTCACCAATGGCGCGACCGACCTGTCGGTGGCGCTGGCAACGGCCGCGGCCGGGCAGACGGTCACGCTGACCAGCGGTGCCGCGCTGGACCTGGCCGGTGCGGTCGGTGGCACCGCGACGACCAACGTCGCGCTGAATGCCGCGGGCGGGCTCAGCCAGTCGGGCGGCATCGTCACCGCCGGCAGCCTGACCATCCGCGATGCGCTGGGCGGTGGTTCCGGCCCGGCCGGGGTGGCGCTGGGCAAGTCCAACGCCGTGGCCAGCCTGGATGCGATCTCGACCAAGGCCCTGGCCTTCACCAATGGCGCGACCGACCTGTCGGTGGCGCTGGCGACGGCCGCAGCGGGGCAGACGGTCACGCTGACCAGCGGTGCTGCGCTGCAGCTCGCCGGCAACGTCGGCGGCACCGCGACGACCCGGGTATTGCTGCATGCGGCCGGGCCGGTGACGCAGACACTGGGCGCGATCACCGCCGAAAGCCTGGTCGTGCTGGATGCGCCGGGCGGCACCTCCGGCCCGGCCGGGGTCAACCTCGGCCTGACCAATAGCATCGGCACGGTCGATATCCTTTCGACCAAGGGCCTGCTGTTCCTCAACGGGCCGGGCGATGTGGTCGTGTCCCGCGCGACCACGGGCGCGGGCCAGGCGGTGACCCTCACAACCGGCGGCAAGCTCGACCTGGCGGGATCTGTCGGCGGCACCGGCACAACGGTCGGCCTGTTCTCGCTCGGCGCGATGACCCAGTCGGGCGGCACCATCACGGCCGCGACGCTCACCATTCGCGACGGGCTGGGTGGCAGTTCCGGCCCGGCCGGTATCGCGCTGACGCGAACCAACACGGTCGGCACGCTGGATGCGATTTCGACCGCCGACCTGCTGTTCACCAATGGCGCGACCGACCTCAGCCTGGCGCGGGCAACCGCGGGAACCGGGCAGGCGGTGACCGTCACCACCGGGGCCAGGCTTGACCTTGCAGGCGCCGTGGGCGGCACGGCGACCAACGTGGTGCTCAACGCGCCCGGCGCGGTCAGCCAGTCCGGCGGGATCATCACCGCCGCCAGCCTGACGATACGCGACAGCGGCGCCGGCACCTCCGGCCCCGCCAGCATCCTGCTGGATCGCGCCAACCTGGTCGGCAGCCTGGATGCGATCGCGACCGGCAGCCTCGGCTTCGCCAACGGCACGGCCGATCTGACGATCGCTCAGGCGCTTGGCACCACCGTCGCGCTGAACGGCGGGGCGGCGATCGACCTGGCCGGCGCCGTCGGGCGCAGCGGCACGACCAGCGTGACCGTCACGGCCAATGGCGCAAGCGGCGCCATCAGCCAGAGCGGCGGCATCGTCACCGCAGCGACGTTGAACGTGGCGGGTCCGGCCGGGATCACCCTGGCGCGCGACAACCAGATCGGCGCGATCCAGGCCAATACCGCCGCGGGCGGTATCACGATAAAGACGGTGCTGGGGGCGAACGTCGCCGCCAGCGCCGGCGCCGGCACCGTGACGCTGACAGGCGATGCCCTGACCATCGCCACGGTCGGCGGCACCAACGGCATCGCGGCGAACGGCGTGGTGCTGAACGCCACCGGCGGGGCGATCGGCCAGACCCAGGCGATCACCGGCGTGGGCGTCGGCGGAACCGCGGCGCTGACCGCAAACGCCACGGATGCGGTCAGCCTGACCAATGCCGGGAATCGTATCGCCGCCGTCACCGGCAGCGCTACGGCCGGCTTCGATATCGCCAGTGCATCGACCCTGGACGCCGGCGCCATCGCCGCCGCGCGCATCGGCCTCACCGGTGCCGCGATCGCCGTCACCGGCACGCTGGCCGCGCCCACCATCGGGCTGACCACGACCGCCGGCGCCTTGGCGCAAGGGGCCTCGGGCCTGCTTGTCGGCGCAGGGCCTGGCGCCACGGCGCTGACCGCCGTCTCGGCCACGGGCACGAGCCTGACCGCTGCCGGCAACCGCATCGCCGATGCCACGCTGACCGCCGGCAGCCTGGCCACGCCGGCTGATGCCGCGCTGACGAGCGCCGTTGGGCTGACGCTGCGCACCGCGAGCCTCGGCGCCGGAACCACGCCCGTGGCCAATGCCGGCGTGCGGAACCTGACTGTCATCGCCCCCAGCGTGAGCCTGGCCGGGGTGCGGAACACGGGGGCGATCAGCCTGACCACCACGGGCGCGATCGGCCAGACGACGGCGCTGGCGACCGCTGGTCTGCTGACGCTTCGGTCAGGCAGTTCGATCACGCTCGACCGGACGGACAATGCCTTCACCGACCTGGGGGTCGTGGTCGCCGGCGGGACCAGCGTGCTGCGGACCGCGACTTCGCTGTTCGCCAATGGCACGATCACCGTGGCCAACGGCCTGACCCTGCAGGCGGCGGGCGATCTTACCCTCCAGCCCGGCGGCACGACCGAGGTCACCAGCGGCAACGCAGCATTGATCGCCGGCGGGGCGATCACCGTCCGGGCCGGCGTGACCGCCGCGGGCGGCCTGGCGCTGACCTCCGGCACGGCGACGATCGTGCAAGGCAGTCCGCTGCGCGCCACCGGTGGCGACGCCACGCTGACGGCCGGCGGGGCGATCAGCCTGACCAGCGGCGCCTCGATCGGCGCGGGCGGCACGGTGGGCCTGCAGTCGGCCGCAGCCATCAGTGCCACGTCGGCCAGCATCAGCGGCGCCAGCGCCAGGCTGACGGCGGCGACCAGCCTCAGCCTGGCCGGCACGTCCGTGCAGGCGACAGCCGGCGCGGCGAGCCTGACCGCCACGGGCGGCGCCGTGACGCTCAACGGCAGCGCCATCCAGGCCACAGCCCTGGCGGGGCTGACCGGCGGCGGTGCCGTCACCGCGACGGGTTCCAGCCTGACGGGAAGCAACGCGCAGGTGATCGCCGGGACCAGCCTGTCGCTGACGTCGAGCACGGTGCGGGCCACGCTGGGCGATGCCAGCCTCCGCGCGACGGGTGCGATGCTGCTTGACGGCGCCGACGTGGTGGCCAGCGGCCTGGCCAGCCTGCAATCGGGCGGCAACCTGGCCGCGACCGCCAGCACCATCTCGGCCGGCGGCGCGACGCTCGCGGCTGGCGGTGCCCTCACCCTGACCGGCACCACGGTCCAGGCCGGATCGGGCGATGCGACACTCGTGGCTCAGGGCGGGGCGGTGACGCTGGGCGGCAACAGCCTTGCTGCCGCGGCT
>JBBQHE010000285.1:0-4334 GCA_038323655.1 Acetobacterales bacterium | reverse complement strand
TTGCTGCTGATCGCCAGCATGCCTTCGGTGAGCAGGTCAGCGAAGCGATAGACCGCGAGCAGATAGGCAAAGGCCGTCGCCGTGCCGACCAGCATGAAGACGACGGCGGTGGTCCGCACGCTGCCTTTCACGGCAATCACGAAATTCTCCCAACTCAGGCTGCGATAGACGACGAGTGTGACCAGCACTGCCCAAATCGCGCCAAAGGCAGCACTTTCGGTGACCGTAAAGACGCCCGACAGCACCCCGCCCAGGATGATCACCGCCGTCAGCAAGCCGGGCAGCGCATCGATCGCCGTCCAGGCCAGGTGGCGGAAGCCCTGCCAGGCCTCGGCCGGGTAGCCGCGGCGCACCGCCATCACATAGGCGGCAAGGCCCAGGAACAGGCACATGGTGATGCCGGGCACGATGCCGGCGATGAACAGGGCGGTGACCGAAATGCCGCCCCCGGCCGCCAGCGAATACAGGATCATGTTGTGGCTGGGCGGGATCAGGATGCCAGCGATGCTGCTGGTCACGGTCAGCGACACGGCATAGTCGACGCCATAGCCCTTGGCCTTCATCGCCGGGATCAGGATGGTGCCGGTCGCCGAGGTATCGGCCACCGCCGAGCCCGAAATGCCGCCGAACAGCATAGAGGTCGAGACATCGACCATGCCAAGCCCGCCGCGCATCCAGCCGACGCAGCCCGAGGCCAGCGCCACCAGGCGCCGCGCGATGCCGCCATGCAGCATGATCTCGCCGGCAAAGATGAAGAAGGGAATGGCGAGCAGCGAGAACATGCTCATCCCCGCCGTCATCTGCTGGAAGGCAACGGCGGGGTTGATGCCTTCATAGATGAAACCGGCGATGGCGGCGATGCCCAGCACGAAGGCCACCGGCACGCCGGCCACGATGCCGCCCACGAAGATCGCGAAAAGAATGATCAGGCCAGGTTCCACGCGCCGCTACTCCAGAAAGGCCGCGGCCACACCGCGCTTCTCCGGCGCATCGGGCGACAGGATGTCGAGCAGCACCTGCTCGACCGCGAAAAGCGCGATCAGCGCCCCGCTGATCATCAACGGCACATAGGTCCAGGCCTGGCTGATGCCGAGCAGCGGGATGCGAAAGGCCCGCACCCCATCCACCAGGTCCCAGGACCAGACCGCCATGGCCAGCCCGAACAGCCCGACCAGCGTATCGCAACCGATGGCGATGATACGCTGCGCCTGGGGGGGCAGGCTTTCGCGAAAGCCGAGCACGGAGAGATGAAACCTCTCCCGCACCCCCACCGCCGCGACCGGCAGCGCGATGAACAGGATGGAGAGCGTGGCGGCACGCTCAACCCAGGTCGGAGTGTCGTTCAGCACATAGCGGCCGAACACCATCCAACCCATCATCGCGATCAGGCAGACCAGGGCGACCGACGCCGCCCCGATCATTGTCCGCGCCAGGAACTCCAACGCGGCGGAAAAAGCCTTCACCGGGTCTCGCGAATGGCCTGCACCATCCGGGCCAGACGCGGGTCGGTCGTGTACTTGGCATAGACCGGCGCCATCAGCGCCGACCAGGGGCTGCGGTCGGTGATTTCGATCACCGTGGCACCGCCGGCGATCACGCGGGCCCGCGATTCCGTCTCGCGCGCTGCCCAGAGCTCGCGCTGGAAGGCCGCGGATTCGATCGCCGCCTGGCGCACGATGGCCTTGTCCGCATCCGACAGCCGCGCCCAGCGCTGGCGGGAGACGGCCAGCACTTCGGGCACGTTGGAATGTTCGGTGGTCGTGTAGAACCGCGCGACCTCGAAATGCCGCGTGCTCTCATACGATGGCCAGTTGTTCTCGGCCCCGTCGATCACGCCCGACTGCAGGGAGGTAAACACCTCGCCGAAGGGCAGCGGCGTCGCATTGGCACCCAGCGCCCGCATGATGTCGATCCACAGGTCGGAGGTCTGCACCCGGATCTTCATGCCCTGCAGGTCGGCCGGCGTGCGCACCGGGCGACGGGTGTACATGCTGCGCGCACCGGCGTCGTACCAGGCCAGCGCGATGATGCCGATGCCTTCCAGGTCGCGGCCAATCTCCTCGCCACCCACCCCGGCCATCACCGCATGCTGGTGCGCGACGTCGCGGAAGATGAAGGGCAGAGTCACGACATTGGTCGAGGGGGCGAGGTTGTTGAAGGGCGAGAGGTTGAAATTGCCGAAGTCGATCGCCCCCAGACGCATCTGCTGGATCGCTTCATCCTGCTGGCCCAGCGTTGCAGAATGATAGGTCCGCAGGCGGATGCGGTTGTTGGTGCGCTGCGCCACCAGTTCGGCGAAGCGGTCCATGCCCCGGCCGTTCGGGTAATCGGCGGCATGGATGTTCCAGCCACGCCATTCCTGCGCCTGGCCAGGGGTTGCGGACAGGCCGATGACGGCGGCAGCGGCAAGCAGGGCCACACGGAAACGCGTGAGCATATTGAACGTCCCTCTGATTTTTTTTCTGGGCGGCAGCGTGGCCCGCGCCGCGCGGTCGTGTCAAATACAAGTAACCGGAGAGTTCCATCATGCCCAATACCATCCTTGCCGCCGCGGACGCCTTGGCATCGGGCGCCACCACCGCCCGCGCGCTGGCCGAAGCCGCCCTGGCGCGGATCGCCGATCCCGCAGGCCAGGGCGCGCGCAGCTTCGTCACGGTGCAGGCCGAAGCCGCGCGGGCCGCGGCTGATGCAATGGACCGCCTGCGCGCCGCGGGCCGCGCGCCGTCCCGCTTTGCCGGCGTGCCCATCAGCGTGAAGGACCTGTTCGACCAGGCGGGGTCGGTCACCACCGCCGGCAGCATCGTGCTGGCCGAGGCCGCCCCGGCCACCACCACCGCCCCCTGCGTCGCGCGGTTGGAGCGTCTGGGCTTCGTCGTGCTGGGGCGCACGAACATGGTCGAATTCGCCTTCAGCGGCCTGGGCGTGAACCCCCACTTCGGCACGCCGCTGAGCCCCTGGGACCGCGCGACAGGACGCTGCCCGGGCGGATCGTCGTCGGGCGCCGGCGTCGCGGTCGCCGATGGCATGGGCTTCGCGGGCCTGGGGTCGGACACCGGGGGGTCCTGCCGCGTGCCGGCGGCACTCTGCGGCGTCGTCGGCTACAAGCCGACAGCGAAACGCGTGCCGCTGGCCGGCGTGTTCCCCCTTTCGGGCAGCCTTGATTCCATCGGCCCGCTGGCGCGCAGCGTCGCCTGCTGCGCGATCATCCATGCGGCCATGGTTGGCGACGAGGCACCCACCGCCCCCCAGGCCCTGCCACTCGCCGGGCTGCGCCTGGGCCTGCCCCGCAACACCTATCTGACCGAAGGGTTGGATGACACCGTGGCCGCGACCTTCGATGCCGCCCTGGCACGGCTGTCGGCGCAGGGCGCGCAAATCCTGCCCGTCGACCTGCCCGAATTGGCCGAGATCCCGGCAGTGAACGGCACCGGCGGCTTCGCCGCCAGCGAGGCCTGGGCACTGCATCGGGACATCATCGCGCAAGGCCGCGACCGCTACGACCCGCGCATCCTGGTCCGCATCCTGCGTGGCGAACGCATGGGGGCGGCCGACTACGTGGCACTCATCGCCGCGCGGGCCGCGCTGATCGCGGCCATCGCCCCCCGCACCGCCCCCTTCGATGCCATCGTGCTGCCGACCTGCCCGATCGTGCCGCCGGCACTGGCCGAGGTGGAAGCCGAACGCGACTACAACCGCATCAACATGGCGCTGCTGCGGAACACCTCGGTCGGCAACTTCCTTGACCGCTGCGCCATCTCCCTGCCCTGCCACGCGGCCGGCGAGGCCCCGGTCGGGCTGATGCTGATGGGCGAACACGATGCCGACGCGCGCCTGTTCGCGGTCGCCGCGGCCGTGGAAGCCGCCCTGGCCTGACAACACCCGGACCCAGCCACGCCGTGACCTTCACCCGCGCACCGCCAGATGAAACACTCACGGTGCCACGCGAAAGACCCAGGATGCCGAGACCGCCAATCATGGCCACCCTGCTGCTGCTGACCCTTGGGGCCGGCTGCGCCGCGGTGGATCCCAACCCAGCACCTGCCGCCGCCCCGGTCGAGGCCACGACCACAACGCCCGCCGAACCGCCCCTGGTCTCGACCCTGCCGACCATGCCCACCCTGGCGCTGGCGCCACGCCGCAGTTGGCGCCGCATCCCCGTCCCCGCCGGCGGCCCGATCGCCGAAGCCTTCGCAGGTTCGGCCGTGCTGCACCATCCGTCCGGTCTGCGACGCGTCTGGCTGGTGATGAACCTGGCCGAACCGATCAACATGCCCGAAACCGGTGGCCAGGCCCGCAGCGTCGCCTACCTCGCCGACTATCAATGCGACCGGAAC
>JBBQHE010000284.1:0-4348 GCA_038323655.1 Acetobacterales bacterium | reverse complement strand
CTGGATCGCACCGGCCAAGCGGTCGATGATCGGGCGAGGCGTGGCGCCCGGCGCCATGATGCCGAGCCAGGCGCTGGCGTTGAAGCCTGGGATGCCAGCGGCCTCGGCGATGGTCGGCACCCCCGGCGCCAACTGGCTGCCTTGGGTCAGCGAGATGCCGAAGGTGCGGAAGGCACCCTGGCGCACCAGCGGCCCGGTCGCAGCGACGGTGTCGATCGCATAATCGACCTGGCCGGCCAGCACCGAGGTCAGCGCCGGGCCGGAGCCGGCGAAGGGCACGTGCACCGCCTCCACCCCCGCACCGCGGTTGAAGTATTCGCTGATCAGATGGGCCGTGGCGCCGGTGCCGGATGTGGCGAAGGTGTAGCGCCCTGGAGCCGCTTTCAGGGCTGCGACGAAGCTGCGCATGTCGGTCGCGGGAAAGCCCGGGCGGACCACCAGCAGATAGGGCGACAGGCCGAGGATCGCGACCGGGGTCAGATCCTTCTCCGGGTCGAAGGGCACCCGCTGCAGCAGCGGGTTGATGGTGACCGGGCCGCTGCTGGCGGCCAGCAGGGTGTAGCCGTCAGGGGTCGCCTTGGCGACCACGTCTGTGCCGATCTGGCCGCCGGCGCCGGCGCGGTTCTCGGCCACGACCGCCTGGCCCAGCCCCTCGGTGATCATTTGCCCCGCCACGCGGGCCATCAGGTCCGTCGCCTGCCCCGGCGGCCAGGGAATCACCATCCGGATGGGCCGGTTCGGATAGGCGGCGGGCTGTGCCAGCGCCCCGATGGCCGGGGCGCTGAGCGCCGAGGCAAGCAGCAAGGTCCTGCGGTGCATGTTCATCCTCCCTTTGTTGATTTCGTTCTAGACGATCCTGCGGTTACGGCGAGGCCAACACAACATCACGGCCGATCATATCGGCCTGGGCCTCGGCCCGCGCCCGCCAGGCCTGCATCAGCGGGTGCGCGGCCATCTGTGCGATGAAGGCCAAGCTGTCGGGCGCCAGCTCCACGCCGTAGGTGGTGTAGCGCGTGGTCATCGGCGCGTGCATCGCATCCACGGCGCAGAAGTCGGCGCCACAGAGCCAGGGGCCGCCGAACCGCGCGCGGGCGTCGCGCCAGATCGCCTCGATCCGGTCCGTCCCTGCCCTGACGCCCGGCCGGCCCATGAGCTTGACGTTGCTGGGCAGCCCGTCCTTCACCGGCCAGCGCTTGATCAGGTTCATCGGCAGGCCGTTGCGGACCTCGTCGAAATGGCTGTGCATCTCGGCCGCCATGCAGCGCGCCACGGCACGGCGGGCGGGATCCTGCGGCCAGATGGCGCAGCCGGGATCTCGTTCCCAAAGGTATTCGGCGATGGCCAGCGTGTCCCACAGGCGCAAGCCGTCGATCTCCAGCACCGGCACGCGGCCCGAGGGCGAGACGGCGCGCAGCTTTGGCGGGCTGTCGGGGCGGGAGAGGAAGATGGTGCGTTCTTCCGCCACGATGCCGCCGAGTTGGCAGATCATCCAGCCGGGGACCGACCAGCCGGAGGACCAGGCCGAGCCCAGCGTGAGCAGGGGCGCCAGCGAAGCGGCAGGCAAGGGGTCCGAAAAGGCGTCGGGCATTCCAGCGACTCCACACAATGGCTTGAGAGCCTCGCACGACCCGCTCCGCCCGCCACAGCCACCTCGACACGGGACCGCCCAGCGACTTGGATGGCGAACCACGTCAGGCGGGGAAGCAGGCCATGCACACGCGGCGCGTCATGCTGTTGAGCCTTCTCATGCTCGGCCCGGGCCTTGGTTGGGCGCAGACGCCGCCGAGCCTGGTGGGCAGTTGGCGCGGGGACATCGTCGGGCTGGACGGCAATGCGCAGCGCAGCATGGTGATCCAGACGGTCGGTGCCGATGGGTCGGTGACTGGGACCTGGTCCGGCAATGCCTTCAGCGGCACGCTGCGCCATGGTGAGTTGACCTTCACCACGAGCGCCAACCAGAAACTGTCGCTGCGGGCGACGGGCGCCGATACCGTGGAAGGCTTTTATGAAACCGGCGGCGGCCGGGCGCGCCGGCACAGCGTGGTGATGCGCCGCACGCGCTGACGTGCCTGCCCAAGCCGGAGGCAGCCCCGCTGCTGGCCGAGGCCCGCGGTCGCGGCTGCGGGGTTGCGGGGCTGGCCATCCTGGGAAACGATCGCGGCATTCGCTGAAAGTCCCGCCCCATGCGCCGTCGCCCGCTTCTCGCCGCCCCCTTCCTGCTGGCCGCAGCCCCTGCCCTGGGCCAGGGGGCCTTTCCCACCCGCCCGATCCGGCTGGTCATCCCCTGGCCGCCCGGCGGGGCGACGGCCAATATCGCCCGCATCGTCGGCGATGCCATGACGCCGCTGCTGGGCCAGCCCCTGGTGTATGACCACCGGCCCGGGGCGGGCGGGTCGCTGGGGTCGGACAACATCGCCAAGTCGCCGAACGATGGCTACGCTCTGCTGATCGCCGGCGCTGGCACCTTCTTCCGGCCCTTGATCGATCGCGACACGCCCTTCAACCCAGACCGAGACTTCGGCTTCATCGGCCCGATCGGGGATGGGCCCTTTGCCCTGGTGGTGCGGCCCGGGTTGCCGACCGATCTGGCCGGCTTCATCGCCTACGCCAAGGCCCACCCCGGGCGGTTGAACATGGCCTCCTCCGGCCAGGGTGCCACCAGCCACCTGGCTGGCGAGATGTTCAACCGCGCAGCGGGGATCGAGGCGGTCCACGTGCCCTATCGCGGATCGGCGCCAGCGATGATCGACCTGGTCGGTGGGCGGGTTGATTATTACTTCGACGCGCTTTCGGCGGTGGTCGAGAACGTCCGGTCCCAGCGCCTGGGGATGATCGGCGTCACCACGGCCGAACGCGTACCGCAGATGCCGCAGGCCCCCACCATCGCCGAAGCCGGTATCGGCACCGGGCTGGCGGGCTTCGTCGCCGCCCCCTGGTGGGGCATGTGCTGCCCCGTTGGCGTGCCGGCGCCGGTGGTGGAGCGACTGTCCGCCGCACTGGTCGCGGCCCTGGCGCAACCCGACGTGGTGCGCCTGCTGGGCGACCAGGGCTGCCGCGCCTTCAGCCTGTCGCCCGCAGCCTTCGGGGATTACGTCCGGGCGGAGAATCTGAAGTGGTCGGCGGTGATCGAGGCAGCGGGGCTGCGCGTGGGGTAGCGGGCGGGCCGCCTCAGCCCGGCAGGCCCGCCGGCACCTTCAGCCCCAGCCGCACCGGGATCGGCCAGACCTCCCGGACCGTGCGGATGAGTACGAAGCCGGCGGCATAGTAGCCCGGCAGAGCCCGTGGATGGTCGGCCGTGCAGGTGTTGACGGTCAGCACCCGGCAGCCCTCGGCCCAGGCCGTCGCCACCGCGTGGTCCAGGAAGGCCCGCCCAAGCCCCTGGCCGATGGCGAAGGGCAGCAGCCCGAAATAGGCAAGGTTGATGCTGCGCCCGGTGCGCCGTTCCAGTTCGTAGAAGCCGAGCGGCTGGCCGGCACGATAGAGCACATGGATCGACACGGCCGGATGCGCGATGGCCGCCGCGATTTCACCATCCGGCGCGGTGCGACGCATCCACCACAGATGCGCCTGCCCGACCGTGTCATAAAGGAAACGGTAGAAGGCGACGGAACACTCTTTCACCCGCATCACCTGGCAGCCGCCGGGCAGTGGCTCGGGCGCGTTGGTCGGCGCCTGTTCCATCCGCAGGAAGGTGACGTCCACCGTCACCTCCCGCACCTCCTCCATGTGACGGATCTGGGCGGACATCTCAGGTTTCGAGGAAGCTGCGCAGTTTGCGGCTGCGGCTCGGGTGCTTCAGCTTGCGCAGCGCCTTGGCCTCGATCTGGCGAATGCGTTCGCGCGTCACGTTGAACTGCTGGCCGACCTCTTCCAGCGTGTGGTCGGTGTTCATGCCGATTCCGAAGCGCATGCGCAGCACGCGTTCCTCACGTGGGGTCAGGCTGGACAGCACCCGGGTCGTGGCTTCGCGCAGGTTGGACTGGATCGCCGCATCCAGCGGGATGATCGCGGCCTTGTCCTCGATGAAGTCGCCGAGATGGCTGTCTTCCTCATCGCCGATGGGCGTTTCAAGGCTGATCGGCTCCTTGGCGATCTTCAGCACCTTGCGGACTTTTTCCAGCGGCATGCCGAGCTTTTCGGCCAGCTCCTCCGGCTGCGGCTCTCGGCCGATCTCATGCAGCATCTGCCGGCTGGTGCGGACCAGCTTGTTTATCGTCTCGATCATATGGACCGGGATGCGGATGGTGCGCGCCTGGTCGGCGATGCTGCGGGTGATGGCCTGGCGGATCCACCAGGTGGCATAGGTGCTGAACTTGTAGCCGCGGCGGTATTCGAACTTATCGACCGC
>JBBQHE010000283.1:0-4354 GCA_038323655.1 Acetobacterales bacterium | reverse complement strand
GGACAAGCCGAGCCACCTGGCCTTCCGCCCGGATTCCAAGGTCGTCTACGTGACGTTGCAGGGCACCCGGGGCCTCGCGGCCGTCAGCCTGGAGACCCAGTTGCCGCTGTGGCAGATCGAGGTCGGGCGGGAGCCGGCCGGGGTGATCTGGCACAACGGCAAGCTGCTGGTCGGCATCATGGGCAGCGACCATGTCGCCGTGGTGAACCCCGAGACACGGGCGGTCGAAAGCACCATCCAGGTCGGGCGCGGGGCGCATGCGCTGTTCGTCGGGCCGAACCAGGGGCCGATCTACGTCACCAGCCGGGTGGACAGCCGGATCACCGCGATCGACCCCACGACCTTGCAGGTCACCCAGTCCTGGGTCGTGCCGGGCGGGCCAGACTGCCTGACGTTTGACCCCGAAGGCCGTATCTGGGCGACGTTGCGCTGGGCCGGGCGGGTCGGCGTGCTGGACCCCGAGACCGGGGTGCAGGACAGTTTCCGCGTCGGCCGCAGCCCGCACGGCATCCTGTTCGTGCCGGTGCGCGCCGCCGCCGCGGCCCCCGCCCGGCGCGCGCCAAGGGGCTAGCGCCATGTGGTCGCGCAGGGCGGTCCTGGCCGCGGCTGGCCTTGCCGCCGCACCCGTTGCCGCCCAGCCGCGCAGCGACACCGTCGCGGCTGCGCCCCGGGGGGGCGGCACCCTCTACCTGACCATCGACACCGGCTGGTCGCGCGAAGCCGATCGCATCGCCGCCATGCTGGCCGCGCGGCAGATCCGCGCGACGCTCTTCCTGGCCGATGAGCCGACCTTTCGCGGCGACCGCACGCTGGACGCGGCCTGGGCGCCCTTCTGGCGCGCCCGCGCGGCCGAGGGCCATGCCTTCGCCAGCCATACCTGGCGGCACTGGTATTTTTCGGGCGACCCGGGGCCGCAGGCGGTGCGCTTCGTCTCGCGCCGGAACGAGGGGGCGGAGACGCTCTCCCCGGCCGCCCTCTGCGCCGAATTGGCGCGGCCCATCCAGGCGCTGCACGCGATGGTTCCGGAGGCCCAGGTGCTGCCACTGTGGCGGGCGCCAGGCGGCATCGTCACCGCGAATGCGCGGCACTTTGCCGCCGGCTGCGGCCTGCGGCACCAGGGTTGGTCGCGCGGCGGCTTTTTGGGGGACGAGTTGGATGCGGCTGCCCACCCCAATACCGCTTTGCTGAATCGCGCCCTCGGCGGCATACGCGACCAGGAGGTGCTGATGATGCATTGGGGCGTCCGCTCCCGCCGCGACCCCATGGCCAATGTGCTGGAGGCAATGCTGGACGGCTTGCTCGCCCGCGGCTTCCGCTTTGCCCCGCTGCCCCCGACCGGTATAGCCTGACACCATGTTCGAGATCATTGAAGATGCATGGACCGGGCTGACCGGCTGGCTGTTTCTCAACGCCGTACAGCCGGTCTTCTATGCGCTGGGGCTGATGGACTGGGCCGATGACGCCTTCGAATGGATGGACTTCTTCCTGTTCGGCCTGGTCGGCGTCGGCGTCGTCTACGTGGTCTGCCGGCCGCTTGAAGCCTGGCGCCCGGTCGAACGCTGGAGCGACCGGCGCGGGGTCGGCACCGATGTCATCTACACGCTGCTGGCGCGCCTCGGGCTGCTGCCACTGATCGCCTTCGTGATCCTGGCCTCCGCGCAATCGCGGCTGGCCGGCTGGGTGGTCGATTCGGGCTGGATGCCGCCGACGCTGGAAAGCCTGATGCCCTGGCTGCGCGACCACGCCTTCCTGGCCTTCCTGCTCTATGTCGTGGTGCTGGATTTTGGCGAATACTGGCGCCACCGCTTCCAGCACCGCTTCGGCTGGTGGTGGGCGCTGCATTCGGTGCACCACGCCCAGACGCAGATGACCTTCTGGACCGATGACCGGAACCATGTGCTGGACGACTGCATCGCAGCCCTCTGGTTCGGGACGCTGGCGCTGCTGATCGGCGTGCCGCCGGCGCAGTTCCCGCTGGTGGTGCTGGTGCTTCGCCTGGCCGAATCGCTTTCCCACGCCAATGTCCGCCTGTCCTACGGGCGCATCGGCGAACGCCTGGTCGTGTCGCCGCGTTTCCACCGGTTGCATCATGGCCTGCTCTCGGCGGCCGATACGGGCCGGAACTACGGCGTGCTCCTGCCAGTCTGGGACTGGATGTTCGGGACCGCCGACTTCCGGCGCGACCAGTTCCCGCTGACGGGCGACCCCGGGGCCAGCCCGGCCCTGGCCCACGGCGGCTGGCTGCGCCAGCAGCGCGAAGGCTTCGCCAGGCTCTGGCGCGTGATGCGGGGGCGGGCGGCGTGAGTCTGGGTGGGGCGGTCCTTGAGAGGGGCTTCGCCCGCCTCAAACTCCCCCCACCAGGAGCCTGAGGCCCCTGGACCCACTTTGGGACATTGCCCAAGGCGAGGGAGGGGCGTGGCGTACCCCTCATCACGGGCGCGCCCTGTGATGCCCCTCCCTCGCCTTGGGCAAAAACAACGGCGGGTGCAGGGGACACGGTCCCCTGCTGGGGGAGGTCTGGAGGGGGCAAAGCCCTCTCCAGGGACCGCCCTCAGCGCCTGACGACGCTCCGCGCATCCGGCACCACCGCATCCAGCACCCGCGCCGAGGCGACCACGCCCGGCACCCCGGCGCCCGGATGCGTGCCGGCGCCGACCAGAAACAGCCCACGCACTTCCTCGCTGCGGTTGTGGGGGCGGAACCAGGCTGATTGGAACAACTGCGGTTCCAGCGAAAACGCAGCACCATTCACCGACAGCAGCCGGTCGCGAAAATCCTGCGGCGTCAGCACCCGCGAAGTGGCGATGCAGTCGCCGAGGCCGGGCATCACCGTCTCCTCCAGGCGTTTCTGCACGGCGGCGCGATAGGCCTCGGCCGTCGCCGGCCAGTCGGTACCGCTGCCCAGGTGCGGCACGGGGGCCAGGACGTAGAAGGCATCGCAGCCGGGTGGCGCCATGGAGGGATCGGTCGCGGTCGGGCGATGCAGGTAGAGGCTGAAATCCTCCGACAGGATTTTGCGATCAAAAATGTCCTTCAGCAGTTCGTTGTAGCGCGGGCCGAGCACCATCGTGTGGTGGTAGACGTCGGGGAATTGCCGGCTGGTGCCGAAATACCAGACGAAGAGCGACATGGAGTAGCGGGCGTTCTTGAGTTTGCGATCGGTCCAGCGGTGGCGCTTGTGCTTCTTCAGCAGCGTGCCGTAGGTCCAGGCGACATCGGCGTTGGAGACGATGATATCGGCGGCAATCGCCTCGCCACCGGCCAGCACCACGCCGGTCGCGGCCCCGTCGGCCACGGTGATTTCCGCGACTTCGGCATCGTAGCGCAGGCGGTTGCTCTGGCCTTCGATCAGCCCGACCAGGCCGCGCACGAGTGCGCCCGTGCCGCCCATGGCGTAGTGCACGCCATGCATGCGTTCCAGATGCGCGATCAGGCAGTAGTAGGCTGTGGTGGTCAGCGGGTTCCCGCCGATCAGCAGCGGATGGAAGCTGAAGGCGATGCGCAGTTTCTCGTTGCGGAAATACTTGGACACCTTGGTGAAGACCGAGAATTGCCCGCCCAGGCGGAAAAGTGCTGGGGCCGAGCGGAGCAACTTGCCCAGGCTGTCGAAAGGCTGGTCGGCCAACTCCTCGAAGGCGACCTTGTAGATTGCCTCGCTGTCCTTGATGAAACGGTCGAAGCCTGGGCCTTCGTCGGGCGAGATGCGTGTCACCTCGGCGCGCATGTCCGCCAGGTTGGCGGTGCAGCGCATCACCTCGCCATCGTCGAAGCGGATTTCATAGAAGGGGTCGATGCTGCGGAGTTCCACATCATCGGCCATGCGCCGGCCGCAGAGGGTCCAGAGTTCTTCCAGGATATAGGGCGCGGTGATGATCGTCGGCCCGGCATCGAAGGCGTAGCCATCCTGGCGGAAGACATAGGCGCGGCCGCCCGGGGCATCGAGTTTTTCCAGCACCGTGACGCGATAGCCGCGGGCGCCGAGCCGCACCGCGGCGGCCAGCCCCCCGAAGCCGGAACCGATGACGATGGCATGGGGGCGTGGGTCGGTGGCGGCGTCGAGCATGGTCGTGTCCTGGGGCTTCTTCTGGCTACATAAGGCCGAGGGTGATGGCGGCCAGGGCAGCATAGCGGCAGGTTTTGGCGATTCCGACCAGCAGCAGGAAACGCCACAGCGGTTCACGTAAGATCCCGGCCACCAGCGTCAGCGGGTCGCCGATGATCGGCGCCCAGGACAGGCCGAGCGACCAGTGCCCCCAGCGGCGATACCAGCCGGTCGCGCGGTCAAGTGCGGCCGGCGGCACCGGGAACCAGGACCGGTCGCGGAAGCGGTCCACCTGGCGGCCAAGCCACCAGT
>JBBQHE010000282.1:0-4416 GCA_038323655.1 Acetobacterales bacterium | reverse complement strand
GGATGCTGCGGTTGCTGAACGAGGAGCATCGCGACGCAGTGCCGGGTCAGATGCGGGTTTGGATCAACGTCGCGGGAACGCCATCTCTGGGGCTGCTGCGGCGGCGCTGGGCGGAGGCAGCGATCTTCGTGGGGGTTGACGCTGGGACCGCGGTGGACCGGGCCTGGGCGGAAATCACGGCGCTCGGACAGTGGCCAGAGTTCGGCGCAGTCACCGGCGCATGAGCAGCGCCAGCACGACTCCCGCATCCTCTCCGCCGCGCTCATGCCCACGCCGGGGGTTTTATCGGACATTTCATCGATCATCGCGAAAGCTCCGGGCGAAAGGATTGGGGACATAGGCGAACTGGCAATGGTCCTCGCAATAGGGGCGGCCGGGCACCCATGGATCGCCGCAGAAATGGAAGCCGGGGCGGCCGGGCTCGCCGATCGGCCACTGGCAGGCGCTGCTGAGGTCGGCAGGGTAGGCTCCCGGCCGCCGCGCGGGCACGGTCGGTGGCGGCGCCGGTGAGAGTGGCGCGGGCGATGGAGAAGAAGGTTCTCCGGGGCGTCGGACATTCCGGGCAGCGCGCGCGATGCGCTTGGGCGCGGGCCTGGCACCCGGCTTCTTGCGTCGCGGATTTTCTCGCACTGCGATGTTGGCGCGATGGGCTGCGCCGATGATCGAAGATTTCGAGCGATGCATGATCTCTCCGATCGCGCGCAGGCTGAGGTCGCCCTGGGCGCAGAAAGCACGCAGGCGCTCGATTTCGTCGGGCATCCAGGGTTTCCGCATGACGGCGGCTTTGCTCATCGGCCGTCTCCTGCGGTGCCGCCCAGCTTGGCGCCCTGCTCGTTGCCGGCGTCGACCACCTGCTGGAAGAGTTCGGGACGCTGTTCGCCGATGCCACGCAGCTTTGCCACCACCGCGGCGTTGCTCAGTTTCTCGAGTTCAGAGAGGGATTTGGATGCCTTGATGCTGATCACCAGGGACCGCACAAACTCGATGTCGGGATCGGCGGCATCTTGCTGTTCGGCCATCGGGTCTGGTGACGGGGTCTCCGGGGACTTCTGGCCCGGCTCAGGCTCGGCGAAGCGCGCTGCGGCGCCCTGGATCGCTGCGGCGATGGCTTTGCGAGTGGTCGGTGGGAATTTGGCAAACACGGCACGATTGAGTTCGTCCCAAGCGGCGACCTGGGCTGCTGCGGGAATGGCGATCATAGTGGCGCGCACAGCCTGCACGTAGGCGACCAGGTCCGGCTTGCCGTCTTTGTAGGGCACGGGCATTGGCTTGATCTCTGCAGGCGCCGTGGGGGCTGGCGTGGCGTCGGATGGCGCGGTCTTGGCCGGCTTGAGTGCGTCGGTCACCATGGCAAGCAGTTCGCCGGTGAGGGATTCCAGCGCTTCGGCATTGTTTTCCTCCAGCAGGGCATGGTTGGCGCCGGGCTGGGCGGCGAGGTGGCAGAAGGCCTCGGCCCAGGCGGTGGCATCCTTGAAGTGGCCGCCGTTGCCCAGGTCCGCGCGCAGCTCGCCGACGTCATCGGCGAGATAGGCGTCGAACGGTGGGCCGGCATCCGCAGCGGTGGCGCTGGTCGATGTGGGCACTTCCTGGCGCGCGTTCGGATGCAACCGCTCCATGGCAGCGCGGTTCGCTGTCACTTGGTCGGCAGTCGGTTCTGCGCCCGGGCCCGGGTCGTCTGGATCGCCGGCGCCGGGATCCCCATCATCCTGCCGCAGCCCGAATCCGGTCGAGGCATCGCGCGTCGGCTCGTCAATCGTCACGGTGCCATCCACCACGCTGCCGCCGTCCAGCACCGCGCCGAAGTCCACGTGGGCGCCGCGGTTGCCGGCCTCATCGATCGCCGCGGCGCCGGTGATCTCCAGGGAGCGCGGGATCCAGGTCGAGAGGCGCAGGAAGGCGGTTTTCATCGCCATCGGGATCACATGCTTAACCCAGGGTGCGTCGGTGTAGCTGGGCGGAAGCTTCCAGCCTTTTTTCTCGGCATCATCCTTGGCGTAGAGGGCGGCCTGATAGCCCTGGCTGCCATTGCGCACCTGCAGAACCTTGGACCAGGGCAGCACCTGAAACGGGGGCTCGCCGGCGGCGTGGCCGGTCAGGTGGGCCACCGCGTAGGCGTAGCCGGGTGTGGCTCCATCCGGCTGCTTGCCGGTGGGGCGGTGCTTCAGGAATTGCTCGGTCCCGTAGAGATAATCGAATTCGTCGCCTTCGTAGACCACGTCGGCATGCACGGCGCCGACCAGGCCGGAGCGAAATGCCAGCGAGAGGTATCCCTTGTATCCGACGATGACGTTGAGGTCGTATCCCTGGATCTCGCGCACGCGGGTGGCTGGGTTCCACTTTTTGCGGGCGAAGGGGATCAGGTAGGCCTCGCCGAGCGCATTGTTGGGGGCGAGGCCGAGCTGGGACAGGGTCAAGAACGCGCCGATCGCCTGGCGGACATCCACCTTGGCCAGGAGTGGGGTCTTGTTGAGCGCCTGGATATAGGTCCGCAGCATGGCGTTGGCGTTGAGGTGCGTGGGCAGGCCCTGGCGCACGCGGTCGGCAAACTCGCCGCTCTGGAAGGCCTCGCCGAGGGTGGTGCATTCCTTCAGGGTTTTGCTCAGGGCGCGGGTCGGCATCGCGGGGGCGACGGAGGTGGTCTGGCTCATGCGACATCTCCGGTGCTGGTATCGGACTCGGGCGGCGGATCGAGGTCCAATTGCGGCTGCGGCGGCGCGATCGGCTCGCCCGGCGCGATGCGCCAGCCGCGGGCGTGCATGGTCTCCAGAAAGGCCTGAGCGCGCGTATGCGGGGTCTTGTTGTTCGAGGTGATGGCGGCGTAGCTGTCCATGGGTCAGGCGTCCTTTCCTGGGGGCGGATTCTTGGCATAATGCACCGCCGGTTCTTTCGCGAAGCCGTATTTCATCAGCTTCTGGAAGATGGCGAGGCAGGCGGCGGCATCGCCCGGGGCGGTGTGGTGCTCCGGCATTTCCTCGTTGTAGAAATGCCTATACGCGTCACTGAGCTTAGGAAATCCACCTTTTTTTTCGCCTGCCTTTTCGATTTTCAGGCCGTCGCAGGAACGCATGGCGCAGATGTTGCGCGTCAGTTCGAAGAGGTCGTCCTGGCCGGCGCGTCGCATCTCCCCGCGCAGGATTTTGCAGTCAAACTGCGCGTTGTAGGCGACGACCACGTAGCCGGCATTGATCTTCTCCGCGTAGTAGGCGAGCACCAAGGAGACGGGCACCCCTTCGGCCTGGCAGCGATCGGTGGTGAGGCCATTGATGGCGGTGATCTCGGCGCTGATTTCCCAGCCATCAGGCTGGATCAATCGGTCGTAGACGGTGAGCGGCTCGAGCGTGTCGTCGGTCTCGATCGCGGAGAAGGAGGCGAGCCTGGGCTGGCTCGGGTCATCGGCCGGAAGCTTGTAATCGGGGAGACCAGAGGTTTCGGTGTCGATGACGAGGTAATTGGTCATGCTAGATTTCCTGGTGGTAGTGGTTGCGGGTAGGGGGACTGGTCAGCGGATCGCGATTTTGGTTTCCTTGCTGAAGACCAGGCCGGGCAAATCCTCCTGATCCTTGTCGCGGGCCATGGCGTCGAGGATGGCCTTGTTCGGCATCAGGACGTTGATGGGCACGTCTCCTGCGGCGACGGCGGCCACCAGCGCCTTGATGTCAGTGAGGGCCCACACGCGCCGGCTGCGCAGGCTGCTGGTGCTGCCCAGGTCGGAGGTGACCTTGGCAGTGGAGGCCATGGCGCGGCGCGCGGCCTGGTCGCGGGCCATCTGCTCCTGCTCGGCAGCGATTGCCCGGTCCATAGCCTCGTTGGGGTCTTCCTCGGGGATGCCGACTGCGGCGGCGCTGGCGAGGCGCGCGGCTTCGGCTTCGTCGGCGAGGCGCTGGGCCTCGGCCTGGGCGCGGCGCTGGGCGGCCAGCGCTTCCTCGCGCTCGCGCGCCTGCTTGGCCTGGGCATAGGTCGTCATGCGGGCGCGCACCTTTGTGGCGCGGTCCAGAAGTGGTTCGGCCAGCTCTCTCTTGAAGAAGGCGTCGACGGCGCGGCCGGCCTCGGTGATCGGCCGCTTGGCGGTCTCGCGGAGGGCCTCGATCGCCTTGGCTTCGTCGCCGAGCTGGCGGGCGAAATCGGACGCCTTTGCCTGGGTCGCGTCGTCGTTGATGCCGTTGCGGATGGTGATCTCGAAGCGGGCGAAGCCGGCAAGCAGGTCATCGCGGCGCGTGATCTTGGGGGCGTACTGCTCGCGCAGCGCCCGGGCGATCTGCTCGGTGTCGAGGAGGAGAGCGAGGTCGATCACGCCGGAGTTGTCGCCCATGGCGGGTTGTGTCTGGTCGTCGGTGGCTGTGGTGGCGGGCATGGGGTTTCCTGTTCAAAAAACCGGCCGCAGATTGCGGAGCCGGATGGGCTTGGTGGGATTGGCGG
>JBBQHE010000281.1:0-4432 GCA_038323655.1 Acetobacterales bacterium | reverse complement strand
TGCCCAGCCTGAACCGGGCCGACCGCGCGGTCTTCGCCGCGAGCCTGACGCAGCTGCTGTCCGACATCCGCCGCGCCGCCGAAACCGCCCGGGCCGAGGGCGATGCCACGCGGGCCGCCCTGCTGGACCTGGCGCGCATGGTGCCGACGCAGGATGTGGTTTTCGCCGTGGATGGCGCGCCGGTCCTGGCCGCCTGGGGGTTTGCGGCACCCGAAGGGCCGGTGGTGTCCGCCCTGTCGCGGTTCGACGACGCGGGTAGCGCGGGGCCGGTCGCGCGTGACCGCACGGCGCTCTGGGCCACAGGCGCCGCGCTGGTGGTCTTTGGCGCGGCGGCGCTGTTTGCCGCCCCCGTGCTGCGCGACTGGCTGGAGCCGCCGCTGCCCGCCTGCCAGGTGGACATGGCCGGGCTGACCGCGCTGCGCGAACTGGACCTGGCGCGGGAACAGGGCCGGGCGCTGGCCGGGGAACGCGATGCGCTGCGCCTGTCGCGTGGGCGGCAGCAGTTGGACTGCCCGCTGCCCCAGGCGCCGCCCGCGCCGCCGCCACCCCCCGCGCCAGAGCCGCGTCCAGAACCGCGTCCGGAGCCGCGTCCGGAGCCCACGCCGCCCCCGGCCCCCCCGCCGCGGCCGACCCCGCCACCACCCCCGCCGCCCCGCACCGACCTGCCGGCGGAACGCTGGAACCGCGGCGACCTGGCCTTGCTGGAAGGCTGCTGGAACCTCGCCTCCGACTACCGCACCCGCGACGTCCGCACCGGGCGCATCAACACCGTGCGCGCCTGGCGCGTGTGTTTCGACCGCGCGGGCCAGGGGCGGCAGACCCTGACCTTCGACAACGGCGCCGTCTGCGAAGGCCCGGCGCGCGGGTCCTTCGAAGGCCGCAACCTGCTGATCGACGATGTCAGCGACCTGCAATGCAACGACCAGTCCTACATCTACCGCCGCATCAGCCGCTGCGAGCGGTCCAACGACTCGCGGGCGGAGTGTGAGACCACCCAGCCCGGCCAGGGCACGCGGTCGCGTGTGACCTTTCAGCGATGAGGCGCTGCTTGCTGCACCGCACCGCTTCCGCCGATAGTGGGGGTTATTGCGCGGAGCCCTTGCGATCCAATCCTCCATGACGGCCCCCTTGCTCAGCCTGATCCCGGCCTCCGGCATCCAGTTCCTCGACGTCGATTTCGACATCGAGGCCCTGCCGCGCATCGGCCGCGCCTTCTGGGACGAGAAGCCGCTGCACATGCGCGACGCCAACGGCGACCAGCAGGTTTTTCTGCGCGCTCTGGAGGAAACCGAGGACGGCGAGTTGTTCGACCCGGTGGGCCAGCAGCACCCGCCCGAGGAGGAGGTGTACCGGATCACCCGCAGCCAGGCGCTGGAACCCTTTTTGGGGCGCTGGGTGCCGCTGCCGTATCTGCGCGTGCAGTCGCGCGGGGCCGATGGCGCTGTGACCTATGATGCCGGTCCGACCAACTGGGCCCGCGTGCGCCTGGTGGAGATGACCGGGCTCCGTGGTGTGTCGCATCGCGCGGTGCTGGCCTTCGACACCACGCTGCTGCCGCGGCAGGACGGCCGCCCGTATTGTGCGCCCAGCGTCTCGGACGCGGCCGAGGAGCATGAATTCTCCCTCGCCGCGCGCATGGCCGACAATGCGGGGTTCCTGGCCGAAGGCTGGTTCGGGCAATGGGTCGAGGCGATGTTTTTGGACCTCAAGCGCGCCCAACGCCGCGGGCGCGAGGTGAAGGCCGAAGACCTGCCCTACCGCATGGAGCCCTGGGCGCGCTTTCTGACCATGCTGGAGGTGCTGGGCCACGCAAAAGCCGCCCCGCGCGTCAAACTGGTGGATGCGGGGGTGTCGGGGCGGCGGACGCCGATGGTCGATGTCGATCTGGTGCTGGACATCGGCAATGCGCGCACCTGCGGCATATTGGTGGAAAGCGCCCCGGACGGGCCGCTGTCGCTGAATGATTCCTATCCGCTGGCGCTGCGCGACCTGACGCGGCCGGAACTGTCCTGGCAGAAGCCGTTCGAAAGCCGCGTCGAGTTTTCGCGCGCGAGTTTCGGCGATGACGCGCTGTCGCGCCGCTCCGGCCGCGCCGGCGCCTTCACCTGGCATTCGCCGCTGCGCGTGGGGCCGGAGGCGGTGCGCCTGGCGGGACAATCCATCGGCAATGAAGGCGCGACCGGCCTGTCATCGCCCAAGCGATACCTGTGGGACGAAAGGCCCGCCGTGCTGGGCTGGCGGTTCGCGGGGGCGCGCGACGCTGCGCAGGAACCACCTGTGACGGGCGCTTTCATGATGGCGCTGACCGAAACGGGCGAAGTCGTCTCCCGCAGCCGCAATGCCGTGCCGGCGATCCGCGCGCGATTTTCGCGGTCGTCCCTCTACACGCTGATGCTGGCCGAAATCCTGATGCAGGCGATCAGCCAGATCAACGCGCCCGCGACCCGCGCGGCACGACGCAACGCCGATGTCCCGCGCCGGCTGCGGCGCGTGATCCTCACATTGCCGACCGCCATGCCGGTCGCCGAGCAGCGCATCGTGCGCCGGCGGGCGGAACATGCGGTCGAACTCGTCTGGGACCTGATGGGCTGGTCGGCCGCCAGCCCGGAACGGGCCGCCGCCGCGCCCGCGCCGCCGCGCGTGACGGCGAACCTGGATGAAGCGACGGCCACGCAGCTGGTCTGGCTTTATGCCGAGGCGATGCACAGGCTTCAGGCCGATGCGCGGCAGCTGTTCGGGCTGATGGGGCGGATGCGCGAAGGCTATGGCAGCAGCGCATCCCTGCGCATCGCCAGCATCGACATCGGCGGCGGCACGACCGACCTGGCGGTGACGACATTCGCACTCGCGCAGGACCAGGAAATCCGCCCGACGCAGAACTTCCGGGAAGGCTTCAAGATCGCCGGAGACGACCTGTTGCAGACGGTGATCGAACGCCTGGTCCTGCCGCCGCTGGAACGGGCCTTGGGTCAGGCGGGCTTGCGCGAACCCAAGGCGTTTTTGCGGCGCGTGTTGGGGGGCGCGCGTGGTGGGCAGGCGGAATCTGAACGGCAGTTGACGCGGCAATTCGTCGCCCGCGTGCTGGAACCCTGCGCGCTGGCGCTGCTCTCGGCCTACGAAGCCCTGACGCCGGCCGAGGACGGACCTTTCGCCAGGCTGCCGCTGACCGCGGGCCCCGGCCGCGCGCGGCACGACCGCGCCATCGCCTTCTTCGAACGCGCCGCGGCCGATGCGGGGGCCGTGGGGTTCCTGCTGGATGCGGTGGAGGTCCCCGCTGAGGCCGGGGCGATGGACGGGCTGGTGCGCGGCACGCTTGGCCCGATCCTGGCCGATCTGTGCGAAGCAGCGCACGCCTTTGACTGCGATGTGCTGCTGCTGTCCGGCCGCCCGTCGCGGCTGCGCGCGGTGACCGATATCGTGCTGGCAAAACTGCCGGTGCCGGCGCATCGCATCGTGCATATGCAGGGCTACCCCGCCGGCGGCTGGTATCCCTTCCGCGACAGCAACGCGCGGATCGAGGACCCAAAAACCACTGCCGCCGTGGGGGCGATGGTGGCCACACTAGCGGAAGGCTCGCTGCCTGGCTTCCTGCTGCGCTCGTCGCGGCTGGGGATGAAGTCCACCGCGCGCTTCATCGGGCGGCTGGAAACATCCGGCCAGTTGTTGCGTAGGAACGAATATCTGCGTGACGTTGACCTCGACGCCGCCGACAGCGGCACACCGCTGGAAGTGGAGATCCCCTTCGAGGCGCCCTCCATGCTCGGCTTCCGGCAATTGCCGCTGGAACGCTGGCCGGCGACGCCCTTGTACGCGCTGGAATTCGGCAATGCGGATGATGTGCGAAACCTGGCCCTGCCGCTGACCATCCGGCTTGCGCGCGGCACGGCGGCGGAAAACGCGAGTGGGGCGGAAACCGAAGCCGCGCGCGAAAACTTCAAGCCCGTCAGCATCCGTGACGCCGATGGGCAGGAACGCCACCCGACCACGGTGCGGATGCGCCTGCAAACCATGCGCGACGATGCCGGATACTGGCGCGATACGGGGGCGCTGGGCGTACCATGACCGATCAGGAACTGGCCCAACAGGCCCGCACGGTCGAAGCCGCTTCCGGCCGGTCGATCGACTGGTTCGCCGGCATGGCGCGGCCGAGGCTGGATGCCGCGGCGCTGGCGCGCGAATTGCGCGGCGCCCGTGTGCGGGCCCAGAAACTGGCGGCGGCCGCGGCGCGGCCGATGTGTGTCGGCGTCTTCGGCCCGTCGCAGGCGGGAAAATCCTACCTGATCTCGGCCCTGGCGCGGGCTGGGTCGGCGCCGGTGATGACGCTGTTCGACGGACGCGCGTTGGATTTCGTGCGCGAATTCAACCGCGAGGGCGGGCGCGAGGCGACGGGTATCGTCACCCGTTTCACCATGAAGCCCGTGCAAGGGCCGCC
>JBBQHE010000280.1:0-4433 GCA_038323655.1 Acetobacterales bacterium | reverse complement strand
CCTGGCCAATCATGCGCATGGGGATGGTCCTGTCTATTGACTGCGATGGCGGGGGTTATAGCAGGGGGGGGGCGGGGAACAATCGGCCCGCGGCGTATGGTTCGGGGGGAAAGGCTGTGCTGGGCGTCGAGAGCATTGCCTGCTGGCGGGGCGAAAGGGCGGTTTTCTCCGACCTGTCCTTCGACCTCGTCCCCGGCGCGGCGCTGCTGCTTGCCGGGCGCAACGGTGCCGGCAAGTCCAGCCTGCTGCGTATCCTGGCCGGGCTGCTGCCGCCGACCGAAGGCCGCATCACCTGGGATGGCGAGGACACCGCCGCCGACCCTGCGGCGCATGGCCGGCGCCTGCGCTGGCTGGGACCGCGGGATGCGATGAAGCCCGCGCTGACCGTCGCCGAGAACCTGGCCCCCTATGCGGCGCTGGCGGGGGTCGGCGCGGCCGAAATCGGCGATGCGCTGGACGCCGTAGGGCTGCGCCCCCTGGCGCGGCTGCCGGCGCGGGTGCTGTCGGCCGGCCAGGCGCGCCGGGCGTCGATGGCGCGGCTGGCGCTGGGTGCGGCGCCGCTCTGGCTGCTGGATGAGCCCACGCTGGGGCTGGACACGGCCTCCGTCGCGCGTTTTGGCAGCCTTCTCGCGGCCCACCGCGTCGCCGGCGGCATGGTCGTCGCGGCGACGCATGTGCCGCTGCCGCTGCCGGATGCCGAGACCCTGGCTCTGTGATCGCGCTGCTCGCCCGCGAATTGCGCCTGGCGCTGCGCCAGCCGGCCGATAGCCTGGGTGCTGTGCTGTTCTTCATCCTGGTCGCGGCCCTGTTCCCCTTCGGCGTCGGCCCGGCGCCCGAGGCCTTGGCGCGCCTCGCGCCCGGCGCGCTGGTCGCCTCGGCGCTGCTCGCGGCCCTGCTGCCGCTCGACCGCATGTTCGGGGCGGAGGAGGAGGATGGCTCGCTCGACCTGCTGCTGCTGTCGGGCGTGTCGCCGGCGGGGCTCGCGCTGGTCAAGGCCGCGGCGCATTGGCTGACCACGGGGCTGCCGCTGCTGGCCGCGGTGCCGGTCGCGGCCGCCATGCTGAACCTTTCGACCGAGGCCTGGGGGGTGGCGTTGCTGGCCCTCTGCCTTGCGACGCTGGTGCTATCGCTGCTCGGCACGCTCGGGGCCGCGCTGACGCTGGGGGCACGGCGCGGCGGCGTGCTGCTGCCGCTGCTGGTGCTGCCGCTGGCGATCCCGGCGGTGATTTTTTGTGCCGGTGCGATCGAGGCTGCGGCGGGTGGGGTCTCGCCCGCGCCCTTCCTCTATCTGCTCGCGGCGCAGGCAGCCCTGTTGGCGCCACTGGCGCCCATTGGCGCAGGGGCAGCGCTGCGCGGGGTTTAGCGGGTCCGGCCGGCCTTGCACCCGGCCGCCGATGGGGGAAGGCTCGTGCCATCACACCCGATGGGGCCCGCCATGATCTCCCGCCGCCACCTTGCCGCCCTGCCGCTGACGCTGGCAGCACCCGCCCTGGCCCTTGCCCAGGGTGCGCCGCAATTCACCTTCCGGCTGCATTCCTTCTCCTCGCCGACGGCACTCGACCACACCATGCACCTCGACCGTTGGGCCGAGCGGATCGGAGTCGCCTCGGGTGGGCGGATCAAGGTGGAGGTCTATCCGGCCATGCAGTTGGGCGGCCAGCCGCGCGACCTGGTGCAGCAGTTGGAAGACGGCGTGGTGGACATGATCTGGACCGTGCCGGGCTTCACCCCCGGCCGGTTCATGGGCACCGAGGGGTTGGAACTGCCCTTCATGAACACCGGCCTGTCGGCGACCGAAAGCCCCGCCGCCTTCGCCTATATCCAGAAGCACCTGGCCGATACCGAATATCGCGGCATCAAGATCATTGCGATCAACGCGACCGACCGCGCGCTGATCCACACGACCCGCAAGCCGATCCGCGTGTTGGAAGACTTCCGCGGCATGCGGCTGCGTGTCGCCGGCCGCTGGATCGGCGAGGCGGTGACGGCCCTCGGCGCCACCCCCGTCGGCATCGCCTTGCCTGGCGTGTATGAGGCCCTGGCCCGCGGCCAGGTGGATGGCATGCTGATCAACTGGGCGATCACCCAGCCCTACCGTTTCTATGAAGTCGCGAAGTTCCATACCCAGCCCTCGGGCGGGCTGTTCCAGGGCATGATCCTGACGCTGATGAACCAGCGGTCCTACAACCGCCTGCCGGCCGATCTGAAGGCGGTGATCGATGCGGACAGCGGCGCTGGCCTCAGTGCCCGACTGGGTGCGATCTGGGACAGCCAGACCCAGCCTGCGATCGATGCGACCATCGCCGCGGGGAATGAGATCATCAACATCCCCGACGCCGAAAAGGCGCGCTGGAAGACTGCCGTGCAGCCCGTCTACGACGCCTGGATCGCGGAGATGAACCGCCGCGGCCGCGATGGTGCGGCGATGTTCCGCGATATTCAGGCGATCGCAGCCACCCCCGCACGCCCGGCGTGACCGCAACACTGCCGCGCCTGCGCGCGGCACTGACCGAGGTCAGCCGCCTGGGCGCGCTGGTCGGCGGGCTGTTGTTGCTGGTCGCGGTCATCGTAACTTGCGCCTCGGTCGCACGGGGTGTTGTCGGCCGGCCGATCCTGGGCGATTCCGAAGTGGTCGAGATGTGCATGGGCATCGCCGTCGCCCTCTGCCTGCCCTGGGGCGAGATGCGTGGGGCGCATGTGGTGGTCGATGTCTTCACCGCCCGCATGCGGCCGCGCGCCATCGCCTGGCTGGATGCGGCGATGCGGGCGGTGGTCGCACTGGTCGCCGCCGTCCTCGCGCTGCAACTGGCGATCGGCGCGCACGGCGTTTGGGACCGGGAGCGGGAGACCATGTTCCTGCAGATCCCCTATTGGTGGGGATATGCCGCCGCGGCCTGCGGTCTCGCGCTCTGGACGGTCTGCGCGGCCTTCGTCGCGGTGGAACGCATCGCTGACGCCCGGGCCGCGGCATGACTGGCTTTGACATCGGCATTGCGATGTTTGCAGCAGCACTTGTGCTGATCGCGCTGCGCATGCCCGTGGGCGTGGCGATGCTGCTGGTCGGAGGGCTGGGCTACGCCGCCATTGCCGGCTGGTCGCCCTTGTTGGCCAGCCTGAAGTCGCTGACCTTCAGCCGGTTTTCCTCCTACACGCTTTCGGTCATTCCCCTGTTCCTGCTGATGGGCGATTTCGCGACCAAGGGCGGGCTGAACCGGGCGCTGTTCGGTGCGGCACGCGCCTGGTTCGGGCATTGGCGCGGGGGGCTGGCGGTCGCGACCATCGGCGGCTGCGCGGCCTTCGGGGCGATCTGTGGCAGTTCGCTCGCCACCGCCGCCACCATGTCCCAGGTCGCGGGGCCGGAGATGCGGCGCCACGGCTATTCCCCCGCCCTGTCGACCGGCACGCTGGCGGCGGGCGGCACGCTCGGCATCCTGATCCCGCCCAGCGTGATCCTGGTGATCTACGCGATCTATACCGAGCAGAGCATCGGCGTGCTCTTCGTCGCCGCCGTCATCCCTGGGCTGATCGCCACTGCCGGCTACATGCTGGTCGTGAACATCTATGCGCGGCTCTATCCGGCATCCGCCCCGGCGGCGGTGCGGATCCCCTATCGCGACCGCTTCCGCGCAACCGCCGAAGTCTGGCCGGTGCTGCTGGTCTTTGGCCTGGTCGTCACCGGCATCTACGCTGGCTGGTTCAGCGCGACCGAGGGCGCTGCCGTCGGCGCCGCCGCGACCGGGATCCTCGCCGTCACCATGGGCGGCATGCGCTGGCAGGGATTGCGCGAAAGCCTGCTGTCCACCGCCGAGACCACCGGGCTGATCTTCCTCGTGCTGCTCGGCGCGGAACTGTTCAGCGCCGCACTGGCGCTGTCGCGCGTGCCGGCGGAACTCTCGGCCGCCGTCGCCGGCATCGACGTGCCGCCGCTCGTGATCCTCTTCGCGATCCTGCTGGTCTACTTCATCCTTGGCTGCTTCATGGAAAGCATGGCCATGGTGCTGCTGACCCTGCCGATCTTCGTGCCCCTGATGCTGTCACTCGACTTCGGCCTGGCGCCGCAAGCCGTGCTGGTCTGGTTCGGCATCCTGGTGCTGGTCAGCGTGGAGGTGGGGATGATCTCGCCACCCTTCGGGATGAACCTGTTCGTCATCAACGCCATGGCCAAGGATGTGCCGATCAGCCAAACCTACCGCGGAGTCGCGGGCTTCGTCGCCTCCGACGTGGTGCGGATCGTGCTGCTGACCTTCGTGCCATGGCTGTCGCTTTGGCTGCCGGGGCTGGGATAGACCGGGTGGCGCGCGCCACTGGAAGGGGCTTTGCCCCCTCCAGACCTCCCCCAGCAGGAGGCCGTGCCCCCTGCACCCGCCGTGGTTTTTCCCAAGGTGAGGGAGGGACATGGAGCGCCCGCGGACACGGGCGCGCCCTACGAGGCC
>JBBQHE010000279.1:0-4482 GCA_038323655.1 Acetobacterales bacterium | reverse complement strand
CCACCATCAACATCCCCGACACCGTCGGCTACGCGGTGCCGGAGGACATGTTCCGTATCTTCTCCATGCTGCGCGAACGCGTGCCGGGCGCCGATGGCGTGATCTTCAGCACGCACAACCACAATGACCTGGGCCTGGCCGTTGCCAATACGCTGGCCGCGATCCGCGCGGGGGCGCGCCAGGTGGAATGCACCATCAACGGCATCGGCGAACGTGCCGGCAATGCCAGCCTGGAAGAGGTCGCGATGGCGGTCCGCACCCGCGCGGATGCGATCGGCCGCCGCACCGGGATCGTCACCGAAAACATCCTGAAGACCTCGAAGCTGCTGGCCGGCATCACGGGCTTCGACGTGCAGCCGAACAAGGCCATCGTCGGCCGCAATGCCTTCGCCCATGAAAGCGGGATCCACCAGGACGGCATGCTGAAGGATGCCGGCACCTATGAGATCATGACGCCTGAGTCGGTCGGCTGGGCCAAGACGTCACTGGTGCTGGGCAAGCATTCGGGCCGGGCCGCGTTCCGCGACAAACTGAAAACGCTGGGCTACGACCTCGGTGACAATGCGCTGAACGACGCCTTTCGCCGGTTCAAGGATTTGGCCGACCGGAAGAAGACGGTCTATGACGAAGACATCACGGCACTCGTGGATGACGAGGTGGTGCGCGGCCATGACCGGCTGCGGCTGACGGCGCTCACGGTGTCGACCGGGCTTGGCCAGACGCCGACCGCGACGATCGGGCTGGAGGTGGACGGCGTCGCCCGCGCCGGCACGGCGACGGGCGATGGCGCAGTCGATGCGACCTTCGCCGCGCTGCGCCACGTCTTCCCTCATGAGGTCGAGCTGTTGCTCTATGCGGTGCAGAGCGTGACGGGCGGAACCGATGCCCAGGCCCGCGTCACCGTGCGCCTGGCCGAGGAGGGCAAGCATGTTGACGGGCAGGGTGCGGATACCGACACGATCGTCGCCTCGGCCCGGGCCTACGTCCATGCGCTGAACAAACTGCTGGCCAAGCGGGCCAGAACGGCGCCGCCGGACATGGCGCGGGCGGGCTAGAACCCGCCCGCTGTCGGGTCAGCGCCAGGCCGGCCGGCCGAGATTGACCGTGCCGGGGTTGGTCAGCGCGCCGCCGGCGGCACCGGCGGCGCCACCGATCAAAGCCCCGGTGGCCAGGCTGCCGCCGGTGAGGGCGGAAACGCCGGCGCCGGCGCCGGCGCCCAGCAAGCCACCCGAAACGGCGCGATCGCCGGTGGACTGGCCGCAGGCGGCCAGGCCGAGGGTCGCCAGGACGGCAAAGGTGAGGCTGCGAACGCGCATGATGGCGTTATCCTTCTATGGGGTTGCGGGTGCCAATCTAACGCTTCGCGAGCCTTGGCGGTTGCCGCCTGGCCCGCCCGGCATCAAGCCGTGACCAGATAGCGGCTTGAGCCAACCGCTGCGGAGGGGTAACCACGCCTACGCCCCACGGTGCCCCCGGCCCGCTGGTCCTACCTTCACGTCCGCAAGGATACTTTCGCATGGTTGCACGCCTGTTCGGCTTCCTCTCCGCCGACATGGCCATCGACCTCGGAACGGCGAACACGCTGGTTTACGTGAAGGGGCGCGGGATCGTGCTGAACGAACCGAGCGTCGTCGCCATTTCCGATGTGCGTGGCCGCAAGCAGGTCCTGGCCGTGGGGGAGGAAGCCAAGCTCATGC
The DNA here is from genome assembly GCA_038323655.1 of Acetobacterales bacterium. Lineage (GTDB taxonomy): Bacteria > Pseudomonadota > Alphaproteobacteria > Acetobacterales > Acetobacteraceae > Humitalea. Next base: position 2,785 of record JBBQHE010000279.1, on the reverse strand, counting down.
TGGGCCGCACCCCCGGCAATATCGCCGCCATCCGCCCGCTGCGGGACGGGGTGATCGCCGACTTCGAGGTTGCCGAGGAGATGATCAAGCACTTCATCCGCAAGGTGCATAACAGGCGTTCCTTCGCCTCGCCCATGATCATCGTCTGCGTGCCCTCGGGGTCCACCGCCGTCGAACGCCGTGCGATCCAGGAATCGGCCGAAAGTGCCGGGGCGCGGAAGGTGCTGCTGATCGAGGAACCCATGGCCGCGGCGATCGGCGCCGGCCTGCCGGTGACCGAGCCCTCGGGGTCCATGGTCGTCGATATCGGCGGCGGCACGACTGAGGTCGCGGTGATCAGCCTGGGGGGCATCGTCTATGCCCGCAGCGTGCGGGTCGGCGGCGACAAGCTGGACGAAGCGATCATCAGTTACATTCGGCGCCAGTTCAATCTGCTGATCGGCGAAAGCACGGCCGAGCGGATCAAGATGGTCATCGGCGCCGCCGCTCCGCCCGAGGAAGGCGAGGAAGGCCCGATGACCGAGGTCAAGGGCCGCGACCTGATGAACGGTGTGCCGCGCGAAGTGCTGGTCAGTCAGCGCCAGATTGCCGAGTCGCTGGCCGAACCGGTCGGCCAGATCGTCGAGGCGGTGAAGGTCGCGCTGGAAAACACCCCGCCGGAACTGGCCGCCGATATTGTGGACAAGGGCATCGTGCTGACCGGCGGCGGCGCGTTGCTGCAGCGCCTGGACCAGGTGCTGCGGGAAGCGACCGGCCTGCCTGTTTCGGTGGCCGAGGATGCCCTGTCCTGCGTCGCCCTCGGCACCGGGCGCGCGCTGGAGGAAATCAAGCGGCTTCGCGGCGTGCTCTCGTCGATGTATTGACGGTTGGGGAATAGAGGGAAGCATCGGTGATCCGTCTCAGCATCCCGCTGCGGCAGGCTCTGGCCCGGCTGTCCTTGCCGGTGCTGATCGCCGTTGCCTTCGGCACGATGCTTCTCGGCAAGGCCGATACGGTGCTGGTCGAGCGTGCCCGCATGGCGCTGTCCGATGCGCTGGCCCCGATCTACAGCGCGATGTCCGAACCCATCGGCGCCGTCCGGGGCGTGGTGCGTGAGGGACGGGACCTGCTGGCGATGCGCAGCGAGAACGCCGCCCTGCGGGAGGAAAACGAACGCTTGCGCCGCTGGCAGGCAGCCGCCCTGGCGCTGGAGGGGGAGGTGGCGCTGCTGCGCCGGCAACTCTCGTTCACGCCCGAAGGATCGACCAGTTTCCGTACCGCGCGCGTGGTCGCCGATGGCGGCGGCACCTATGCCCGCGCCGTGCTGCTGGCAACCGGCCCGGATCTTCAGGTCCGCAAGGGCCAGGTCGCGCTGGACGAGCGGGGCCTGGCGGGCCGCATCACCGAGGTCGGCAGCCGTTCGGCCCGCGTGCTGCTCGTCACCGACATCAACAGCCGCATGCCCGTCACCCTGGAAAACAGCCGGGCGCGGGCCATCATGGCCGGCACCAACACTGCCCGCCCGCGGCTGCAGCATTGGCCCGAGGGCGTGCTTCCGGCCGAGGGCGAGCGCATCGTCACCTCGTCCGACCAGAACTTGCTGCCGGCCGGGCTGCCAGTGGGCGAGGTTCGCTGGAGTGCCTCGGGCGCGCCTGAAATCGAACTCTACGCCCGGCTCGACCGAATGGACCTGCTGCGCATCTTCGATGTTGGCCTGGCCGGGATCCTGCCGCCCGAGGCCGTCGCGCGGCCCGAACCGCGGCGCGGTCGGTAGCCGATGGTCGGCCGCCGGGAACCGGCGCCGGGTCTGTTCCGCCGGTTGGATGGCTGGGCCCGCGCCTCGCTTCCAACCGTCGCCGCAGCCCTGATGATGATCATGGCGGCGGCCCCGGTTGGCCTGCCTTCTGCAGTGCCGGCGATCGCCCTGGTCAGTGTCTTCTTCTGGTCGGTATTCCGCCCGGCCGCGATGCCGCCGCCGGCGGTCTTCACCATCGGCCTGTTGCAGGACATGCTGACCTTTGCACCCCTCGGGGTCAGCGTCTTTATTCTGCTGTTGGTGCACGGCTTGGCCATGCGTTGGCGCCGGCAGTTGGCGCGCCAGTCCTTTCTCGTCGTCTGGTTGGCCTTCTGCGGCTTTGCCACCGTGGCGGCGCTGCTCGGCTATCTGCTCACGGCCCTGCTCGGCTGGACCCTGCCGCCGCCGATTTCCGGTCTGCATCTGCTGGGACTGTCGGCAGGGTTCTATCCGGCGCTTTCCTTCCTCCTGACCCGGGCCCATGCGGCGATCCGCCTGGCCGAGGAACGGCCATGAGCAAGAAGGAGGAAGAGCGCCGCCGGGGCGTCTTCACCCGCCGTGCCTTGGCCCTCGGCGTCGGCCAGGTCGGGCTGCTGGGCTTCATCGGCACGCGCCTGTATGGGCTGCAGGTGCAGGACGGCGCGCGTTACGCGACGCTGGCCGAGGAAAACCGCCTCTCCGCCCGGCTGATCGCGCCGCCGCGCGGCCGCGTGCTGGATCGCGAGGGCAGGGTGATCGCCGGCAACCGGCTGAACTGGCGGGCGCTGCTGGTCGCCGAGCACACCCAGGATGTTGGCGCGACGCTCGAAACCTTCTCCCGCATCGTGCCGCTGGCCGATCACGAACGGGCGCGGATCGAGCGCGAGGTGCGCCGGCGGCGCCGCTTCGTCCCGGCCATCGTACGCGAGTTCCTGACCTGGGAGGAAATGGCGCGGATCGAGTTGAATGCGCCCGACCTGCCGGGCATCAGCGTCGATGTCGGCACCACGCGGCTGTACCCGGAGGGCGAGC
>JBBQHE010000278.1:0-4560 GCA_038323655.1 Acetobacterales bacterium | reverse complement strand
GACTGCACCAACCCACTCCTGCCCGACCTCAGCGGGTTGAGCATCGGCACTACGGATTCCGGTGGGGAACAGGTGGCGCGCTGGGCGCCCGGTGCGCAGGTGGTCAAGGGCGTGCCGCCCTTCGCCGATCTGATGCAGGCGGCCGGTCCCCGCGGTCCGATGACCCCGGACGGCATGGCCCCGCCCGCCGTCTTTGTTTGCGGCGATGACGCAGCGGCGCGCGCCACCGTGCTGGCGCTGGCGGGCGACCTTGGCGTGCAGGCGGTCGAGGCCGGTCCGCTCGCCATGGCGCGCTGGACGGAGCCGGTGGGAATGCTGCTCATCAAGCTGGGCTACGTGCAGGGGCTGGGGCCGATGATCGGCGCACCCCTGTTCCGCTATGCGGGGACGACGCCATGAGCCGCCCGGTCTGTGCCGTGATCGGCTTCGGGCCTGGCGTCGGCGCCGCGGTGGCGCGGCGCTTCGCGGCCGGTGGCTTCGACGTGCTGGGTCTGGCCCGCAACCCAGCCAAGCACGCAGCCCTGGTCAGCGATGGCATCACCCTCGCCGTGGCCGATGCCGCCGACCCTGCTTCATTGGCCGCGGCATTGCCCGCCGCGACGCAGATGTTGATCTTCAATGCCTATGCCGCAACCATGGTGGATGCGGGGCCATCCGCGCTGACGCCGGAAGCATTGATGGCCGATCTGGCGGTGAACGTCGCCGGCGCACTCGCCGCCGCACGTGCCGTGCTGCCGGGGATGCGCCAGGCCGGGCGCGGGACCATCCTGTTCACCGGCGGTGGGCTGGCGCTGGACCCCACGGGCTGGCTGCCGGCGGCGTCGCTGGCCATCGGCAAGGCGGGGCTGCGGAGCCTGGCGCAGACGCTGCATGCCGAGTTGGCGCCGCAGAACATTCACGCCGGAACCGTGACGATCGCGGGCATGGTCGCGACTGGCTCGGCCTTTGATCCGGACCGCATCGCGGAGGCCTTCTGGGATCTGCATGAGGACCCAGCTGGCGCCTTCCGCGCCGAAATTATCTTCAAGGGGTAATGCCGATGCCATCGAACATGCAGACCGTCCGCCACTTCATTGAGGCATTCCTGGGCCGCGCCGACCTGGCCGCGGCCGACGCCACCGCGCATCCACGCATCCAGGGCATCACCGGCCTCAAGCCCATGGGGCCGATTGATGGGCTGGAGGAATACAAGGGCATCGTCAGCGCTTTCGTCGACGCCTTTCCCGCCGAGGCGCCGGTGCAGATCATCGACCAGTTCGAATCAGCCGATGGCACGCGCGTCGTGACGCGCTTCCATTCACGCCAGCGACACGCGGCGGAATTTTTCGGCGTGGCGGCGACCGGCCGCGTCATCCTGTTCGATGAAACCCACGTCGCGCGGCTGGAAAACGGCTTGATCGTCGAGAACATCGTCAGTGCCACCAACCTCGAATTCGAGATGTTGATGGCGCCGGTCCTCACGCCCATGATCCTCAGGTAAACGGAGCACTGACATGCTGATCCATCGTCGTAGTCTTGCCATTGTGGCGGCCGGCCTCGCGTTGCCCCGTGCCGCGCGTGCGCAGGCTGCGCCCGAAATCCTCGCACGCTTCCCCAACGGGACCTTTCTCGAGAATCTGGTGGTGGAACCGGATGGGCGGGTGATCTTCACCAACTACTTCGCCAAGCGCCTGGAGCGTTGGTCGCGCAGTGTCGGCCATGCGCTTTTCGCCGCGGTGCCGGAGCATCCTGTGAGCCTGACGGCCATTGGCGATGGCCGGCAGGTACTGGCCGTGCACGGCGCCTCCTTCATGGACGGCCCCGCCGCCATGCGCGGCCGCGCGGCGTTGCTGGTGCTGGCACCCGATGGCGCGGTCACCGGGCGCATCCCGCTGCCGGAAGCAATCTTCCCCAACGGCGCCATGCTGATCGCCCCGGGCCTGCTCCTGCTGGCCGATAGCGGCCTGGGCCGGGTGTGGTTGGTTGATCTCGCCACGGGTGCTGCGACGGCCTGGCTGGAACATCCGCTACTGGCGCCGGTCGCTGGGCAGCCCTATCCCGGCGTGAACGGGATCAAGCGCGCCGGCAATACGGTGCTGCTGTCCAACTCCGCGCAGCGCAGCCTGCTGCGGGTCCGCCTGGCCGGCACCGCGGCACAGGGCGCGCCCGAACCGATCGCGCAGATGACGGGGGGCGTGGATGATTTCGTCGTGGCGGCGGGCGGCACGATCTACGCTGCCACCCACGCCCAGGGCCTGGCCCGCTTGGCACCCGGCGCTGCGACGCCAACCGGGATTGCAGCACCTGGCGTGGAAGGCAGCACGGCGGTCGCCCTCACGCCGGACGGGCGCGGGCTCTATGCGCTGGGCACCGGGGGCCTGTCCTCCGGCGGAAGGGGCGACGCCGTGCTGGCACTGGTCGCCATCCCACCGGCATGATGGTCAAGTTTCTGACGGAGGTTTCGCAAGTTGGATGATATTTCAGAACCGCGCATTGCCGTCCGCACGCGCGAGGAATTGCTCTACCTGCTCGCCGAGGCTGCGGAGATCGAGCACAACCTGATGTGCTGCTATCTCTACGCGACTTTTGGCATGAAGACAGAGGCCGATGGGCTCTCGGCCAGTGACGCTGCTGAGATCGCTGGCTGGCGCCGCACCATCACCCATGTAGCTGTCGATGAAATGACGCATCTGGCGCTGGTGGCCAACCTTACGGCTGCGGTCGGCGGTGCGCCGCATTTCGGCCGGCCGAATTTCCCGGTCGGTGCCGGCTACCACCCCTCCGGCGTCATCGTGCACCTCACGCCGTTCGACCGCGCGACGTTGGACCACTTTATCTACCTGGAACGCCCGGAGGGCATCGCCCTGAGTGATGGCGAAGGCTTCGCCGCCCCGTCCCCCGACTATCGGCGCGAGACGCCGGGCGAGCGGCTGATGCCCAGCGCGCAGGATTATCTGACCGTGGGCTACCTCTATCGCAGCATCCGCGCCGCGATTGTTGATCTGGCGGAACGGCTGGGCGAGGCCGCGTTGTTCGTGGGCGATCCGGCCTTGCAGGTGGGGCCGGATATTGTCGCGCTGACGGGAATGGCCCGCATCACCGACCTTGCCTCCGCCCTTGCGGCACTCGACACGATCGTCGAGCAAGGCGAAGGATCGCCCGCCGACATTGAGGCGTCGCATTATCGTCGCTTCATCGACGTGCGCGATGCCTATGCGGCGCGCCTCGTGGCGGAGCCCGACTTTGCGCCCAGCCGCGCCGTCGTGCGCAACCCGGTGATGCGCCGCCCCCCAGATCCCATGGGCAAGACCTATATCGATCACCCCGCTGCTGCCCCGGTCATGGACCTGGCGAACGCCATCTACGCAGGAATGCTGCGCAGCCTGGTGCAGGGTTTTGCGGAGCCGGACGCGAGCCGCAAGCGTCTGTGCATCGACGCCGCTATCGACAGCATGTTCGGCCTGGTGCCGGTCGCCGAATACCTCACCACGCTGCCCGCCTGCGCGGCAGAGGACGGGCGCCGCGCTGGCATGAGCTTCGCCATGCTGCGTGACGTCGCACCCCTGGCCCCGGGTGCTGGTGCCTCCGCGGTGCTGGCGGAGCGGTTTGGTGAGCTCGCCACCAGCGCGGCCCTGACCCTGCCCCCGGCATTGTCCGAAAGCGTGTCCGCCGCACTGCGTGGCGTCGCGGACAAGCTCGCCGGCCGCACCGCCAGCGCAGCACCTGCGATCGAGACTGCCGAAGGCCGCGACGTGGTGATCCAGTTCGAGGCCAAGCGCTGCATTCATGCCCGCGTCTGCGTGCTGCAGCAGCCTGGCGTGTTCAAGGCGAATGTGGTGGGCGCCTGGATCGTCCCCGACGACGCCACCACGACCGAAGGCTTGGTCATGGTCGCCCAGAACTGCCCCTCCGGCGCCATCCGCTACACCCGCCGCGACGGCGGACCGGAGGAAGCGGCGCCACCGGTCAACCTGATCCAGCTTCGCGAGGATGGCCCGCTGGCCGTGCGCGCCGACATCCATCTGGCGGGGCAGGCGATCGGCTATCGCGCGACGCTATGCCGATGCGGCGCCTCGCAGAATAAGCCCTACTGCGATGGCTCGCACAAAGAAGCGGGCTTTGCCGCCACGGGTGAGCCGGCAACGGGTGACACAACGGCGCTCGCGGTCCGCGATGGCGTATTGCATGTGCGGCCACAGAAGAATGGCCCCCTGGCGGTTTCAGGCGCCATCGAGGTACTGAGCGGCACCGGACGGACGATCCTGAAGGCTGTATCGGCCCTGCTCTGCCGCTGCGGGCAGTCCAGCAACAAACCCTATTGCGACGGGTCTCACGCTGCGGCGGGGTTTCAGGCTGATTGAAGGGCAATGTACGCGGCCGCGGTGCTCACACACTCTCCAAGGCCGTAGCCTTGAGACCGCTTGTACCGAGTCCCACCTCCTCCGCCAGTTCCCACACGAGCCGTGCTCTCCGCCGGACCGGACGCCCCGCTGAGTGGCAGGATTTCTGGGTTTTTCGGGGCAGACCTGTTGACTGGCCCGGCCCGGAGACGCCCGAAAATCGCTCTCCGGAGGCCAATTC
>JBBQHE010000277.1:0-4591 GCA_038323655.1 Acetobacterales bacterium | reverse complement strand
CGGGGGGGGTGCAAACCCCCCCCCGCGTGTCGGCCTGGCGGCGCGTGTTTTGCGCGGGGCGCCCCCCCCCGCCCCGGGGGGTGCTGACCGATGCGATGGGCGCCTCCTGGGCGCCCCGGACCCGCGGCGGTTTCGGCCCGGAGCCCGAGCCGCCCCCCGCCGCCCGGAAGGGCGCGGCCCCGGCAAAGGCCGCCGACCCCGAGACCTCCCGCGCCGCGGTGTTGGATTCGATCCGCGCGCTGATGCTGATCCGCGCCTATCGCGTGCGTGGGCATCTGGAAGCCAGCCTCGACCCGCTGGGCCTGACGGAAAAGAAGAAGCACCCCGAGCTCGACCCAAAGACCTACGGCTTTACGGACGCCGACCTCGACCGCTCGATTTTCATCGACCGGGTGCTGGGCCTGGAAAGCGCGACCCTGCGCGAAATCGTCGCGATCTGCCGCGCCTCCTACTGCGGCTCGATCGGCGTCGAGTTCATGCATATCCAGGACCCGGATCAAAAATTCTGGATCCAGACGCGGATCGAAGGCGCGCCCTGGCTCTCCGCCTTCGACACCGACGCGCGTCGGAAGATCCTGACCCAGATCACCGAGGCCGAGGGCTTCGAGGCTTTTTGTGCCCGCAAATACGTCGGCACCAAGCGTTTTGGGCTTGAGGGCGCCGAGGCGACCATCCCCGCGCTGCAGACCGTGATCGAGGTCGCGGCCATCGCCGGCGTCAACGAGATTGCCATTGGCATGCCGCATCGCGGCCGGCTGAACACGCTCGTGAATGTGGTGAAGAAGCCCTTCACCCAGGTGTTCAGCGAGTTCAAGGGCAATGCCGCGAACCCCGATGACGTGCAGGGCTCGGGCGATGTGAAGTATCACCTCGGCACCTCGACCGACCTCGAAATCGGCGGGCAGATGGTGCATCTGTCGCTGCAACCCAACCCGTCGCATCTGGAAGCGGTCGATCCCGTGGTGATCGGCAAGGTCCGCGCGCGGCAGGACCAGGCGGGCGACACCAAGACGCGCCGTGGGGTCATGGCCATCCTGCTGCATGGCGACGCCGCTTTCGCCGGCCAGGGGCTGGTGTACGAGACGCTGGCGATGTCCCAGCTCATCGGCTACCGCACCGGCGGCACGGTGCACCTGGTGGTGAACAACCAGATCGGCTTCACCACCGTCCCGGCCCATGCCTATTCGGGCCTGTATTGCACCGACGTCGCCAAGAGCATCCAGGCGCCGATCCTGCACGTGAACGGCGACGATCCGGAGGCGGTGGTCTTCTGCGCCCGCATGTGCGCCGAATACCGCATGCAGTTCGGCGCCGACATCGTGCTGGACATCGTCTGCTACCGCCGCCACGGCCATAATGAGAGCGACGAGCCCGCCTTCACCCAGCCGGCGATGTACGCCCGCATCCGCGAAACCAAGACGCTGCGCACGAAGTATGCCGCAGCCCTGGCCGCCAGCGGCGCTGTGCCCGCGGCCGAAAGCCGCGCGATCCTGGACGCCTTCAATGCGACGATGGAGGACGCCTACCAGGCCTCCACCGCCTTCAAGCCGAACAAGGCCGATTGGCTGGAAGGCCATTGGTCGGGGCTGAAGGCCACCGCCAATGGCGAAGACCAGGTGGAAATGCTGCACGCCACGGCGGTCGAGCCGGAAACCCTGCAGGAAATCGGCCTGGCCATGGCCCGCGTGCCGGAGGGTTTCAACGCCAATCCAAAAATCACACGCCAGTTGGAAGCCAAGAAGACGGCGATCGAAACCGGGGTCGGCATCGACTGGGCGACCGGCGAGGCCCTGGCCTTCGGCAGCCTGTTGCTGGAAGGCCATCGCGTCCGGCTTTCGGGCGAAGACGTGCAGCGCGGCACCTTCAGCCACCGCCATGCAGTGCTGATCGACCAGGTGAACCAGGCCGAATACGTGCCGCTGAACAACATCCGCCCCGGCCAGCCGCGGATCGATGCCTTCAACTCGCTGCTGTCGGAAATGGGTGTGCTCGGCTTCGACTACGGCTATTCGCTGGCCGATCCGCATACGCTGGTGCTGTGGGAAGCGCAGTTCGGCGATTTCGCGAACGGCGCGCAGGTCATCATCGACCAGTTCATCGCCTCGGGCGAAACCAAGTGGCTGCGCATGTCGGGCCTCGTGATGCTGCTGCCGCATGGGCATGAGGGCCAGGGGCCGGAACATTCCTCGGCCCGGCCCGAACGCTACCTGCAATTGTGTGCCGAGCGGAACATCCGGGTCTGCAACTTCACCACGCCCGCCAACTACTTCCACGCGCTGCGCCGCCAGTTGAAGGCGAACTACCGCAAGCCGCTGATCGTGATGACGCCGAAGTCGCTGCTGCGGCACAAGATGGCGGTGTCGCCCCTGTCCGCCTTCGGCCCGGGCAGCGGCTTCAAGTATGTCTATCCGGAAGCCGAGGAGATCGCGCCGCCGGAGGAGGTCGTGCGCGTCGTGATCTGCACCGGCAAGGTGTACTACGACCTCGCGGCTGCGCGGACGGAAGCCGGGGTGAAGGATGTCGCCATCGTTCGTCTGGAACAGATGCATCCCTTCCCGGAACGCAGCCTGCGCGACGCGCTGCTGCCTTACGTGAACGCCGAGGTGGTGTGGTGCCAGGAGGAGCCGGAGAACATGGGCGCCTGGAGCTTCGTCGACCGGCGGATCGAAAAGGTGCTGCTGAGCATCGACATCAAGGACCGCCGCCCCCGCTACGTCGGCCGCGACGCCGCCGCCAGCCCGGCCACAGGCCTGGCGCGCGTCCATGCGGCCCAGCAGGAGGCGCTGGTGAAGAGCGCCCTTCGGCTGGCTTGATATTCAGAACGGAAGACCCGCCCCGATGACCGAAATCCTTGTCCCGACGCTTGGCGAAAGCGTCTCCACCGCCACCATCGCACGCTGGTTGAAGAAGGTCGGCGAGGCGGTAGCCGCTGACGAGCCGTTGGTCGAGTTGGAAACCGACAAGGTGACCGTCGAGGTGAACGCCCCCACCGCCGGCGTGCTGGAAAGCATCGTCGCGGCCGAGGGCGAGGAGGTCGAGCCCGGCGCGGTGCTGGGCGCGATTCATGCCGGCGCAGGGGCCGGGGCCGAGACTGCCCCCCGCGCCGCGCCGCAGGCGCCCGAACCCGTGCCGGCCGCCGCCCCGGCCCCGGCGGTCGAACCGCCGCATACCCATGCCGGCCCGGTGCCGCGCCCGGGTGGCGAGCCGGCGCCCCGCCCAGGCGGCGAGCCGGCGCCAATGCCATCCGCGGCCAAGATGATGGCGGAAAACAAGCTGACCCCCGCCCAGATGGGCGACGGGACCGGCAAGGACGGCCGCATCACCAAGGGCGATGTGCTGGCCCTGCTGGCCAAGCCGCCCGCGGCGGCCACCCCCGCCGCACCCAAGGCACCCCGCGCGGAAAACGCCGGCGAGGAACGGGTGAAGATGACCCGGCTGCGCCAGACCATCGCCCGCCGGCTGAAGGAAGCCCAAAACACCGCCGCCATGCTGACCACCTTCAACGAGGTGGACATGTCCGCGGCCATGGCGCTGCGCACCGAATACAAGGACGCCTTCGAAAAGCGCCACGGCATCAAACTCGGCTTCATGTCGATCTTCGTGAAGGCCTGCGTCGCGGCGCTCAAGGAGTTCCCCGCCGTCAACGCCGAGATCGACGGCGATGAAGTCGTGTACAAGAACTTCGTCAACATGGGCATCGCCGTCGGCGGGCCCAACGGCCTGGTTGTGCCGGTGCTGAAGAACGCCGATGCCCTGTCCTTCGCCGGCATCGAGAAAGGCATCGCCGACTTCGGCAAGCGCGCCCGCGACGGGCAACTCGCCATGGCCGACCTGACCGGCGGGTCCTTCACCATCACCAATGGCGGCATCTACGGCAGCCTGATGTCCACGCCGATCCTGAACCCGCCGCAGTCGGGCATCCTCGGCATGCACAAGATCCAGGAACGCCCGATGGCGGTGAATGGCCAGGTGGTGATCCGGCCGATGATGTATATCGCGCTCTCCTACGACCACCGGATCGTGGACGGGAAGGAAGCCGTCTCCTTCCTCGTCCGAGTCAAGGAAAACGTCGAAGACCCCCGTCGCCTGGTGCTGGAAGTCTGACCCGGACACCCCCCGCGACGAATCGCGCGGGGGGTGTTAGCCTGCACCCCACGGCGGCCCCATTCCTGGCCGCTCTGTGATGAGGAGGCAGCGATGCGGTCCCACGAAAGCCAATTTTCCGACGCCCGCCCGATCCGCCGCACGCTTGAGGAAAAGAAGCGTCTGGTGGCGGAACTGCGCGAAACACTCGGCACTATGAAAACCCACGCCTCGGCCGCAACCAAGGACGCGATCAAGGCACGCATCAAGGAACTGGAAGTCGATATCGCCAGCGCCCCGCCGCCCCGCGAACGCGACGACCGACGCGCCCTGACCGACCCGGCCGCGAACCCACGCAGGCGCGGGCCGCGAGTCACGTTCTGACAGGACGCACTTCTTGAGAGGGGCTTTGCCCCCCTCAAACTCCCCCCACCAGGGGACAGTGTCCCCTGCACCCGCCGTAGGTTGGCAAGGCGGAGGGAGGGGCCTCATCGGGACGCCCTTGATC
>JBBQHE010000276.1:0-4628 GCA_038323655.1 Acetobacterales bacterium | reverse complement strand
GCGGCCGTCTCGGCGCCGTTCAGCCGGCAGCCGAAGGACAGGCTGCGCGGCGCGGTCATCCGCGCAGGGCGGACAGGTCGAGGCTGCCGGTGAAGGCTGTGGACACCGGCCCGGTCATGGCGACCTGGCCATCGTCGCGCCAGTCGATCGTCAACGTGCCGCCGGGCAGTTCCACGACGGCGCGGCGGCCGGTCAGCCCGCGCCGGGCGGCATTGACCAGGGCGGCGCAGGCGCCGGACCCACAGGCCAGCGTCAGCCCCACCCCGCGTTCCCAGACCCGCAGCCGGATTTTTTCGCGCGACACCACTTCCACCACGCCAATGTTCGCGCGTTCGGGGAAGATCGGGTCGTGTTCCAGCGATGGGCCGAGTTCGGCCAGCGGAATGCGATCAAGGTCGGCGACGAAGAAGGTCGCATGGGGATTGCCCATGCTGCACGCGGCCGGGTCGGCCAGCGGGCCGCGTTGCAGCGGCAGGTGCAGCGTGTCCTGCACATGGGCCAGGGGCACGTCCTGCCATTCGGTGCGCGGGGTGCCCATCAGCGCGGTGACCGTGCCGTCGTCATGCAGGGTGCAGGCAAGATTGCCGGCGATGGTGCGGACCACGACCTCGCGCCGCCCGCTCTCGGCGCCCACCAGGCTGGCGACGCAGCGGGTGGCATTGCCACAGGCCCCGGCTTCGGAGCCATCGGGGTTGCGGATGCGCATGAAGACATCGGCGCCGATCCCGGGCGGTTCCATGATGATGATCTGATCGCAGCCGATGCCGCGATGGCGGTCGCCGATCGCCGTCGCGGCGGTGGCATCGATCGGCAGGGCGGCGGCGCGGGCGTCGAGCACGACGAAGTCGTTGCCGAGGCCGTGCATTTTGCGGAAGGGGATGGTCATGGCGCCGATATGCGCTGCGTACGGCGCAGGTTCCAGACCCCTGAGCCCGGCGGGGACATGGGCGCAGCCGGCTTGGGCCGGCGCGAAACGCTCAATTATGCGTTTATATAAAAGCTCTCGAGTCGGTTTTTGCGGTTGATCGGTGGGGAATTATTCATGTCGGTCATCGGGTTAGGCTGATCCCTCTCGGTCCTGGAGGGCAACAACGATCCGGCGCTGTTCGGGATCCTGTTTGCGTGATGTGACCGGACTGCGGCCGGTCGCGCGCGGCCTGCGTCGTGCACCGGACAGGTCAGGTGCAGCGACGGCATTGCGTGGGGTCCAGGCAACAGGGTCAACGCGCCCGTGGCAGCGGCCTGCGGCGCGGAATCCTGGGGGCGTTGGGTTGCAGCGCCATCCCCCCCGCGGCGGGCCCCGCGGTTCGCTGGGGCCAGGCGTGCCGCTCATCGTCGTGTCGAGGAAGCGGCCACCGGCCCCTGCCCGGGATGGCCCGCCATGCGCAGCGAGGCTGCCGTAGCCGCGTGTGTCACACCAACACGCGCGACCCTTGTCATGTGTGGCCCTTCGACCTGCGCTTTGCGAACATCTACGCCGCCCCACGACCAGCGGGCACGCGACGCCGTGCTGGTTGCGGCCTTGGGCGATGCGGCGCGGTCGCACCGCATCTTCAGGCGCCCGGCACCGGGCCGCGCGAGCGCGGGGCCGCGGTCAAGGCCGCTTGCGGAAGGGGCTGTCAGGACGCCGGGCTGCGCGCAGCGCACCCCGGACCAGGCTTTCCTTCCCGCGGGCCAATCCGCCCATGTGTCAGCGTCACGGCGAGCAGCTGTGCCGCGAAGCGCCGATCAGGGGTTGAGGTTCGCCGCCTCATTGATCGGGTTCAGGAAACCGCCGGTCTTGGCCTCCACGTAGCGCAGCAGATCCGCCATGGCGAAGGTACCGGGGAAGGCGGCCGGCAGGGTCGGCGTCCAGCCAGGCTGCTGGTCCTTGTGCAGGAAGGCCTCGGGGTCCGTCTGCAACAGGCCGACGAAGACCTCGGCCAGGATCCGGCTGCCGGCCGGCCCCAGCCGGTTGCCGCCATCGCCCAACACCTGGGCTTCCTTCAGGATGTAGTACCAGAGCGGTGTCGCGGCCTGCAGCCCGATCGCCTTCAGCGCCTGGCCGTCCGGCCCCTTTGTGATCTCAGCCTCGGTCATCACCCGGACATTCATGTGCCGCGCCACCGCCTGGCCGCTCGGCAGTTCCAGCCGGTAGCCGCGCTGGAGGTTGCGCAGCGGCAGCGACCCGCCGCCGCCCGGCAGCGTGTGCAGCGCGGGCACCAGGAAGGGGTCGAACAGCCGCGCATGGTTCAGCAAGAAGGCGTTGGCGGCCGGCGTCGCCTGCGCCGGCGGGGCCGCCGGCGCGCCCAGGTCGTAGAAGCGGTGCCAGTCGATGATCCAGTCGCCGGGCAGTTGTGGGAAGACGAAGGGCAGCAGCAGTTTCATCCGCCCGGCCAGCGCCGCGCCTTCTGCCGGGGTCAGCCCATTGGCCATCTCGCCGACCACGCCGCCCGACTTGCCGGTGAAATGGAACAGGAAATCGAAGGTGGCGGGGCCGGCACCGGGGCGAAAGGCGCGGTTGTGGCTGTATTGCTCGCGCACCATCGAATGGCCGAGCCGATAGGCCGCACCCGAAAACTCCACCGGGATATAGGCCTCTTCATAGTCGCTCTGGATTTCCGGCAGGTAGAAACGGCGGCCCCCGGTCAGCACGTCCTGCAAGTCGTTGTTGTCGATCAGCTTGGTCAGGAAGTCGTGCAGCACGATCCATTGGTAGTGCCAGCGCACCAGGCGGCGGGTGGTGGCGAAGTCGCCGCCGCCTTCATGATCGAAGACGGCGTTGTGGAACTTCAGCAGTGCGAGGTGGGTCTGCGAGACGATCAGGTTCTCGTCGTTGCGGGCGTCGCCGATCAGGGCGATGCCCTGCTGGTTGCGCGGCAGGTCGAAGCGCAGGTCGGCCTTCACATGCGGATCACCGACCCCGCCCGGGCCGTTGCGGCCGATCAGGAACTTGCCCGGGTTGGCACGGTCGAACAGTTGCGGGGAGGCATCGCCACCCGGACCCGTCGCATAGAGGTTGTCGAGTTCCAGTTGCGGCGTGCGGAAGTTGTTCTCGCCCACGAGATCGCGGTCCGCCTCGGTCAGCGAGGACAGGTCGAGGGTGATGTCATGGTCGATGAACTGGCCGAGATAGGTATAGCCCGCCGGCACGTTCGGATTGTTGCCTTCGCTTTCCGGCCGCACGTCCTTCATCGCATCGGCGAGTTGCGTCAGCGCCGCGGTGCTGACCGCGGGCGGGCGTTCCAGGGTGGAGGGGAACATGTGCCCGAAGCGGCCGACCTTGAACTTCGGATCGGCGCTGCGGAGATTGCCGGTCCGAACAGTCTTGTTGGACGGCGGTATGGAACCGTGACCTGACATGTGACGCCCCTTTTTGGGTTCTTGGAGACCCGAACGCTAGGACGTGTGTTTCGGCGCTGTTGGTGACTTCGATCACGTTTCACGACAAGTTGCGCGCTTGCCCCGACCGGCGGCCCGGTCTATATCGCCGCCTCGCCACGCGTCCGGGCCCGTTGGGGCATGCCCGGCCGTGGCGTTGCGCGTCCCCGCCATCCTGGCGGCGTGGTGCGTCCCCCCGGCCACTTCCGGCCGATCCAGGAGGACCGAAATGCCCAAGCGTAAGACCAAAAGCAGCGCCAAGAAGCGCTTCAAGATCACCGCCACCGGAAAAGTTCTCGCCGGCCCGGGCAACAAGCGCCATGGCCTGTCCAACCGGCCGCAGAAGATGAAGCGCGCCGGCCGCGGCAGCCAGGTGCTGACGCCGATGGACGCCCGCACTGTGATGCAGTGGCTGCCCTATGGCCTGGACCGGTAAGGAGAGCGCGAGATGGCACGTGTCAAACGCGGCGTAACCAAGCACGCCCGCCACAAGAAGATCCTTGGCCTTGCCAAGGGCTACGTCGGCCGGTCATCGACCGCCTATCGCCCCGCACTTGAGCGGGTCGAGAAGGCGCTTCGCTATGCCTACCGCGACCGGCGCAACAAGAAGCGCGAATTCCGCGCCCTGTGGATCCAGCGGATCAATGCCGCCGTCCGCGAACACGGCATGACTTATTCCGTGTTCATCGCCGGCGTGAAGGCCGCCGGGATCGAACTGGACCGCAAGGCCATGGCCGCGATCGCCATGGACGACGCCCCCGGGCTTGAGGCGCTGGTGCAAGCGGCCAAGGCCGCTGTCGCGACCCCGGCCGCCTGATCGGCCCTGGGGTAACAGGCGGCCGCCCTGAATACGTCCGCCGTCGCGACCCCGGCCGCCTGAACACGTCTTCTTCGGAAGCATCGGGGCCGCGTGTGTCAGACCGACACGCGCGGCCCTTGTCATGTCTGGACCTGCGATGAGCGATGACCTGACCAGCCTGCAAGCGGGCTTCCTTGCCGAAATCGCCGCCGCCGCCGACCTGCGGGCGCTGGACGCCGTGCGCGTCGCGGCCCTGGGCAAGAGCGGCGCGGTCAGCGCCCTGCTCAAGGCCTTGGGCAGCGTGCCGCCCGACCAGCGGCGCGAACGCGGGGCCGCGGTCAACGCGGTCAAGGCGGCGCTGGAGGCGGCTCTCGACGCCCGACGCTTGGTGCTGGACGCCGCCGCTTTGGACGCGCGTCTCGCGGCCGAACGCGTGGACGTCACCCTGGCCCCCCCCCCCCCGCCCCCC
>JBBQHE010000275.1:0-4631 GCA_038323655.1 Acetobacterales bacterium | reverse complement strand
GACAACCGGCCCCTGGCGCTGTCGCTGTCCGCGGCCGAACTGGCCACCCGCACCGGCACCTCCGACGCGACCGTGGTGCGCACCGTCCAGGCCATGGGCTTCGGCGGCTTGCCTGAACTCAAGCGCGCCCTGGCCGCGGCGCTGGCCGCAAGCCCCGCGACCCCGGCCGAGGCGATGCGCCGCACCCTGGCCGAGTCTGGCGAGGAACCGGGCCGCGCCATCGACCTTGCCATCGCGGCGCAGCGCGAGGCTGTCGAGGCGCTGGCCACGCCCGAAGCCCGCACCACGCTGCGTGCCGCCGTGGCCGCCCTGCATCCCGCGCACCGCGTGCTGGTGTTCGGCATCGGCCCCTCGGCGGCGCTGGCCCGCTATGTCGCCACTTTGCTGGCGCGCAGCGGGCGCACGGCCCGCGCGCTGGATGCGGCCGGGATCGGGCTGGCGGACCAGATGCTCGATCTCGGACCCGGCGATGTCCTGCTCGTCCTCGCCTATGGCCACGCCTACCGCGAAGTCGTGGTGTTGTTCGCCGAGGCGCGGCGGCTGGCGCTACCGATCGTGCTGGTCACCGACAGCCTGGACCGGTCGTTGGCCCGCCACGCCGATGTGGTGGTGCCGGCACGACGCGCCCGCGGCCGACGGGTTGCGCTGCATGGCGCGACGCTGGTGGCGCTGGAGGCGATCATCCTGGGCCTGGCCGCCGCCGACGGACCCCGCGCGTTGGCGGCGCTGGACCGGCTGAACGACCTGCGAGCCTCGATCACCGGGAACCGCCACGATGTCGGCTGACGCATCGCGCAGCGCCTGGCTGGTGGCCTTCGCTCCACCGCACGCCCTGCGCCGCTGGCCGCTGCCTCGCCAACCCGATGAAAGCCCCCTGGCCAAGGCCGCGCGCTATGCGGCTGACCGACGCCGGCTCGGCGCAATGGACGATCGCCTGCTGCTGGATGTCGGCCTCGATCGCCAGGCCGTCGCGGCAGGCCGGCCGTTCCAGGACGCGCTGACCCAACACCGCCTCGCGCATCGGAGTGGCAAGCCATGACCTGGATCGAACTCGCGCCCACTGTCTCCGCCGCCTTTCTCGCCTCGCTGGTTGAGTGCGTGGAGGCGGCAACGATCGTGCTGGCCGTCGGCACCGTGCGCGGCTGGAAATCGGCCTTCGTCGGCACGGGCCTGGCGCTCGCGGCGCTGGTGGTGCTGGTGCTGGCACTCGGCCCGGCACTGTCGCAGTTGCCGGAGCAGGCGCTGCAACTTTTCGTCGGCATCCTGCTGCTGCTGTTCGGCATGCGCTGGCTGCGCAAGGCGATCCTGCGCGGCGCCGGCGTGATCCCGCTGCATGATGAGGAGGCGATCTTCAAGAGCGAGACCGCCAACCTGAAGCTCGCACAGGCCACCGAGCGCTGGGGCGTCGATCCGATCGCCACGGCCACCGCCTTCAAGGGCGTGCTGCTGGAAGGTGTCGAGGTGGCCTTCCTGGTGCTGGCGGTGGCCGCCGGCAGCCCCGTGCTGATCGGCCCGGCCGCCCTGGGTGCGCTGGCCGCCGCCGTGCTCGTGACCATCGCCGCCGTCGCCATCCACAAGCCGCTGGCGCGGGTGCCGGAAAACACGCTGAAGTTCGCGGTCGGCGTGCTGATCTCCGCTTTCGGGATTTTTTGGACCGGCGAGGGCATGGGCATCGCATGGCCCGGCCAGGACTTGGCGCTGATCGGCATCGCGGTGGTGCTGCTGGGCGCCTCGCTGCTGGGCGTGCGGCTGGCCGCAGCGCCCGCGCAGCCGATGGAGGCACGGTGATGGGAACGCTGCGCGCCATCCTGCACGAGATCATCGGCCTGTTCGTCGATGACGGCTCGCTGGCTCTGGCCCTGGTGGTCTGGTGCGCACTGGTCGGGTTGCTGATGCTGGTCGTGTCCGGCGTGACGATGGCCGCCGCGGGCGCTGCACTGCTGGCCGGCTGCGTCGGCATCCTGCTGGTCAATGTGGTGGCGGCCGCCCGCAAGCGCCGTGGGGCGGGGCCGTAGCGAGTCCCAACCGCCGCGATCCTTGGGCGGCCCCTGTTCGGCAAAAGGCCGACAGCCGTGCGACGCCGCCTGCGCGCGTGGTCTTGAAGGCGCAACCGCGCGCGCTGCGCCTCTGATGTCTACCCTTGCTGCGCCTGCCCCGGGACGCGGCCGCCTGGTCCCGGTTGGCGGTCTTCACGACTGGGGTTACGGCCCGAACCCGACCGCCAGCGAAAAGCGCGTGCCCGGCCCTACGGCCGCGCCGGCGCCGCACCCGCCGGGCCGCAGGTCCCGGCCAGGGCGCAGGCCAAGCGGTCAGCGACCTGCGGATTGGTTGCAGCCGGCGGTGCCGGCGTGGGTGGCGGAGCCGCCGGCACTACCCGCGGCGCCGGTGCCTGGGCCGTCGGCGGCGGTTGCGGCGGTGGCGCCAGCCCCGTCACCGCCGCCCCCGGCGCCGGCCGGTCGATCGGCTGCGGCGCCTGAATGCTGGCCCCGGCGCGGGGCCGCTCGGGCGGCGGTGCTGGCGCCGGGGCGGCGAACTTGCCCGGAGGGGCGGCGTTCGGCGCCACGGTGTTCGGGGCCGGCCAGGTGTTCGGCCGCGGCGGCACATAAGCTGGCGGCGCGGGCGGGACGGCGCGGCCGAACGGGGGCTGTTCGGCCCGCGGCGCCGCGGCCTCGGCCGGTGCCCGGGCAGGGGTCAGGTTCACGTTGCAGGCCGTCTCGCCCACCACGCCGCGCGCATGGATCTGCCGGGGCGTGACCACCACCCCGTCGAACGTCGCGAAGCCACCGCGCGGCAAGCTCCCTTCCAGCCGCAGCAGCCGCGCCGGACCGGCCTCGACAATGCGTCCCGAGACACTGGCCTGGCCCAGGGTGGCGCTGGCAAAGCGGAGCGTCAGCACATCATTCACGACCGACCCGCGCGCCTGGGTGCTGCCGCGGTCGAACACGTCGCGCGCCACGCAATCAACCGTGCCGAACCAGTCGCCGTCAAAAGTCTGCGCCCATGCGGCCGGGGCGGCGAGGACCGACAGGGCGGCCAGGGCGCAAAGCGGGATCCGCAAGCAAGGCCTCCTCGGACAGCGCGGCAGGACCCGCGCAAGCCCTAGATAGGGCGCCGATTGCGGCCTCGCCAGGACAGTGTGCGCCTCAGCGGCCCGAAGCATCCCGCAGGATATCACTTCGCAGCGATGCCATGGGCGGCAGGCCTCCGCCGCGCGCAGCCTGGGCGTGGCGCGCGACCAGCGCCACCGGCCCCGCCAGTTCCGGCACGCGCTGGGCGCGCAATTCCTGCTGCACCACCTCGGCCTCCTGTGGCACCGCCACGTCGGTGCCTTGGGCCAGCTGGGCGATGATGGCGGCATAGGCGCGAACGCCGCCCTCCACCTCGGCCCGCACACCCGCCAGCATCGGCCGCCAGGCGCCGGCCTGCTGCGCGCTGCCGCCGACGGCGGCGGGGTTGTCCACCATGGTTTGCAAGGCGTTGGCGCGCTGATCGGCGACAAAGACACTCCGCGCCAGCACCGCCGCCGCCTGGATCTGCGCCCGCGCGGCGACCCGCGCCCGATCGGCGCGGTCCCGCGTTTCGCGGGCATAGGCAGCCCCCAGCCGGTCGAGCGCCGCCAGCATGTTGGGGTCGGCCTGGTCGCGGCGCAGGGCTTCCAGCAAGGCGGCCGGATCGTCGCCCGGTGTCGCCCGGGCGCGGCTTTCCGCCTGGAAGGCTTCGCGGAAACTGGTGGCGTCCGCCAGACTGCCTTGCGTCGGGGCCGCCAGCACAAAGCGGGTGCCGATGGTGGCCAGGCGCGTGGGTTCGCCGGTATCGGCGACAAAGGGCGCGTATTCCACCCGCAGGCTGGACCGCAACTGCCCTTCGGTCGTGGTGCGGAAATCGCCGCCGCGCGCGACCTGGCCCCCCGCCAGGCCGTGGTTGCGGCCGACGCGATTCAACCGGAACGGGTCCAGCACCCATTCGGCGGCGTTGCCCAGCATGTCGTGCAGCCCGAGCGGGTTCGGCCGCTTCAGCCCGATCGCCGACAATCGCCCCGCGGCGCTGCGCGGCCCCTGGAACCAGGCGTAGGCTTCGGGGCCGCCTTCGGGCATCGGGAAGACGCGGCCCTGGAACGCGGCCTCGCTGACCGCGGCACCGCCACGGGCGGCGTATTCCCATTCCGCTTCGGTCGGCAGGCGGACAAAGGCCGGGGCCTGGCCGCGGCGCGGCAGTTGCGCCCGGGCGTTGCGCAGCAGGAAGACGGAATAGGCCTGCGCCGCCTCCATCGCCTCGAACCACGACAGATCCACCGCCGGCAGGCGCGCGGCCGGGGTGGTGGCCGAAGCGCATTGCGGGAGGCGGAGCGCGTCGATCTGCGCCCGCGTCGCCTCATACTTGGCCATGAAGAAATGCCGCGGCTGCGGCCCACCACCAAAGGGGCCGACGAGGTACACGCGGCGCAGGTATTCGACATAGCCGGTCTCGGCTTCCGGGCTGCCGACCAGGGCGGGCCGGTCGTCCAGCGCACCATCGCCGGTGGGGGTTTCGATGCGGCGGAACGCCATGGCGCCGCCGCAGGGCATGGGCAGAACCAGGTCGCCGGTGGCGGGGGCGGGGTTGAAGGCGCTGGCGGGCCAGGTCGGCGCGGG
>JBBQHE010000274.1:0-4681 GCA_038323655.1 Acetobacterales bacterium | reverse complement strand
GGCATGGCCGGGCCGGCCGCGCGCGAGCGGCTGGTGGCACTGGGCATCGAACCCGAGTTTCGCAGCACCGACGCCATGGCCGCGCATCTGCGCGATCAGCGCGAGGTGTTTGCGACGATCATCCGCACCGCGAACATCCGGATCGAATAACGCCGGGACGCGGCCAGCCGGGCTGCGGGGAAGGAAATGCGGCCACCGCGGGCCACACAGCCCGCCGACGCGCGGTCAGGGTTGCGCCGCCCCACGCTGGTCCCACAGCCGCGCCAGCGCCTCGGCGCCACGAAGATAGGCCGCGGCGTCGTCTTCCAGCAGCAGGCGGTCGGTGACCAACGCCGCCGCGGACGCGCGGGTCGCGGCGATGAAGGCGGCCTGGCTTGGCCAGCGTTCGGCAATGCTGGGGCGCGGGTCGCCCGGCGCGCGGTCGGCCGCGGTGCGGGCGAAGGGCAGGAAGCTGCCCTCCCGGTCGCAGGGTTCGCGGGCCAGGGGCTCGGCGCGATACAGGTTCCAGCCGGTGTAGGTGCCGAGCGGTGCAGCGATGTCCGGCAGGCGGACGCCGGCGCGTTCATTGCCATCCGCATCGACCGCCGGCACCAGCGGTCGCCAGCCGACGCCCGGGCGCGCACCCGCAACCCAGTCGGTCACCGGCGCCACCGGCGTCACACCGGGGGGCAGGTGGCCCACCGGCGGAAAGCCCGACAGCACCGTCTCGGCCGGTACGAGCGTGCCATCGGCGAGGCGTGGGATACGGGATGGCGGCGGCGGCCGCCCCTCGACCACCCAGGCGTCGAGTGCGACCAGCAGCGCCCGCAGCAGCGGCCCCGCGCTGTGCGGATTGTTCGGGTTGGCGCAACGGCCCGGGGCGGCAGTCTGTCCCGCCCGGCCGGCGTGCTTGGTGCCCGCGACCAGGTAGTGGCGGACGCCGGCAGCCTCAGCCAGGTCGGCACTGCCGTCGGGCGTGGTGTGCACCAGGCTGGCACCCTTCTGCCAGTATTCGGTCGAGGTATTGACCTCCATCACCAGCGGGTCGGTCGCCGGGCGGCGCAGCAGGGCCGAAACCTGGCCGGTGGCGGGGTCGCGCGTGGGGCCTGCCGCCATCGGGAACCAGTTTTCGGGAAAGCCAAAATCCTCGTGCCAGGTCGCGGTGCGGTTGGGCTGGGCGAAGGTCTCGTTGATGAAGACCCGCCCGGCGCCGGCGATATGCGCCAGCACGCCGTCGAAGACCCGGCGACCCTGCTCATCCTCGTTCATGCCGAGGTCGATGTGGTGCCGCAGATACCGGCCTGACTGCGAAATGCCGACGCCCAGCACCGCCTGCACGGGCAGATCCGCCATCGGCGCCCCGCCGTGGCGCATCCAGGATGCGACGTCGCGGGTCGCGGCGAAGCCGATGCCGAGCGGCCGCGCATCGCGCGCGCGGTAAGTTGCCTCATAGATCGCACCGGGCTGGATGCCGTCGATGCGGATCGCCTGCGGCCCGGCGGCTGCAAAGGCCACCGGTTGTGGCGGCTGCGCACGGGTCCAGCGCATCGTCAGCCGCAGCGCTGCCGGGTCGGCGATGGGGTAGGACAGCGGCGCCACGGTCGCCGTTGCGGGCAGTCGCGTGCCAAAGACGAATTCGTCGCGGATGGTGGCGGTCAGGCCGGGCAGCACCGGCACCTGCATCCGCAGGTTGCCGCCGCCGGCAGGCACATCGACGTCCCAGCCGTTCCAGACCAGCGCCGCCCCTTCGGCCAGCGGCCGCGCCAGGCCAACACTGGCCGCTGTGGCCAGGCCATTCAGCGCCGTCTGGTTCGACTGCGATGCGTCATGGAGATAGGCGAAGATCAGCTTGCGGCCGCGGTTCGTCACCTCATGCACCAGGCGACCGTTGAAGTGCCGCGGATCGGCCGGGCGCAGCAGCGTCACCTCGCTGCGGTAGTCCACCCGGCCCGCGGCATTGCGCGGGGCCAGGGCCAGGTTGGCGATGACGGCGTTGCGCGGGTCGGCGGGGTCGAGTTCGCCGTGCGCCACGCCTTGGATGACGACATAGGCGCCACTGCCGAAATCGGCCGGGAAGGCGCTGCGGGCGGTTTCCTCGAAACGCACGACATGGGCCGCGGCCGGCAAGGCCACCAGCAACCCGGCCCAGGCGAATCGGATCATGCTCGCAACCCTCACGTAACCGTGAAAGGATGCGGCGGAAGCCGGTTACACGTCCAGCGAGTGGTTACCCCGCGCGGCGCATCTGCCCCGCGGGGGGCAATTCCACTTCGATCGCGAGCGTGGACAGGTCGCTGCCGCGTTCGGTGGTGATCTTCACCTTGGAAGGATCGACGTTCACATACCGCAGGACCACTTCCATCAGGTCCTTCTGCATGCGCGGCAGAAAATCGTCGCCGTTGCGGCGGTTGCCGCCGGTCGCGACGATCATCGTCAGCCGTTCCTTGGCGATATTGGCCGAGGAGGGCTCCGGCCGCCCGCGGAAGAAATTGAGCCAGCTCATGCCGCCCTCCCGCCGAAGATGCGGCTGAAGATGCCCTTCTTTTCGGCCTCGATGAAGCGCATCGGCTTTTCCTCGCCGAGGAAGCGCGACACGGCGTCCGCATAGGCCTGGGCGGCCGAGGTCTCGGTATCCAGGATCACCGGATTGCCGGCGTTGGAGGCCTTCAGCACCGCCTCGGATTCCGGGATCACGCCCAGCAGCGGCACGGCCAGGATTTCCTGCACGTCCTCCAGCTTCAGCATCTCGCCCTTGGCGACGCGGATGGGGTCGTAGCGCGTGACCAGCAGGTGTTCGCGCACCGGTTCGCGGTTGTCCTCGGCGCGCTTGGACTTGGACTGGATAACGCCGAGGATGCGGTCGCTGTCGCGCACCGACGACACTTCGGGGTTGGTGACCACGATCGCCTGGTCGGCGAAATACAGCGCGAGCAGCGCGCCCTTCTCGATGCCCGCCGGGCTGTCGCAGATGATGTAGTCAAAATCCTTGGACAGTTCCTCGATGATCTTGGCGACACCGTCGCGGTTCAGCGCGTCCTTGTCCCGCGTCTGGCTGGCCGGAAGGATCGACAGCGTGTCCACGCGTTTGTCGCGGATCAGCGCCTGGTTCAGCCGGGCCTCGCCCTGGATGACGTTCACGATGTCGAAGACCACGCGGCGCTCGACCCCCATGATCAGGTCGAGGTTCCGCAGGCCCACGTCGAAGTCGATGACCACGACCTTCTTGCCGCGCTGCGCGAGGCCGGTGGAGAACGCGGCCGAGGACGTTGTCTTGCCGACGCCGCCCTTGCCCGATGTGACCGTCACGACCTGCGCCATGCGCGGGGCCTCCCTGAAGTTGTGCTGGAACTAACCGATCTTGTCGAAACGCATGGTCTCGCCCACCAGGCGGACCTGGCAGGCGCGGCCCATGGGCGCATCGCCATAGCCGTCGCGCACGGCGTAATAGCCGGCGATGGAGACCAATTCGGGGTCGAACTGCAAGGCGAACACCCGCGCCTGCATGTTGTCGGTGCCGCCGGCGATGGCGCGGCCACGCAGCGCGCCATAGACGTGGATATGCCCGTCGGCGATGACCTCGGCGCCTGGGTTCACCGTGCCGGTCACGATCAGGTCGGCCCCCTGGGCCCAGATGCGCTGCCCGGCGCGCACCGGCTGGTCCACCACCATGGTCGTACGCTGGTGGCCGGCAGGGGGTGGGGCCGGTTCGCCCGGGACTGTGGTCACGGGGGCTGTGGCCGCAGAGGCTGCGGCCACTGGGGCTGCGGCTTCGGCCGGCGGCGGGGGCGGTGCGGTGTCATGGCCGGCGTTACGCAGCGCAGCCAGCCCCGCGCCCTGGGCCGCGGCCCGCATTTCCGCCGTGCCGCCGGTGGTGCCGATCGGCAGGATGGCGAGGTCGCGCAACCCGCTGACGATGGCGGTGAAATCGACCTCCTCCGGCCGGGCGGTCAGGTCATCCAGCCCGATCACCACCGGCGCGTGGCGCAGCATGCCGGGGGCGCGGCGGAACTGGTCGCCGATGGCGGGGACCACCACCTCGGCGCGCGGGTCCAGCAACCGCAGCACCAGCAGGTTGAAGTTCGCCCCGCGCAGGCGGAAAGGTTCAAGACGGGTTTGCGGCGCGGCGGACATGTGTGACGCGAAGACCCCCGATGATGAACGTCAAGCCACGACACTAGCAGGCGGCTGGCCGCGGGCGAAGCCCTGTCAGCCGCCCCTGATGCCCGCGCTGCGGACCAGCGAGGCCCATTTCGTCACCTCGGCGGCCAGATACGCCTGGGCGGCGGCGGCCGAATTGTCGGCGAAGGGGTCCACCCCGATCTCGCCCAGGCGGCGCTGTGTCGCGGGGTCGGCGAGTGCCCGCAGGGCCGCTTCCTCCAGTACCTGGCGCACCGCGAGGGGCGTGCCGGCGGGGACATAGATCGCCTGCCAGGCCGAGGCGTCATATCCGGTCACCCCCGCCTCATGCAGCGTCGGCAAGGTGGGAAGCAGGCGGGAGCGGACCGGCGTGGTGACCGCGAGGCCCCGCACCCGGCCGTCGGCGATCAGCGGGGCCAACAAGGTCTGGCTGTCCACCATGAAATCCACCCGCCCCGCGGTCAGGTCGGTCACCGCCTGGGGCGTGCCGCGATAGGGCACGACCTCGAAATCCACCCCGGCCAGGGTCTTCAGCAGTTCGCCGGCCAGGTGCGACGCGGCGCCG
>JBBQHE010000273.1:0-4694 GCA_038323655.1 Acetobacterales bacterium | reverse complement strand
CCCGCCGGCCGCCGAAGACCTGCTGGCGATGCTGCCCTATGGTCGCCGCTACGCCCGCGCGCTGACGGGCACGCAGCGCGAAGGCGATGCGATGGTTGCCGACGCGCTGCGCGCCGGCCTGCCGCGCCTGCCCGGCCGCCTGGCATTGTTCGCCGCCATCACCGGCTTGATGCGTGAACAGGCCGCGCCGCCGGGTCAGCTGACGCAGGTCGCGCGGCAGTTGTTGCTGCTGACCTCGTTGGAAGGATTGAATTCGGACGATGCCGGACTGGTCGTCGGGCTTTCCTCGGAAGAGGCCCATCGTGAACTGATGGCAGCGCGCGACGCGTTGAAGCAGACCACTGCGACCGA
Organism: Acetobacterales bacterium; assembly: GCA_038323655.1. Taxonomy (GTDB): domain Bacteria; phylum Pseudomonadota; class Alphaproteobacteria; order Acetobacterales; family Acetobacteraceae; genus Humitalea. The sequence continues at coordinate 4,343 of JBBQHE010000273.1, read as the reverse complement.
CGTGCTGATCATCGAGGACGAGCCGGTGATCGCGATGGACCTGCGCATGCTGGTCGAACGCTGCGGCCACCGCGTCAGCGCGATCGCCTCGACCGAGGCGCAGGCCGTGCGCTTCGCGCTCGGTCGCCCGACCGGGTTGATCCTGGCCGATGTGAATCTCGGCCGTGGCGGCGACGGTATCAGCGCCGTGCGCCGCATCCTGCAAAGCGTGCGCATCCCGGTCATTTTCGTCACCGCCTACCCCGAACGGTTGCTGACGGCCGAGGAACTCGAACCGGCCTTCATCATGAGCAAGCCGTTCGACCCGCTGACCCTGGCCATATCCACCTACCAGGCGGTCACCGCAGGGCGCGTGCCGATCGGCTGAGCGGGCTGGCGGCCCGCCAACGGGGCACATGACGGCAACCACGGTCGCGCTGCGGCGTTGCCTCGGGGCGCGGGCTGTCATGGAGGTTGCTGTGCTCTACTGGTCCGTGGTTTTTCTGGTCTTCGCGCTGGTGGCGGGGGTGCTTGGCTTCGGCGGGCTTGCCTCAGCGGCCAGCACCATTGCCCGCGTGCTGTTCTTCGTTTTCCTGGTCCTTTTCGCGCTGACACTGATCAGCGGACGTGGGTTTGCCGCATGACGCCGCTGCTGTGCCGGCGTGGCGTCCTGGCCGCGGTCGGCTTGGGGCTGGCGGCCCCGGCATTCGGTCAGCGCGCCCGCGGGCTATGGTTCGACCCGACGCAACTCCCCTCCTACAGCGGGCGCCTTGAACGCTGGGTGATGAACCCGGCGGGGGAGACGGATCGCTGCCTGTTCCGCGAGGGCGCGCAGGTCGTCTTCCCGCCGGCCGATGCCGATGATCTGGCGGCGGCAATCGAACCGGGCGGTCCCCTGACCGTGTGGGGGATCCGCGCCCGCAGCGCCCCGGTGATCACCATGCTGGCCTGGGCGAAATCCGGCACCGAGGCCGCCAATTTCGTCGCCCGTCCGGCCTGGTTCGCCAGTGCCGCGCGCGGCACCCAACAGTTGGCGGTGGCCGGGGCCATTGTCGGGCCGCTGTTGTCGCCGCAGGGCGAGGCCATGGGCGTGCTGCTCGACAATGGCGACAGCCTGCGCCTGCAGCCCGCGACCCATGCGGCCCTGGGCAACAGGCTCGACACCGGCAAGCGGATCGCGGCCGAAGGGCTGGGCACGCGCCGCGACAACATAAGCGCGATCGATGCGACGATGATCGGGGCCGAAGCCGGGGCGCTTGAACCGGTGCCGGAGCCCCGCCCATGAGCGACACGGACGCACCCGCAAAGCCGAGCATCCTGGAAGAGACCCCGGCCGACAGCCCCTTGCGTGCCTTCTGGCGCATGACCCGCGCCTGGCTTGTGGCACCGGACCGCGGCGACGCCCGGCTGCTGATTGCAGGGCTTCTGGTACTGACAGTGCTGCAGGTTGCGGTGCAGATTCGCTTCAACCTGTGGAACCGCGACTTCTTCAACGCGCTGGAAAACCGGGACGGCGCGGCCTTTCGCAACCAGATTTTCGTGTTCCTCGGGCTGGCCGCGTTGTCGATGTCGGTCGCCGTCTACCAATTGTACGTGAAGCAGTTGATCCAACTGCGCTGGCGCGAATGGCTGACCCGCAACCTGCTGACCGCCTGGCTGAGCGACGGGCGCCAATACCAGCTGGAAATGACCGCGGCCGGTGCCGACAACCCCGACCAGCGCATCGCCGAGGACGCCCGGGTGGCGACAGAACTCGCGGTCGATTTCGCCACCGGCATCCTGAACTCCCTGCTGATGCTGTCGGCCTTCATCGGCATCCTGTGGACGCTGTCGGGTGCGCTGCACATCACGCTGATCGGGCGTGAGATGGAAATTCCCGGCTACATGGTCTGGGCGGCGCTGACCTATGCCACGCTCGGCACCACGCTGACCTGGCTGGTCGGCCGGCCGATGGTGAAGCTGAACATCGACCGCACCACCGCCGAGGCCGATTTCCGCTTCGGCCTGACACGCGCGCGCGAAAGTGGCGAAGGCATCGCGCTGATCCGCGGCGAGGCCGATGAACGCCGGGGCCTGGCGGCGCTGTTCGGCACCGTCGCGATTTCGGTGCAACGGCTGATGCGCAGCCAGCGCAACCTGATGTGGTTGACCTCGGCCTATGGCACGCTGGCGATGATCTTCCCGACAGTGGTGGCATCGCCGGCCTATTTTGCCGGTGCCATCACCCTTGGTGGTCTCATGCAGATCGGTGCCGCCTTCGGCCAGGTGCAATGGGCGCTGAACTGGTTCGTGGACAACTTCCCCCGCATCGCCGAATGGCGCAGTGCGGCGACGCGCCTGGCCGTATTTCGTGCCGTGGTCGAGGAGTTGGATGCGCTGGCCGCCGACCCCGACCAGCCGACCATCGAGGTCAGCGAAGGGGCCGAGGACGTGCTGGTGTTCCGCGGGCTGGAGGTCGCCTTTTCCAACGGCACCACGGTCATCGCCGATGCCTCGGCGGAAATCCACGCCGGCGAGCGGGTGCTGATCCAGGGCGAATCGGGTACCGGCAAATCCACCCTGTTCCGTGCCATCGGCGGGCTGTGGCCCTGGGGTGCCGGGGCGATCGTCACGCCGCCGCGGCCCACCATGATGTTCATGCCGCAGCGGCCTTACCTGCCGCTCGGTACGCTGATCGGTGCCCTGGCCTATCCCGGTGCGCCAGACAGCATTCCCGCCGACCAGGCGCGCGCCGCGCTGGAACGGGTGGGCCTGGGCAAGATCGTGGAGCGCCTGGGCGACGAAGAACGCTGGGATCGCGTGCTCAGCGTCGGCGAACAGCAGCGGCTGGCCTTCGCCCGCCTGCTGCTGCACCGGCCACGCTGGATCTTCATGGACGAAGCGACGGCGGCGCTCGATGAACAAAACCAGGACGCCATGATGCAGATGGTGCTGGACGAACTGCCCGAGGCGGCGCTGGTGTCGATCGGGCATCGGCCCGGGCTCGAAGCCTTTCACACCCGCACGCTCAAGCTCGTGAAGGCCGATGGCGGCGCGAGGCTCACCCGGCCGCGTCGCCCGGAGGCGGCGACCAAGAAGGGGCTCCCGCGCTGGCAGAAGCCGCTTACGCTGGTGCCGCGTCGGTAAGCCCGCGTCGCTCAACACGCAGCCCGGCGTGGTCGAGGTGCAGCAGGTTCCAGCCGTTCGGTGAGCCCTTGATGCGCGGTGACAGTGCGGTGGGCGCGATCACCTGGCGCGGCGCTTCGCCTTCCGTCTCGGCCCGGTGCAGATGGCCGCACAGCACCGCGACGACCTCGGCCTCACGCAGCAAGGCCAGCGCCGCGGCGGCACCGAAGGGCGCCGCCCGGCCGGTCGCCCAGTCCGGATGCCGCAGCGGATGGTGGCAGACCACCAGGATGCGCCGACCTGCTTCGGCCTGCAGGCGTGCGGCCAGGCGCGCAAGCCGGCGTTCCGACAGGCCGCCGGCAGACCAGTCCAGGTGCCAATGCGCCCGCTGCACCGTGTCCAGTCCGAGCACGACGGTATCGCCCAGCCGCAGCACCGGCTCAGCCCCTTCGGGCTGGAAGCGTTGCCAGGCATGCAGCGGGGCCACGAAGCGGCGCCACAGGTCGCTGCGCGGAATGTCGTGATTGCCCGGCACCGCCAGCACCGGGCAGCCCAGGCTGGCGAGAAAGGCACTGACGGCGGCGAATTCCGCCGGGCGGGCGCGCAGGGTCAAGTCGCCGCTGACCAGCACGGCATCAGGGCTTTCCCGGCGCAGATCCTCCGCGAGCGTTTCGATCAGCCGCGCCGGCGCCTCGCCGAAATGCAGATCGGACAGGTGCGCCAGCCGCAGCGTCACGGGGTGCCCACGGGGGCGAGGATGCGCAGCGCATCGCGCCGCAGTCGGAACCGCAGCGGCGGTTGCATCAGCATCATCTCGCCATCCAGGCTGACGCGCAGCGCACTGCGGCGGCCGTGCAGCAGCAAGCGCTGGCCCTCCACCGACACGACGTCGGGGTCGTCGGCCAGGGTGCCGCGGAACCAGCGCAAGGACTGGCGGATGCGGACAAGCAGGCTGTGCCCCGGCACCAGGTCCATCCGCAACACGCGCGGCGCCGCCGGTTCGGCGGTGGTGACGACCGCCGCCGGGCCGTGCCGCCGAGGGGGGCCGGGCATCACCAGCACATTCCAGGGCGCGCGCCACAGGCTTCGGCCCAGCACGCGGATCAACGGCAACCAGGCGCCGACCCCGCCGCCGCGTTGCATCTCGCGAAAGCGGAGCAGACGGGCCGGCGCGCCGATCAGCGACTGATAGAGAAAGGGTTCGCCGTTCACCGTCGCGACGTCATGCTGCGCGATACGGCCAGGCTGGTAGCGGCCGA
>JBBQHE010000272.1:0-4754 GCA_038323655.1 Acetobacterales bacterium | reverse complement strand
GCGGGGCGGCACCTGCGACAGGTTCGGATAGGGCTGGTCGAGCCGCGGCGGCAGGCCGCGACGCTCCATCGCGCGCCCCGTGGCATTGTCCCAGAAGGTCGCGATGTCCTCCCGGCCGCCACCGCCGACGCAGCCGCCGAGGCCGATCAGCCCCAACAGCAGCAGCAGGGGCGCGCGCGCTTGATCCACCACCCTTTGGCTCCTAAAGGTTGCTGGCCGGTGTCGCCGCCCGCGGCACCAGCATGTGCCCCAGAATGTGGTGCGGCGAAAGGTCGGTCCATCGCCGCGTAACCGCGCGGGCTGTGGGCACGAAACGACCAAGAACTGGAGGCGACGTTCGACCATGGCGCAGGATGAGACCCCCAACGGCGCCAGCTTCCGCATGCCCGACCCCGCTGTCGTGTCGCGCACCATGGCCGATGTCGCCGAGCGCGGGCAGCGCATCGTGCAGGACTTCCTCAAGCGCCAGCAGGGCGGTGGCAGCGCCGACCCGCTGAACCTGGGCGGCGCCTTCACCGAAATGACGCAGCGGCTGATGGCCAACCCCGCGCGCCTGGTGCAGGCGCAGATGGGCTTCTGGCAGGACTACATGACGCTGTGGCAGAACACTGCCCGGCGCATGATGGGCGATGCCTCAGCCCCGGTGATCGCCGAGGATGCGAAGGACAAGCGCTTCAAGGACGAAGCCTGGCGTGAGAACGAGGTCTTCGACTTCATCAAGCAGACCTATCTGCTCTCGGCCCGCTACATGCAGGGCATGGCGGCGTCGGCCGATGGCATGGACGAAAAGCAGGCCCAGAAGGTCGATTTCTACACCCGGCAATTCGTCGATGCGCTGTCGCCGACCAATTTCGTGATGACCAACCCCGAGGTGCTGCGCCGCACCGCCGAGACGGGTGGCGAGAACCTGCTGAAGGGCCTGTCGAACCTGCTGGCCGACCTGGAGCGCGGCAAGGGCAGCCTTTCGATCAGCATGGTCGATCGCAGCAAGTTCGCTGTCGGCGACAACATCGCGGTGACGCCGGGCAGCGTCGTCTACCAGAACGCGCTGATGCAGTTGATCCAGTACAGCCCGACCACGGACAAGGTGCTGAAGCGGCCGCTGCTGATCCTGCCGCCCTGGATCAACAAGTACTATATCCTCGACCTGCGGCCGAAGAACTCCTTCATCCGCTGGGCGGTGGAACAGGGCCATACCGTTTTCATCTGTTCCTGGGTGAACCCGGACGAAACCCTGGCCGAGATGGGCTTCGACGACTACATGCTACTCGGCCCCTATGCCGCGCTGGATGCGATCGAACAGGCGACCGGCGAGAGCGCGATCAACGCCATCGGCTATTGCCTGGGCGGCACGCTGCTGTCGGCGACGCTGGCGCATATGGCCGCCAAGAAGGACACGCGGATCAAATCGGCCACCTTCTTCACCACCATGGTCGATTTCGAGGAAGCGGGCGAACTCGGCGTCTTCATCGACGAGGAGCAGCTGGCCGCGCTGGAAGCCAAGATGGCCAAGAAGGGCTTTTTGGAGGGGTCGGAGATGGCCGGCACCTTCAACATGCTGCGCGCCAATGATTTGATCTGGTCCTTCGTGGTCAACAACTACCTTCTGGGCCAGGAGCCCTTCCCCTTCGACCTGCTGTACTGGAACAGCGACAGCACGCGCATGCCCGCAAAAATGCATTCCTTCTACCTGCGGCGGATGTATCAGGCGAATGACCTGATCAAGCCGGGCGGGATCGAACTGCTGGGCGTCAAGCTCGACCTGCGGAAGATCAAGCTGCCGACCTATATCCTCTCGACGCGGGAGGATCACATCGCCCCCTGGCAGAGCACCTATCGCGCAACGCAGACCTATACGGGGCCAATCCGCTTCGTGCTGGCAGCCTCGGGGCATATCGCGGGCGTGGTGAACCCGCCCGAGGCCGGCAAGTACAGCCATTGGATCGGCGAGCCGATGCCGGTCACGCCGGATACCTGGTTCGAGGGGGCGACGGAACTCGCAGGTTCCTGGTGGCCGGACTGGCAGCGCTGGGTGGTCGGGCTGGACAAGGCCCAGGTCGCGGCCCGCACGCCCGGGGAGGGCAAGCTCGCGGTGATCGAAGCCGCACCGGGGTCCTATGTGAAGGTCATGGCGCACGACTGAAAGCCTTGGCCTTATCGGCCATTGCCCCTATCTGAGCCGGGCGCAGGGCCGGGGCATCCCCCCCGGCCCGCCCGCCCCGGACACCGATGACCGATACCTCACTCGCCCGCATCCGCAACTTCGCCATCATCGCCCATATCGACCACGGGAAATCCACCCTGGCCGACCGGCTGATCCAGGCCTGCGGAGGTCTCGCCGATCGCGAGATGAAGGAGCAGGTGCTCGACAACATGGACATCGAGCGCGAGCGCGGCATCACCATCAAGGCGCAGACCGTGCGGCTCGACTACAAGGCGCAGGATGGGGAGACCTATGTCCTGAACCTGATGGACACGCCGGGCCATGTGGACTTCGCCTACGAGGTGTCCCGCTCGCTTGCCGCCTGCGAAGGCTCGCTGCTGGTGGTGGATGCCTCCCAGGGGGTCGAGGCGCAAACGCTGGCGAACGTGTACCAGGCGCTCGACGCCGGCCACGAAATCGTGCCGATCCTGAACAAGGTGGACCTGCCCGCGGCCGAGCCCGACCGCGTCAAACAGCAGATCGAGGATGTGATCGGCCTGCCAGCCGATGATGCGGTGATGATCAGCGCCAAGACCGGTCTGAACATCGAAGGCGTGCTGGAAGCCATCGTGACCCGCCTGCCGGCGCCGGTCGGCGACGACAAGAAGCCCTTGCAGGCGCTGCTGGTCGATAGCTGGTACGATGCCTACCTCGGTGTGGTGATCCTGGTGCGGGTCAAGCAGGGTCGGCTGCGCCGCAACATGCGCATCCGGCTGATGGCCAAGGGCACCGCGCATCCGGTGAACGACATCGGCGTCTTCACGCCAAAAATGCTGGCGGTGGATGACCTCGGGCCCGGCGAGATGGGCTATATTACCGCCGCGATGAAGACCGTCGCCGATTGCAACGTCGGCGATACCATCACCGACGACCGGCTGCCGGCGTCCGAACAACTGCCGGGCTTCCGCCCCTCCATCCCCGTGGTCTGGTGCGGGCTGTTTCCGACCGATGCGGATGAGTTCGAGAAGCTGCGCGAATCCCTCGGCAAGCTGCGGCTGAACGATGCCTCCTTCCACTTCGACCCGGAAAGCAGTGCGGCCCTCGGCTTTGGCTTCCGCTGCGGGTTTTTGGGGCTGTTGCACCTGGAGATCGTGCAGGAACGGCTGAGCCGTGAGTTCGACCTGGACCTGATCGCGACCGCACCCTCGGTCGTCTATAAACTCACCAAGAACAACGGCGACCAGGTCGAATTGCACAACCCGGCCGACATGCCGGACCCGAGCCTGATCAAGTCCATCCAGGAACCCTGGATCAAGGCGACGATCTTCGTGCCCGACGAATACCTTGGCTCCATCCTGTCGCTGTGCAGCGAGCGACGCGGGGTGCAGGTGGACCTGACCTATGTCGGCACGCGCGCCATGGCGGTCTACCGCCTGCCGCTGAACGAGGTGGTGTTCGACTTCTACGACCGGCTGAAGTCGATCAGCCGCGGCTATGCCAGCTTCGACTATGCGATGGATGGGTATGAGGACGGGGATCTGGTGAAGATCGGCATCCTTGTGAACAACGAGCCGGTGGATGCGCTGTCCTTCATGGCGCATCGGTCGGCTGCCGACCGGCGTGGGCGGTCGATTTGCGAAAAGCTGAAGGACCTGATCCCCCGGCAGCTGTTCAAGATCCCCATCCAGGCCGCCATCGGCGGCAAGGTCATCGCGCGCGAGACGATCGGCGCGATGTCCAAGGACGTGACCGCCAAGTGCTACGGCGGCGACATCAGCCGCAAGCGCAAGCTTCTGGACAAGCAGAAGGAAGGCAAGAAGCGGATGCGGCAGTTCGGCAAGGTCGAAATCCCGCAATCCGCCTTCATCGCCGCCCTGAAGATGGACGCCTGATCGCCGCCCCGGCCCCCGGGGCGAAGCCCCAAATCGGGTTCCGGGGCGAAGCCCCAAGTCGGGTTCCGGGGCGAAGCCCCAAGTCAGGTCCCGGGGCGGCGTCCTGTTCAACTGTTGACGGTGATGCCCTTCTCGCGGACCAACTGCGCCCATTGGCCGCGTTCACGCGTGGCGAAGGCAGCCGGCTCCTCGGGCGTGGAGGGTTCGGGCGCGCCGGCCTGCTGGCGGAAGACCGCGAGCGTCTGTTCGTTCGACATCGCCTGGCGCACCGCCTGGTGCAGCCGGGCCACGATCGGCGCCGGCGTGCGCGCGGGCGCGTAGAGCGCGAGCCACAGCCCGGTCGTCAGCGGCACCCCCACCTCGGACATCGTCGGCACGTTGGGGGTGAGGTCGATGCGCTGCGCATTGGCCAGCGCGATGATCCGCACGCGGTTGTCGCGGGCCAGGGCCTCCGCGCCGCCGACCGGCAGCATCACCGAATCGACCTGTCCGGCCGCGACCGCCTGCATCCCCGGCGCCTGGGCCGGGAAGGGCACGTGCAGCTTCTCGAAGCCCTGGGAGCGGGCGACGAATTCAAAGTAAGCGCGGCGCCGAGGCCCGTCTTCCGGCGCGGGCGCTGAATATGCTTGGTCGGTCTGTGGCTGGGAGCTTCGGGCTGACGTTATGGTCGACGTTAATGATGACGCGAAGGGTGGCGCGTATCGCCGGGTTGAGCTTCT